>NZ_GL987994.1:120342-437636 GCF_000158195.2 Fusobacterium mortiferum ATCC 9817
AAGGCTCAAAATACCTAAGGTTTGCTTTGTTTAATGCAGCCATCTATGTAAGCTATTGGGAACCAACATTTTCTCAATATTTGAAAAAGAAACGAGTAGAAGGCAAACATTATTATGTAGCAATATCTCATGTAGTAAAAAATTAGTTAGAGTTATTTTTCACTTAGAAAAAACAAATGAAAGATACAGTACAGTAATCTAATTGTTCATAAATTTTAATACTGTCAAAAGGTTCTAACTAAACCTTCATTTTGTGATGTAAATTTCTAAATTAACAAATTTAAATTAAATTTTTTTATTTTTGATTTGACATTTAATAGTTAGTCTTAACAGTTATTTATTAATTAAAAAAGCCATTCGGTTGTACCCGAATGGCTTATTAAACAAGGTCGGGTACAAATCAGTTAAACTCGAAAAAGATTTGTACCACAAGCAGAAAATATACTACTTAAAGTCCAAACCTCGACATATTATTATTGTTATTATTAAATTGTGCAGTTAAACCAAAAATGTGAAACTTCATAATCTGCCTCCATAACAATTAAATCTATGTGTTAAGAATACACCTTTTTTAAAAAAAAGTCAATATTTTTTTGAAAAAATATTTTTAATTTTAATAAATAAAAAAAGAAGTTATAAAATTATAGTATATAATCTCATAACTTCTTCAAATTTTACTATTTATTTAATATAGCTTTTAATTCTTCAACTTTATTTGTTTTTTCCCAAGGAATATCTAAGTCAGTTCTTCCAATATGTCCAAATGCTGCTAAGTCTTGATATTTGAATTTTCCACTTCTTAATTCTAATGATTTTTCTATTCCTCTTGGTGTTAAATCAAATACTTTTTTAACAGCTTCAGCAAGCTCTATCTCACTTACTTTTCCTGTTCCAAATGTATCTACTTTTACTGATGTAGGTTCTACTACTCCTATTGCATAAGATAATTGTACTTCACATTTATCTGCTAAATCTGCTGCTACTATGTTTTTAGCTACCCATCTTGCTGCATAAGCTGCTGATCTGTCAACTTTTGAAGGGTCTTTTCCTGAGAATGCTCCTCCACCATGTCTGAAGTATCCACCATAAGTATCTACTATGATTTTTCTTCCAGTAAGTCCTGTATCTCCGTGTGGTCCTCCTATAACGAATCTTCCAGTTGGATTGATATGATATTTTTTAACATCAGCTGGATTTAAATTATATGCTTCAAGTACAGGTCTTATTACTTTCTCTTTAACATCAGCTTTTATTTGCTCTTGAGTTACATCAGGATTGTGTTGTACAGATAGTACTATTGTATCAACGTGGTCAATCTTTCCATTTTCATCATAAGCTAAAGTTACTTGAGCCTTAGCATCAGGTCTAGCCCATGCTAATTCTTTACTTCTAGTCATTTTAGTTAATCTTACAAGAATTTCTCTAGCTAAAACTAAAGCAAGTGGCATAAGTTCTGGAGTTTCTTTTACAGCTCCACCAAACATTATTCCTTGGTCTCCAGCTCCACCAACATCTACTCCCATAGCGATATCAGGTGATTGAGCATGTATGGCGTTTAAAACACCACAGTTAGAGTCAAATCCCATTCCTTCTCTATATCCAATTTCATCTATCTTTTTTCTAACTATATCTTGGATATCAATATAAGTAGAAGTAGTAATCTCCCCACCAACAATAACTTGTCCAGTAGTACAGAAAACTTCACAAGCTACTCTTGAACTAGGGTCATCAGCAAGACAAGCATCTAATACAGCATCAGATATTTGGTCAGATACTTTATCAGGGTGTCCAGGTGATACGAATTCAGATGTAAAATAAGTTAAATTTTTCATTTTTTATTTTCCTCCTAAAAATTAAACAAAAATATTAATAAAAAATCCCTTCACCTAGATAGATGAAGGGCTCATAAGTCAAGTCCAAGTTTCTCATCCATCTATCAGGAGTTAGCACCACACTTGTAAAAGCAGGTTGCTGAGATGTCATAGGGCCAGTCCCTCAATCTCTCTTGATGGTCTACATTTTAAATTTACAAAATATTATATCATTAAATACTAAAAAAGTCAATAATTATTTATTAAATATCTCTACTGAGATAGGAGATTTATCTAATTGTATATTATTTCTTTCACTATTTCTAAATATTCCTAATGGTTTTCCAAGTGGTAAAAATTCTCTTCCAAAAGTTTTATTCAATACATTTGCAGCAGAACCATAAAATGACATAAGAGCAATTAATAATTCTGATATAGCAGCTAACATATGAGTGTAATGATAAGCTATTCCAAAAGATGAAAGTGCTAATCCTATAAATAAGAAATCTATTAAGATAAAAATAATAAGTAATGTCTTGTTAGTTTCAATAGACCCTATTGTCATATATAGTGTAAAAATTAAATAACCTAAAAATACGAATCCAAAAGCTTTTGGGTCAGCAGCAGCTTTCATTGTTTCACCAAATACTCCAAGTTGTATCATCCAACCCATAGCCATTCCAAACCAAAAGAAAGCATATCCACCAAAGGCAGTAGTACCAAATACATTCCCATGTTTTATATCGTTTAAACAGGCTATAAGTTGTACAAAAGCTCCTAAAAATATTGCCCAAGGAATAACAAGTGATACTCCACTTACAATTCCAAATTTATTAGCTGAAGCTACGAAAGTAACAATAGCAAGTCCTAAAAGTCCAAGTGCTGAAGGATCTGCTACTTCAATTTTAACATGATTATTTTGACTCATTTTTTTCTCCTTAATTTATATAATTATAACACAAGGAGTATTTTAACTATTTTTAAAAAATTTGTCAATCAAAAACAACAAAATAATGAAAAAAAATTAAAAATAATGAAAAATTATTTCTTGATTTGTCTTACTACATCTACAACTGATCCATCTCTATATTGAACAATAGCGACAATTCTATCTTCAAATTCTATAGGCTTTTCTTTGCCAGTCATTGATTCTGCTATTTCTTTTAACTCTTCAATAGTTTTAATTGGTAAATTAGAGTTTTTAAATTTTTCAATTAAATCTTTTCTTAATGGATTGATAGCGATACCTCTTTCAGTAACAAGTACATCAACTGTTTCTCCTGGAGTAGTTACAGTAGTAATTCTATCTTTTACAACAGATATTCTAGCATTAACTAGTTGAGAAACAATAATACAAAGTTTAGAACCAGCAGCTGTATCACTGTGTCCTCCAGATCCCCCCATGATAATACCATCAGAACCAGTAGTAACATTTACATTGAAATTAGTATCCATTTCAGTAGCACCGAGAATAACTATATCAAGTTTATTTACAACAGAACCTTTATTATTAGCATTAGCATACATAGAAGCAGACATTTTTATATGATTAGGATTTTCTTTAGCTGATTTAATAGCATTTAGATCAAAACATTGAACATCAAATAATGCTTTAAATAATCCCTCTTTATACATATCAACTATATATCCAGTAATTCCTCCAGCAGCAAAACTACCTACAATATTTTTAGATTTCATTAAGTTTTTAACTTCAGCAGCAACTGCAAGAGATATTCCTCCAGCTCCTGTTTGAAAACTCATACCATCTTTTAAATATCCAGATTGCTCTATAAATTTAGCAGTTAAGTCTGCAACTTTTAAACCAATAGGATTTTTAGTTATTTGAGTAGTTCCAGAAACTATTCCTTTAGGATCTCCAATAGCATCTATTACTAAAACATAGTCAATTAAAGTTTGATTGATTTCTATAGTAGGATTTGGAAATGGAACTAAATTATCAGTAATAGCTACTACTAATTTAGCATTTTCTACATCAGAATGAGCATATCCTAAAGCTCCACAAGCTGATTTTCCATCTACTCCATTAATATTTCCATATTCATCAGAAGTTGGAGCTGCAACAAAAGCAATATCTACTTCAACTTCTCCTGTTTCCATTATTCTAGCTCTTCCACCATGAGTGTGCATAACTGCAGGTTTTTGTAATTTACCTTCAGATATAGCTTGAGCTACAGGTCCAGACATATATCCAGCATATATTTGAGTAACTATTCCTTTTTCCATATATTCTACTACAGGTTTATGACAAGGGAAAATAGAACTTGCAACTAATGTGATATCTTTATATCCTCTTTTAGCAATTTCAGCCATTATTAAATTTAAAACATAGTCTCCATTTCTTAAGTGGTGATGAAAAGAAACAGTCATACCATCTTTAAGTGGAAGCTTATCCATCAATATTGATAAATCAGTATATAATTTATTATCTTCAGGGGTTATAGTTTTAAAATTACAATTTTTCTTAACCACTCCTGTTGTATTAGCAAGATACCCATTGTAATGAGTTACTTTTCCATATCCTTCTATAAAATCAGGAACCTCTCTTCCTAAAATATTTTTCATTTAAAAACACCTCACCTCAATAATTAATCAATAAGTCCCATTAATTTAGCCATATCTAAAGTATGAATAGCTCTGTTGATAATAGGAAGGTCAACCATTTTACCATCTAATGAGAAAACTCCAAGTCCTTGTTTAGCAGCTTCTTCTTTTGCAGCCATAACTCTTTGAGCATGAGTAATTTCAGCCTCAGAAGGTGCATATCCTTTGTGGATAGTATCTATTTGTCTAGGATTAATACTTAATTTTCCTGTAAATCCAAGCATCTTAGCTTTTAATGTATCAGCCATAAGTCCTTCATAATCGTTTGTGTCTGTAAATGGAGTATCTATAGCATCAACTTTGCAAGCCTTACAAGCATTTATAATTTTAGTTCTAGAATATAATAATTCATCAGAGTTTTTAGTTCTTTTAACTCCTAAATCCACTGCAAGATCTTCTCCACCAAGTAGAACAGAAATTACTCTAGGACTAGCTTTTATAGTTTCATATACTTTTTCAACTCCATAAGTAGTTTCAACTAGTGGATGGATTTTTATACTTCCATGTTCAAATCCTTCTTCTTCTTCTATTTTATTTAATCTTCTATCAAGTTCAGTTATATCTTCTGGACAAGCTTTTGGAAGTAGAATAGCGTCAGGTTTAAGCCTAGCTATAATGTCAATATCTTTATCAGCAAATGGAGTAGACAAAGGATTTACTCTAACTACTACTTCTACTGTATCATATTTCATAGTTTTTAAAGCTTCACTTACTAAAATTCTAGCTGCATCTTTTTCTGTTAAAGCAACAGCATCTTCTAAGTCAAATATAACAGCATCTGAACCAAATACAGGTGCTGTTTGTAACATACCTGGATTATTTCCAGGCATAAATAGCATAGTTCTTCTTAATTTCACAATAATACACCTCTCATTAAAGTTATAAGATTATAGTCCTCTAGCTACAGCAGCTTCAATTCTAGCTCTTATAGTATAGTCAAGAGCTCCTTTATCTTGTGCCTGTACAAGAACACTATCAATTTCTAATTCTAAAAGTTTAGCTTTTATAACTTCTTTGATATGTTCTCCAAATTGTTTTTCAACAGTACTTTCTAACTCAATTTCTATTCCATCTTCAGAAGGAGTAAGCATTAAAAATATGTCATTAGATTCTAAAGTTCCGCATTTAGCAGCTTTTTTTAATGTCATTTAATTCACCTCATTATAATTAAAGGAAAAAGGTAGTCATATAACTACCTTTTTCTTAAGTTTATTATATTTTTAAAAGAAAACTATTTGTTTTTTCTTCTGTTTACTAAAGCTTCTACTCTTGCCATTTCATTAAATACAATCATAAATCCTTCGTCAACACCCATTCCTGGTTTAGCGAGAACTTGAAGAGCCCCACAAGCCATTCCTATGTTAGTTGTAACTTCAGCAGATCTGTTAGTTTCGTTACAAGTTCCTCCACAGTAAGATCCAATTCCTACTTTGTTACAATAAAGAATTGCGTCAGCTATGTTGTTAACTCCTCCTAAGTCAGGAGTTTTTATTTGAACTACGTGTCCAGCTTTTTTATCAGCAAATAATTTAATATCTTCTAAAGTATTACACCACTCATCAGCAACTAACTCAACTTCAATTCCTCTTCTATCTACCTCAGCAGTTAAAGCTGCAAGAGCTTCGATTTGTTTATCTCTATCCTCTACATCCATAGGACCTTCAATTCTTAATTTAAATGGTTTAGCAGCTTCTACTAATGTAGCTATATAATCAGCCATTTTTACAGTGTCACAGTTAAATGCAGCACCAATAGTTCCATATACATCTATGTGGAATATCGGATAGTACTCTGGGTTAACTCTCTTAGCTAAGATTCTATCTCTCAACCATTTTACATAGTCAAGTAAGATTTCTCCATGTTCTCCTAATTTTTCTTTAACGTTATTAATTAAAGCATGAGGAAGAACGTCTGCACCTTTGATTATCATTTTATCAGCATTCATATATCTATCGTCACCAGATTGAGTGAATATAGGTCTTTTTGTGATTTCTAATCCAGTGTTGTAGTCTGCTTGAATAACTTCAGCCATAGTTACTTTTCTAGCTTTAGCAACTGCATCTAGTAAAGCTTGAGTGATTCCATATCTGATAGCTGTATGTAATCTTTTTCCTTCAACTTGCATAGAATCAAACTCTTCAGCTAGAGTTTTAAAGTTATTTAAATCTCTTCCAATTAATTTTGGTGCAATCTCTTTTTCGATAACTGGTATAAAATCTTTAGCTAGGAATAGAGGATCTCTTCCACCTGCACCAGAGTATTGAACTGCAGCACAATCTCCAAAAGCAACTTGTCCATCTTCAAGTATTAATTGAACAGATATAGATTCTCCAGATTGTCTAATAGTTTCAAATCCAGGAGTAACAGTTTCTCCTAAGTAGAACATCCCATCATGTCCAGCTCCAGCTTTGATAGCTCTTTGGTCATCAAAGTAAAATCCTGTTTTTCCAGCTGAGCAAACTACATCTATAATTTTCATAATATATTCCTCCTAAATTTTTTTAAAATGTTTTATTTTGTATTTATAATACTAAATTTAACTCAAAAATTTCAAAATTTCAATAATTATATAAAAGTTATTTTATTGAAATAATAACTATTTATTTAATATATGAAAACTATTTTTTCTCAGGTCTTCCTATTAAAGTTCCTTTTCCAACGGCAAAAATATCATCTACTGTCATTTGGAAAGTAACAGGTCTTCCTTCGAATTTTCCTCTTTCTTCTAATTGAGCCATATTGTAATCAGCTAATTCTTTACTTAATGGAACATTTCCTAAAGCTAAGTATCTAACTTTTCCTACATTATCTCTAGCAGGCATCATTTTACCAGCGTTATAAATTGAAGGAGCGAATGGAACATCAAGAACACCTTGCTCAAATGCTTTAACTATACCAATAGCCCAATCTCCATTTCCTAATTCATAGACTTTATCTAAAATACACTTAGTTTCAGCTTTAATTATTTCTATCTCTTTTTCTAATTCTGGAGAAGTAGAAAGTTTTTGTCCTCTAAGCAAGTTAAGAACCATTTTTGTAGCTCTTATACCAGCAGCATTTGCCTCTTTTGTAGGTACTCCAATAGCTTCGTGAGGAGTTTTAACTATAACTTTTGTAGCACCAGCTAATGCAGCAGCAGAAGCACCATTAGATATTACTCCAAATGCTTTAGCTTCATCTTCTGGGAATCCTCCCATCCATTGATGGAATACAGTAGTTAATTGAATATCATTATAACCAAACTCTTTAAAATACTCTTCAGCTTGTGATTCAAGAGCTCTTATAGCAGCTACGTCTTGAATTAAGTTTCCACATTGTCCATATCCTAAAGTTATATTTTTAACTCCTTGTTCAGCAGCCATTAATCCTTCAAGAATTCCAACAGCGTTTGACATTGAAGGAGGTACTAATGTTCCTGTTAATGGACCAAATGGTTCTCTGTTGATAGATACTCCATGCTCTTCATACCATCCTACTAATCTGTCTACATATTGCCAGTCAATGAGAGTTTTTTCTAGTGAAACTGATTTAGCATAAGGAACATTATAGCTGATTCCTCCACCTTCATCAGAAGTAAATCCAGCAGCTAACATTATTTCAGAAAGTAATCTAGCATCTGGAGTTCCATGTCTTAATTGTAAAGGTAAATTAGTAGCTTCTACAACTCTTCTACATCCTGTAACTCCATGGTTTACACCAGGAAATCCGTTAAGAAGAGATCTTCCAGCTTTTTTAGATTCCTCTATTCCTTTTTCACAATTTTCGTATTTATTTTGTCTAGTGTAAGAGTCGATAGTACTTGGTAATAAATCAGCTCCTCCTTCAGTATCTAAGAAGTTTAAAAGCTCAATATGCTCATCAATTAGAGCAACTCCTGCTCTAGGTTGTGCTAAAGTTATTCCAGCTTTTTTAGCATCTAACAATTTTTTAGAAAAGTTTTTAGATGCAGGTAATGATTTATGGTATTTAACAGCTTCTTCAAGGTCTACATCTTTACCAGTAGGCCATCCTTTTAAAACTTCTTCTCTCACTTGGAAGAATTCTTCTTCGGTCCATTTTTTAAATTTAAGTTTCATATATATTAATCCTCCTTAATTATTCCTTAAAATAGTGTTAAGCTTCTACTAAATATTTTTTCATTATTCTTATAGCGGTATTTGGATATTCTTGAGCTAAAAGTCCCATTGAAGATAGTATGTAAGTTTTATCAACTAAAAATTTTGGAGCTATTGGTTTCAAATGGATAGGATCTTCCTCATTGAAATTTCCAGCTTTTAAAATATCTTTAGGATTTAAACTGTGAATAATAACTCCACCAGTACCAATAACATATGGAGTTTCAGTTAAATCTTTTCCGCTTTGATTAAACATAGTTCCCATAGGAGTATATACACACTCTAGAACACCACAATGTCTAGTCATAGCTAATTCAGTAGCAGCTTTTGCCATAGCTTCATCAAATCTTATTTCCTCTTCACTTTGAGGGACCATTTTAATATTATCATGTCTAAATTGACATTGAGCTTTTACATCAATTTGTTTTAGAGAATCATGTAAATAATTTCTAATTTTTCTAGTTCCTGAAGCTTCTAAAAGAGCAATTGCAGAATATCTCATTCCTAAGTCTCCTTCAACAGTTCTTTTAGCATATGGTTCTTCAAGTCCTTTAATCATAATTGATGGTTTAGTAGGCTCACCTTTAGCTATAGAATGTATGTCAGTAGTAGCCCCTCCAATATCTACAACTATTAGATCTCCTAATCCTTCCTCTTCATCAGTTCCAGTTGCTAAAATTTCAGAAGCTTTTAAAACTGCTGCTGGTGTAGGCATTAAAATTCCTTTTATAAACTCTTCAGCTTTTTTCATACCTTTTGCTTCTACTATTTTATTCATAAAAACTTTTCTAATTTCTTCTCTAGAGGGTTCAACATTTAATTTATTTATAAAAGGCATAACATTTTCAGTAATATAACAATCTATTTCAGCTTCTTTTAAAATATTTTCTATTTCATCAGTAGCAGCTTTATTTCCAGCTACAACAACAGGAATCTTAACTTTAAATTCAGCTAGCATTTTAGCGTTGTGAATAATACACTCTTTATTTCCACCATCTGTTCCACCAGCCAATAAAATAATATCTAAAGCTGTATTTTTTATTTCTTCTAATTCTCTACTATTAAGCTCATAAGCATAAGTTTTAATAACTCTTGCTCCTGCTCCTAAAGCAGCTTTTTTAGCAGCTTCAGCTGTAAGCTCTGGGACCAATCCTATAGCGACCATTTTTAATCCACCAGCTGCTGATGAACAAGCGGTTTTATTAACGAAATTAATTTCATCAAAATTAATTTTTTTATTAATTTCGATTTTTAATTTGTTGAAAGCTTTGTTAAAACCTATCATTATATCATCTTCAACAGTGGTGATATCTTTAGCAGTAGCTAAAATAACTTCATTATCTAAGTCAATAGCTGTCAATTTAGTATATGTACTTCCAAAATCTATTGCTAAATAAGCTTTCATAATTACCACTCTCTCTATTTATTTTAAATTAAATTATGCAATTCCTAAATCTTTTTTCAAGTCTTCTGTTGTATCTTCAATAGGAGTTCCTGGTTTATAAACTCTATCAAATCCCATAGCTTTAAATCTTTTTTCTACATCTTCCCATACTTGTTTTCCAACAACTATATTTCCACCTACATAAAGAAGAATGTTATTTAGTCCAGCTTCTTTGCATTTATCTCTCATACCTTGGCAATCTAATTCTCCATGTCCATAAAGAGAAGAAACTATTATTGCATCAGCATTTGTTTCAACAGCAGCATTAATAAAATCGGCTTGTGGAGAAAGAACTCCTACGTTGATTACATCAAATCCATTTGCCTCTAAAACATGATGAATAATTTTATTTCCAACAGCATGACAATCTGAACCTATAACTCCAATTACAACTTTTTTTCCGTTTTTTTCCATGAAAAATATCCTCCTCATAGTGTTTGATATTTAAACCTTTGATAATAATATACAACATTTTTATAAAAAATCAATACTTATTTAAAAAATGAATATTAAACATTTAAAAATTTAATTTTATATATTTAATTGAGAAATTATAAGTGTTTGAATGTATTTAAACTTGTAAAAAATAAAAAATAAAACACCATTTACAAATCATCAGTAAAATTAATTTTAAAAATATATTTAATTTATAAAAAAGAAAAATAAAATAATCTAAAATAGTCAATTTTCTTAAGAGTAATAATTGATTTTTTTAAAAAGATATGATATAATAACTTGAATAAAGTAGTATGCTAGTTTTTTAGAAGGGAGTGGGTTTTTATGTCCACTCCCTCTTTAGTAGTAAAAAATTAGAAAAGAGGTGAAACTTAAGTGGAAAAACTAGATAACCAACAAAAAATAATAGAAAAAATAGAAAAGATAGTTACACCTGTTGTCAATGAAATGGGATTATCTCTTGTGGATATTGAATACATGCAAGATGGTGGGTATTGGTATGTTAGAATTTATGTAGAAAATTTAAATGGAGAAATAACTTTAGAGGAGTGTGCTGCTATTAGTGGAAAAATCGATGAAGATGTAGATAAGCTGATAGAACAAAGATTTTTCTTAGAGGTATCTTCTCCTGGAATAGAGAGACCATTAAAGAAAATAGAGGATTTCATAAGATTTAAAGGTGAAAAAATAAAAGTTAGTTTGAAACATAAAATTAATGATAAGAAAAGTTTTGAAGGAATAATCACAGAGTGTAAAGATAATATAATCTTCTTAGAAATTGAAGAAGAAAATATTGTAGAAATTCCTTTTTCAGAAGTGAAAAAAGCAAATATTATTTATGAGTTTGATGAAATTTAATAAAAGTTTCAGGAGGGAAATCAATGAAAAGTAAAGACGCTAAAATATTTTTAGAGGCTTTGGAAGAGTTAGAAAAAGAAAAAGGTATAAGCAAAGAGAGTCTTCTTTCAACAGTTGAGCAAGCTCTATTAGCAGCTTATAAAAAGAACTATGGAGAAGAGGAGGATGTAGAAGTAGAAATTGACAGAGAAACTGGAGATGTAAAAATCTATGAAGTAAAAACTGTTGTACCTACTGAAGATTTATATGATGCTGCTATTGAAATATCTTACGATGATGCTTTAGAAATCAAAAAGAGAGTAAAAATTGGAGAAGTTATTAGAATAGAAGTAAACTGCGAAGAGTTTAGAAGAAACGCTATTCAAAATGGGAAACAAATAGTTATTCAAAAAGTAAGAGAAGCTGAAAGAGAATATATTTATGATAGATTTAAAGTAAAAGAGCATGATATTATAAATGGAATTATTAGAAGAATAGATGAAAGAAAAAATGTATTTATAGAGTTTGATGGAATTGAAGCTATTCTTCCACCAGTTGAACAATCTCCAGCAGACACTTATAGAGTAGGAGAGAGAATAAAAGTTTATTTAGCAGAGGTAGAAAAAACTAATAAATTCCCTAAAATTGTTATTTCAAGAAAGCATGAAGGATTGTTAAGAAAATTATTTGAATTAGAAATTCCAGAGATTACATCTGGACTTATAGAAATAAAAGCAGTTGCTAGAGAAGCAGGTTCTAGAGCTAAAGTTGCTGTATATTCTGCAGATCCTAATATAGATACTGTAGGAGCATGTATTGGTCAAAAAGGATTAAGAATAAAAAATATAGTTAACGAGTTAAATGGAGAAAAGATTGATATTGTAGTTTGGAAAGAGTCTGTTGAAGAATTTGTTTCAGCAGTTTTAAGTCCTGCTAAAGTAGTAAGTGTAGAAGTAGTAGAGGAGGAAAATACAGCTAGAGTAATAGTTGACAACTCACAACTTTCACTTGCAATAGGTAAAAATGGGCAAAATGCAAGACTTGCAGCAAAATTAACTGGAATGAGAGTGGATATAAAAACTGCAGACAGAGTAGAAGAAGGAGAATAGGATTGGATAGTAGTACTATTGTTCATGAAAGAACTTGTCTTATTTGCAGAGAAAAAAAGGAGAAAAAAGACCTTTTTAGACTTGTAAAACCAGGGGAAGATAGATATTACTTTGATGAAAAGCAAAAAGCTCAAAGTAGAGGATACTATGTTTGTAAATCTCATGAATGTCTGAAGAGATTATCAAAACATAAAAAAATAAAAGTGAGTACAGATGATTTAATGAAAATGTTAAATCAATTAAATAAAGGTGAAAAGGACTATTTAAATATTTTGAAAGCAATGAAGAACTCACAGGCTTTATCTTTTGGAATGAATATGGTTTTAGAAGAGATTGAACATACGCATTTTTTAGTTCTTGCAGAAGATATAAGTGAAAAAAATGAGAGAAAACTTCTAGCAAAAGCAAAAGAATTAGATATAAAATATGTGTATTTTGGAAATAAAAATCAACTTGGTGAAATCTTTGGAAAAGAAGAAGTCAGTGTAATTGCTGTAAAAAGTAAGAAGATGGCCCGTGGACTCATAGATTAACCTAAATTTAGGAGGTATCTTAATGAAAAAGAGAGTACATGAGTTAGCAAAAGAGTATGGAATGAGTAGCAAAGATTTTTTAATTTTGCTAAAAGATGAGATAAAATTAGAGACAGCAGAAAGTTTAAAGAATTTGTCTGGGTTAAGTGTTGATGATGTAGAGAGGGTAAGAAAATATTTTGAAGAGATGACTGCCCCAAAAGAAAGTGTAGAAGAAAAAGGAGTAGCTTTGAATAAAAAACTTTTAGAAGAAGACGAAATTTTTGAAGAGGAAAGAGCTTCGAAAAAATCAAAGAAAAATAAGAAAAATAATAAAAAAGAGTCATTTGATGGAAATGATGAAGAAAGAGGAAAGAAAAATAAAAAGAAAAAAGGTAGAAGAACAGATTTTGTAATGAAAACTGTTGAGGCTGCTGGTTCTGAAACGATAGAAGAAGATGGAATGAAAATAATTAAGATCAGAGGAGAGATTACTCTTGGCGATTTTGCTGAAAGATTAGGGGTAGCTAGTTCTGAGATAATTAAAAAACTTTTCTTAAAAGGACAAATGTTAACAATAAATAGTCCGTTATCAATTGAAACAGTAGAAGAGATAGCTATGGACTATGATGCTTTAGTAGAGCAAGAGGAAGAAGTAGAATTAGAATTTGGAGAAAAATTTGCTCTTGAAGTTGAAGATAGAGTAGAAGATTTACAAGAGAGACCACCTGTAATAACAATTATGGGACACGTTGACCATGGAAAAACATCTTTACTAGATGCTATTAGAGCAAGTAATGTAGTAGAAGGAGAAGCTGGAGGAATTACTCAAAAAATAGGAGCTTATCAAATAGTAAAAAATGGTAAGAAAATAACTTTCGTAGATACTCCAGGACACGAAGCCTTTACAGATATGAGAGCAAGAGGAGCTCAAGTAACTGATATAGCTATATTAGTTGTAGCTGCGGATGATGGTGTAATGCCTCAAACAATAGAAGCATTATCACATGCTAAAGCAGCAAATGTACCAATAATTGTAGCTGTAAATAAGATAGATAAACCAGAAGCTAACCCAATGAGAGTAAAACAAGAGCTAATGGAGCATGGGCTTGTTTCAGTAGAATGGGGAGGAGATACTGAATTTGTAGAAGTATCTGCTAAGCAAAAATTACATTTAGATGATTTATTAGATACAATACTTATTACTGCTGAAATATTAGAGTTAAAAGCAAATCCTAGGAAAAGAGCTAAAGGGGTCGTATTAGAATCAAGACTTGACCCTAAAGTAGGACCAATAGCAGATATTTTAGTTCAAGAAGGAACTTTAAAAATTGGAGATGTTATTGTAGCTGGAGAAACTTATGGTAAAGTAAGAGCTCTATTAAATGATAAAGGTGAAAGAGTAGAGAAAGTAGAACTTTCTCAACCAGCAGAAATAATAGGATTTACACAAGTACCTCAAGCTGGAGATACTATGTATGTAATCCAAAATGAACAACATGCAAAAAGAATTGTAGAAGAGGTTGCTAAAGAGAGAAAATTAGCTGAAACAAGTAAGAAGACTATAACTCTTGAATCTCTATCAGAACAATTTGATCATGAAAACTTAAAAGAGTTAAATCTTGTATTAAGAGCTGATTCTAGAGGTTCAGTAGATGCATTAAGAGAATCATTATTAAAATTATCTACAAGTGAAGTTGCAGTAAATATTATTCAAGCTGCTTCTGGAGCAATTACTGAAAGTGACGTAAAGCTAGCAGAAGTATCAAATGCAATTATCATAGGATTTAATGTAAGACCTACAACTAAAGCTATAAAAGAAGCTGAAGTTAATGGAGTAGAGATTAGAACATCTAATATAATTTATCATATTACTGAAGATATAGAGAAAGCATTAACTGGTATGTTAGATCCAGAGTATAAAGAGATATATCTAGGAAGAATTGAGATTAAAAAAGTGTTTAAAGTTTCTAAGATTGGAAATGTAGCTGGATGTATTGTTGTAGATGGAAAAGTTAGAAATGATTCAAATATCAGACTTCTTAGAAATGGTGTTGTAATGTATGAAGGAAAACTTGCATCACTTAAGAGATTTAAAGATGATGCCAAAGAAGTTGTAGTAGGACAAGAGTGTGGACTTGGAATTGAGAACTTCAATGATATCAAAGAAGGAGATATAGTAGAAGCTTTTGAAATGCAAGAAGTAAAAAGAACTCTAAAATAATCTAAAAGATATGAAGGAGTGATTATTTTATGAAAAGACAAAGATTAGCAGGAATAGAAAAAGAGATGAGTAGAGTAATATCTCAAGTTCTATTTGAAGAGATAAAAAACCCTAAAATAAGAGGATTAGTTTCTGTTACAAATATAAGAGTAACAGAAGATCTAAAATTTGCAGACGTATATTTTAGTATTATGTCTGGACAAATGAATGGAGAAAAAGCTGTTGATAAGGAAACAGTATTAGAAGGACTTAATCAGATAAAAGGGTATCTAAGAAAAAGAGTAGCTGAAGAAATAGAGATAAGATATATACCAGAAATAAGAGTAAAACTAGATGATTCTATTGAGCATGCAATAAAAATATCAAAACTTTTAAATGATTTAAAAGGATAGTGATATGATGCAATGGGAATATAGTTCACTACCTCAGTCTCTAATTGATACCAAGGCTATACAATGGAATAAAGACAAACTACTAACTACCTTATTATTGAACAGAGGATTTTCAGATGAGAAGAGTGTCAATGAATTTATAAACCCTGAGATTTCTGATTTTAGAAATCCTTTTAAATTTGAAAAAATGGCTAGTGTGGTAGATAAAATATTAGCAAAAAAAGAAAAAAATGAAAAAATCTTTATCTATGGAGATTACGATGTTGATGGTATCACTGCAGCAGTTTTTTTGGTTAAGGTATTTAGTGAAATAGGAATAGATGTAGATTACTATATCCCTAATAGAATGGAAGAAGGATATGGCTTAGACAAGAAAGCTATAGATTTCATGAAAAAAAGAAACTGTAAATTAGTAATCACAGTGGATACTGGAGTAAATTCCATCGAAGATGTAAAATATGCTGAAAGTTTAGGAATAGAAGTAATAGTAACTGACCATCATAAATCTACAAAAGATAAAGAAGATGAAGAGTTACTATTATTAAATCCCAAACTTAGTGATACATATGAGTTTAAATATTTATCTGGAGCAGGAGTTGCCTTAAAAGTAGCACAAGGTGTATATGAAAAATTAAATGCTGACATGGGTAAACTATATCAATATATGGATATAGTGATGATAGGTACAGTTGCTGATGTAGTTCCTATGGTAGATGAAAATAGAATAATAATAAAAGAGGGGTTGAAAATTTTAAGTAAAACAAAGGTAAAAGGACTTATGTATCTTTTAAAATACTTGAAATTTCAAAATAAAGAGATAAATACTACAGATGTTAGTTATTTCATCTCTCCTCTTATTAACTCCTTAGGGAGAATTGGTGTATCTAAAATGGGAGCTGACTTCTTTTTAAAAAATGATGAATTTGAGATATATAATATCATTGAAGAGATGAAAAAATCTAATAAAAAAAGAAGAGAGTTAGAAAAAGCTATATATGAAGAAGCGGACCATAAAATAAAAAAGATGGATAAGAAAAGCTTAAAATGTGCTTTTTTATATTCAAAAAAATGGCATCCTGGAGTAATTGGTGTAGTTTCTTCAAGACTCAGTGTAAAATATAATATGCCAATAGCTTTAGTAGCTTTGAGAGATAATATTGGGAAAGCATCTTGTAGAAGTGTTAAAGGAGTTAGTGTATTTAATATTTTTCATACTATGAAGGATAAGCTTGTTCGTTTTGGTGGGCATGATTTAGCTTCAGGTTTTATAGTTAAACAAGAAAATTTAAAAGAAGTAGAAAGAATATTTAAAGAAAATATTGATGAGATAAAAGTAGAACAAGAAGAAAAAATTTTAAAAATAGATATGGAACTTCCAATTGAAAAGATAGATGAAAATTTATTTAAAGCAATGGAGAGTTTAGCACCATTTGGTTTAGATAATAATCATCCTCTTTTTATTGATAAGGATTTATCGTTTGATTATATAAAAAAATTTGGTGTAAATGAAAGACACTTTAATGGTATAATCAAAAAAAATGGAAAAAATTATCATATGGTTGCTTTTGATATGGGACATAAAATAAATGAATTAGAAGCAAAAATTCAAAAGTTTGATATAGTGTATTATCCAGAAAAAGTAATATACAAAGGTGAAGAGATTATTCAAATAAGAATAAAAGATATAAAAATAAAAGATGATTTTTATGAAATTTTTACTAAATAGATTTAAGGAGGAAAAATGAAACACGAATTAAAAAAAGTTGCAAACTCTGCAGTTGAGATAAAAATTTGTCTTACTGCTGAAGAAGTAAAACCTGTAAAAGATGAGGTTTTAAAAGAATTAGCTAAGAAGGTAGAAGTACCAGGATTTAGAAAAGGGCATGTACCTGTAAGTACAGTAGAAGCTCAATTCAAAGATGCTGTAAAAGAAGAAGTAACTGATAAAGTGTTACACAAATATTACGAAGAAGTAATTAAAGCAGAAAATATCATGCCTATTAGCTATATCAATAATGTAAAAGCTAATTTAGGAGAAGAATTTGATGTTACATTTACTGTAGATGTATATCCAGAAGTAACATTAGGAGAGTACAAAGGATTAGAAGTTGAAAAAGAAACTTTTGAAATGACTCCAGAAAAATTAGATGCTGAAATTACAATGATGGTAAACAGCAAATCTAAATTAGAAGAAACAGAAGCTGGATACAAAGCTCAAATGGGAGATACAGTAGATTTAGCTTTTGAAGGATTTGTTGATGGTGTAGCTTTCGAAGGTGGAAAAACTGATTCTCACGTTTTAAAATTAGGTTCTAAAATGTTTATAGATACTTTTGAAGAGCAATTAGTAGGATATGAAGCTGGACAAGAAGGAGAAGTAAATGTAACTTTCCCTGCTGAGTATCATGCAGCTAATTTAGCTGGAAAACCTGCTGTATTTAAAGTAAAAGTAAACAGCATTAAAAAATTAGTAACTCCTGAATTAAACGATGAGTTAGCAAAAGAGTTTGGATTCGAAAATGTTGAAGATATGAAAGCTAAAACAGAAGAAAGAATCAAAGCTAGAGAAGAAGATAGAGTAAAAAATCAGTACATTGGAAAATTATTAGATAAAGTTTCTTCAACAAGTACTGTAGAAGTACCTGTATCTATGATAGCTAATGAGGTAAGAGCTAGAATAGCTGAAATGGAACAACAATTAGCTGCTCAAGGAATAGGATTTGACATGTATATGCAAATGACTGGAATGAACAGAGCTAAATTAGAAGCTCAAATAGCTCCAATGGCAGCTGCAAAAGTAAAAGCTGATTTAATACTTGAAGCAATAGCAAAAGCTGAAGGAATAGAAGTTTCTGAAGATGAAATAAAAGAAAAAATGACTGAAATAGCTAAAATGTATGGAATGGATTTAGCTAAATTAGAAGAAGAGTTAAACAAGCACAAAAACTATGATAACTTCAAAATGACAGTTCAAGGTGAATGTTTAATGCAAAAAGCTATTGATGTAATAGTAAATAATGCAAAATAATAATTATAAAGTATAGGAAGCAGACCTCTGCTTCCTATACCATTAAAATAATATTGTGTTTTTTAAATAAATAATTGAAAAGTATGAAGGGGATTTTTGAATTATTTATTTAAGGAGGTAGATATGTATAATCCAACTGTTATAGAAAATAATGGTAGGTCAGAAAGAGCCTACGATATATATTCAAGATTATTAAAAGATAGAATAATATTTTTAGGTACAGAGATAGATGACAATGTTGCCAATGCAATAGTAGCTCAACTTTTATTTTTAGAGGCAGAAGACCCAGAAAAAGATATAATAATGTACATAAATAGTCCTGGAGGAGTAGTAACTGCAGGAATGGCTATATATGATACTATGAATTATATCAAACCAGATGTACAAACAGTATGTATAGGACAAGCTGCTAGTATGGGAGCTCTTCTTTTATCAGCTGGAGCAAAGGGAAAAAGATTTGCTTTAGAGCACTCTAGAATAATGATACATCAACCATTAGGTGGAGCTAGAGGACAAGCTACTGATATAGAGATACAAGCTAAAGAGATTTTAAGAATGAAAGAGATGTTATCTCAAATTTTAGCGAATGTAAGTGGAAAATCTGTTGAAGAGATTTTAAGAGATACAGAGAGAGATAATTATATGTCAGCTCAAGAAGCTGTTGAATATGGTTTAATTGACCAAGTATTTAAAAAGTAGAAAGGAGAAAAGAGATGAGTAAAAGAGCTAGATGTTCTTTCTGCGGAAGTAGTGAAAATGAGGTTTCAAAACTATTTAGTGGAATAGATGGAGCACTTATATGTGATAGATGTATAGAGAGTTGCTATGATATATTAGAGTTATCAAAGGAGCATATAAAATCTGCTTTACCTGCTGAATTATCAGAAGAAACTTTACTTACACCAAAAGAGATAAAAGAAAAATTAGATGAGTATGTAATAGGGCAAGATGAAACTAAAAAAATTCTTGCAGTTGCTGTGTATAATCATTATAAAAGAATTTTGGATAATGCAGAGAGAACAGATGAGAATGCAGTAGAATTACAAAAATCAAATGTTTTATTAATAGGGCCTACTGGGTCTGGAAAAACTCTTCTTGCTCAGACTTTAGCAAGAAGTTTAAAAGTTCCTTTTGCAATAGCTGATGCGACAACATTAACTGAAGCTGGTTATGTAGGAGATGACGTAGAGAATGTACTAGTAAGACTTTTACAAGCAGCGGATTATGATGTTGAGGCAGCAGAGAAGGGAATAATCTACATAGATGAGATAGATAAAATTGCTAGAAAATCAGAAAATGTTTCTATAACAAGAGATGTATCTGGTGAAGGAGTTCAACAAGCTTTATTAAAAATAATAGAGGGAACTAAATCACAAGTTCCTCCTCAAGGTGGAAGAAAGCACCCTAACCAAGAGCTTATAGAGATAGATACAAGCAATATCCTATTTATAGTAGGTGGAGCATTTGAAGGACTTGAAAAAGTTATCAAATCTAGAACAAATAAAAAAGTAATAGGATTTGGAGCAGAGATATCTAAAGAGAAAGAGGAAAGAGTAGGAGAGGTATTTGCTAAAGTTTTACCAGAGGATTTAGTAAGACAAGGGATTATACCTGAGCTTGTAGGAAGATTACCTATAATAACTACACTTCAAGATTTAGATGAAGAAGCTTTAATTAAAATTTTAACAGAGCCAAAAAATGCAATTGTAAAACAATATAAAAAACTGTTTGATATAGAGGGAGTAGAGTTAGAATTTACTCCAGAAGCATTGAAAAAAATAGCTAAGCTTGCTTTAGAAAGAAGAATAGGTGCTAGAGGACTTAGAGCTATAATAGAGCAAACTATGTTAGAATTAATGTATGAAGTACCTTCTGATGAGAGTATTCACAAAGTAGTGATAGGAGAGGAAGCTGTTCTTGATTCAAGTAAAGCTATTATAGAAAAAGAATAGATGGAGGGACAACTAATGAGTAAAACATTCTTTTTACCTACTAGGGATTTAATTATATTCCCAGGGATAGTAACCCCTCTTTATGTAGGTAGATTAAAAAGTATAAATACTTTAGAGGCAGCAGTTAGTACAAAGGGAAAGCTTGTATTAGGAATGCAAATAGATGCTTCTAAAGAGGAACCAAATTTAGAAAAGGATATACATAAAATTGGTGTTGTGGCAAATATTTTACAAATAGTAAAGATGCCAAATAATAATATTAAAGTTCTAGTAGAAGCTGAGGATAGAGTAGAGATAGAATCAGCAGAAGTAGAAGATGAGATGTATAAAGCTGAGTATAAAGTATTGAAATGTACAAACGGAAGTACTAAAGAAGCTGAAGCTGTATATAGAAAAGTTTTAGGAGTATTTGAAAAATATGTAGGACTTACTGGAAGAGTTTCTTCAGAGCTTTTAGTAAATCTTAAAGGGATAAAAAATGTTAACAATGCTTTAGATGTTGTTTCAGCAAATCTTCCTTTAAAGAGTGATAAGAAGCAAGAGTTATTAGAAGTTTTAGATGTAACAGAGAGAGGATTAAAAATTCTTGAACTTTTAACTACTGAAATGGAAATAGCTTCACTAGAGAAAAAAATAGATGATAAAGTAAAATCAAAAATGAACGAAGCTCAAAAAAATTATTTTATCAAAGAGAAGATAAATGCTATGAAAGAAGAGCTTGGAGATTATTCTCAAGATGATGATATGCTTGAGCTTGTAGAGAAGATAAAAAAGACAAAACTTCCTAAAGAAGTAAGAGCAAAAATAGATAGTGAGATGAAAAAATTATCTAAGATGCCACCTTTTTCTGCTGAAGCAACTGTTTCAAGAAACTATATTGAAACTGTAATAGAGTTACCTTGGGAAAAAACTACAAAGGATATAGTTGACTTGAAGAAAGCTAGTGAAGTTTTAGAAAGAGACCACTATGGATTAAAAGATGCTAAGAGCAAAGTTTTAGATTTCTTAGCTGTTAAGAAATTAAATCCAAATATGAAAGGAAGTATCCTTTGTCTTGCTGGACCTCCTGGAATAGGAAAAACATCTCTTGTAAAATCAATAGCTGATGCTATGGGAAGAAAATTTGTAAGAGTATCACTTGGAGGAGTGAGAGACGAGGCTGAAATTAGAGGACATAGAAGAACTTATATAGGTTCTATGCCAGGAAAACTAATAAAGGCTATGAAAGAAGCAGGAACTAAAAATCCAGTTATCTTACTTGATGAGATAGATAAGATGTCTAATGATTACAAAGGAGACCCAGCTTCAGCTATGCTTGAGGTATTAGACCCAGAGCAAAACAGCCATTTTGAAGACCACTATGTAGATATGCCTTTTGATTTGTCAAAGGTATTCTTCGTGGCAACAGCAAATGATTTAAGAACTATATCTGCTCCTTTAAGAGATAGAATGGAGATAGTAAATATCTCTTCTTACACAGAGTTTGAAAAATTACATATAGCTAAAAAATATTTAATAAAACAAGCTAAAGAGGAGAACGGACTTAAAGATATTGAACTTTCTCTATCTGACAATGTAATTTTAAAAATTATAGATGAGTACACTAGAGAAGCAGGAGTTAGAAATTTAAAAAGAGAGATAATAACTCTATGTAGAAAAGTAGCTAGAGAAGTTGTAGAAGAGAAAAAGAAAAAAATAGTTATCAAAACAAATACTCTTGAAAAATATCTAGGAAAACCTAAGTTTAGACCAGAGAAACAAAAAGAGAAAGCACCAAAACTTGGAGTAGTAAACGGACTTGCTTGGACAGCAGTAGGAGGAGTTACTCTTGAGGTACAAGGAGTGGCTATTCCAGGAAAAGGAGAGATATCTTTAACAGGTTCTCTAGGAAATGTTATGAAAGAGTCAGCACAAGTAGCTTATACTTTTGTAAAGGCTAATATAGATAAATATAAACCTCTTCAAGAGGATTTCTTTGAGAAAAAAGCTATACACTTACACTTCCCAGAAGGGGCTACACCAAAAGATGGGCCATCTGCTGGTATAACTATAACTTCTGCAATAATATCTGTACTTACTGGTAGAAAAATAAGACAAGATATAGCTATGACAGGAGAGATAAGTATTACAGGAGAAGTTTTAGCTATTGGTGGAGTAAAGGAAAAGGTTATAGGAGCTCACAGAGCTGGTATTAGAGAGGTAATATTACCAGAAGATAATAGAATTGATAAAGATGAAATTCCAGCAGAGATAGCAAAAGAGATGAAGATACATTTTGCTACTACTTACGAAGATGTAGAGAAGCTAGTTTTTGCTGAATAGTGAGAGTGATAAATTATGAAGATAAAACAAGCTGAATTTGTAAAATCTGCAGTATATGAGAAAGATTATCCAATGGAGTTAAAAAATATAGAATTCGCCTTTGTAGGACGTTCTAATGTTGGAAAATCTTCTCTTATAAATAGTATTACTGGAAGAAAAAAATTAGCAAAGACAAGTAAAACTCCAGGGAGAACACAGCTTATAAACTACTTTAAAGTAAATAATGAGTTTTATATAGTGGATTTACCAGGATATGGATTTGCTAAAGTACCCAAAGAGATGAAAGCTGAATGGGGAAAAACAATGGAAAGATATGTAGCAAGTGCAAGAAAAAAACTTGTATTTGTACTATTAGATATAAGAAGAATACCTAGTGAAGAGGATATGGAGATGCTTGTATGGTTAGATCATCATGACATACCATTCAAAATAATCTTTACTAAAATGGATAAGGTATCAAATAATGAGAAATTTAAATGCTTAAAGGATATAAAAAAGAAAGTGGAATTTCACAATGATGATGTGTTTTTCCACTCATCACTTAATGATACAGGAAAAGAAGATATTTTAAACTATATAGAATCTCTTTTAATAAAAGAAGAGAAGATAGAGGAGGAGTAAATGGAAGAGTTAAATAAGACATATTCCCCTAGGGAAATAGAGTCTAAATGGTACAAGATATGGGAAGATTCTAAATATTTTGCTGGTAAAATGGAAGAAGGAAAAGAGAGCTATTCAATAGTTATACCTCCTCCAAATGTAACAGGAATACTTCATATGGGACATATACTAGATAACTCTATACAAGATACATTAGTAAGATATAAGAGAATGTGTGGACTAAATACTCTTTGGGTACCTGGATGTGACCATGCTGGTATAGCTACTCAAAATAAAGTTGAGAGAATGTTAGCTGAGCAAGGAATAAAGAAAGAGGATTTAGGAAGAGAAAAATTCTTAGAAGAGACTTGGAAATGGAAAGAAAAATATGGTGGAATAATAACTAACCAACTTAGAAAGATAGGAGCTTCTCTTGACTGGGATAGAGAGAGATTTACTATGGATGAAGGACTTTCTAAAGCTGTTAGAAAGATATTTGTTGACCTATACAATGATGGATTAATCTATCAAGGAGAGTATATGGTAAACTGGTGTCCTAGATGTGGAACAGCTCTAGCTGATGATGAGGTAGACCATGCTGAAAAAGATGGAAATCTATGGCACTTAAAATATCCAGTAAAAGATTCAGATGAGTATATTATAATAGCTACATCAAGACCAGAAACTATGCTTGCTGACGTAGCTGTAGCTGTACATCCTGAAGATGAAAGATATAAACACTTAGTTGGTAAAAAATTAATACTTCCATTAGTAGGAAGAGAGATTCCTGTAATAGCTGATGAATATGTTGAAATGGAATTTGGAACAGGAGCTTTAAAAATAACTCCAGCACATGACCCTAATGACTTTAACTTAGGTAAAAAATATGATTTACCTATTATAAATATGCTTACTCCAGAGGGAAATGTAGTAGACGATTATCCTAAATATGCTGGAATGGATAGATTTGAAGCTAGAAAAGCAATAGTTAAAGAGTTAGAAGAGAGTGGAGTACTTGTAAAAGTAGAAAGTTTAAAGCATAATGTAGGACATTGCTATAGATGTTCAACTGTTGTTGAGCCAAGAGTTTCTAAACAATGGTTTGTAAAAATGGAACCACTTGCTAAAAAAGCTCTTGAAGTGGTAAGAAATGGGGAAATAAAAATAATTCCTAAGAGAATGGAAAAAATTTATTTCAACTGGCTAGAAAATATAAGAGATTGGTGTATCTCTAGACAATTATGGTGGGGACATAGAATACCAGCTTGGTATGGACCAGATAACCATATGTTTGTAGCTATGACAGAAGAGGAAGCATATGCTCAAGCAAAAGCTCACTATGGAAAAGATGTAGAGTTAGTACAAGAGGAAGATGTACTAGATACTTGGTTTTCCTCTGCATTATGGCCTTTCTCAACTATGGGTTGGCCAGAAAAAACTAAAGAATTAGAAACTTTCTATCCAACTTCAACACTAGTTACAGGAGCAGATATCATATTCTTCTGGGTAGCTAGAATGATAATGTTTGGATTATATGAAATGAAAGAGATACCTTTTAAAAATGTATTCTTCCATGGAATCGTAAGAGATGAGCTAGGAAGAAAGATGTCAAAATCTCTTGGAAACTCTCCAGACCCATTAAATTTAATTGAAGAGTATGGAGCAGATGCTATAAGATTCTCTATGCTTTATAACACTTCTCAAGGACAAGATGTTTATTTCTCTGAAAAACTTTTAGAAATGGGAAGAAACTTTGCTAACAAAATTTGGAACGTGGCTAGATTTGTTATCATGAACTTAGAAGGGTTTGATGTAAAATCTGTAAATAAAGATGAGTTAAAATTTGAACTTGTGGATGAGTGGATATTCTCAAGATTAAATGAAACTACTAAAGAGGTACATGATTGTCTTGATAAATTCCTACTTGATGATGCCGCTAAAGCTGTATATGAATTTTTAAGAGGAGATTTCTGTGACTGGTATGTAGAGCTTGCAAAAGTAAGATTATACAATAATGAAGAGTCTGGAAAAGAATCTAAAACAACAGCTCAATATGTATTATGGACAGTATTAGAAGCAGGATTAAAACTTTTACATCCATTTATGCCATTTATAACTGAAGAGATTTGGCAAAAGATAAAGGTAGAGGGAGAGACTATAATGTTATCTCAATTCCCAGTTGTGGATGAAGCTCAAATTAATCCAGAAGTAGTAAACTCTTTCAAATATATTCAAGGGGTAATCTCTTCTCTAAGAAATATTAAAGCTGAAATGGGAATATCTCCTGCTAAAGAAGTAAAAGTAGTTATAAAAACTTCTGATGAAAATGAGTTAAAAACTTTAGAAGATAACTATCTATTTATTACTAAGTTAGCTAAGATAGAAGAGATGACTTATGGTAAGGATGTAACTAAGCCAGAGCAAAGTGGATTTAGAGTAACTGGAAATTCAGAAGTATATATGATACTTACAGGGCTTTTAAATGTAGAAGCTGAGATTAAAAAGATAACTGAGCAAATAGAAAAAGTTCAAAAGGATTTAGATAAAGTAAATGCTAAATTGGCTGATGAAAGATTTACTTCTAAAGCTCCAGCTCATATCTTAGAAAGAGAAAAAAGAATTCAAAAAGAGTATCAAGATAAAATGGATAAATTAACTGAAAACTTAAAGAATTTTCAATAATACATTTAGAATTTAGGGAGATGAAGTAGATGAACTTAGAAGAAAAGATATTTAGAGCAGTGCTTGACTTTGAGGCTAAGGGAGATATTTACGAAGAGAAAGAAAAAGTTATACTTGGTTGTATGGCTAATGGTAGTGAAGTAGAGATGGTTAAGAAAAATCTTACTACTTTGGAGCTTATGGATATTTTAAAAGAGTATTCAAGAGAAGAGATAAACGAGGCTATAAGACGTTTAACAGAAAAGGACTTTGTAAAATCAAGAAAGGTAGCAGAAACTACTGGAACATATTTCTATGAAATTTTAAATTCTCAATGTGATTTAGAAGAGTTTTTAGAAGGATAAAAAGACAAAGAGGGCTGTTGCATTAGAATTTGCAACAGCCTAAATTTTTGAAATAATATGGGAGGGTATATGATAAAAGCTGTATTTTTTGATGTAGATGGAACTTTAGTAAGTTTTAAAACTCATCAGGTGCCTCAATCTACATTAGAAGCTATAAAAGAGCTACAAGCTAAAGGAATAAAAGTATTTGTAGCTACAGGAAGACATCCATCAATATTAAGTGAAGGAAACAATGTACATGAGATAGATTTTGATGGTTTTGTAACTTTAAATGGGCAATATTGTTTTACTAAGGATAGAGAAATTATATATGAAAATAATATCTGTAAAGAGGATATAGTATCCTTATTAGAATTTATGAAGGAGAATAAATTTCCTTGTGCTTTTGTAGAGGATAAAGATACATATATAAATTATATAGATGATGTAGTAGAAAACCTTTTAAAAAGTGTAAATGTTCCATTACCTCCAGTAGAAAATATTGAAAGAGCTATAAATGGAAAGGTATTTCAATTAAATCCATATGTAAATGTAGAATTTCAAGAAAAATTAATGAAAGTATTACCAAATTGTGAAGCTACTAGGTGGAGTCCAGCATTTATAGATGTAATACCAGCTGGTGGAGGAAAACATGTAGCTATTGAAAAAATAATGGAGTATTATGGTTATAAAAAAGATGAGATAATGGCTTTTGGTGATGGTGGAAATGATAAGACAATGCTTATGACAGCAGGTATAGGTGTTGCTATGGGAAATGCCAATGAAGATGTAAAAGAGATAGCTAATTATGTAACTACTTCAGTAGATGAGAATGGAGTATTAAATGCTCTAAAATATTTTAATATAATATAAGAGATTAATAAAAAAAATAAAAAAATATTAGAAAAAGTAAAGAAATTATTATACTTTATAAGAAATTTATGATAGAATATGTGATATAATCTCATTGATTATATATATAATTTTAAAGTTGGGGAGTTGGTAGCTTTGGATTTACATTACTTAAAAATATTTTATGAAGTAGCTAAGGAAAAAAGTTTTACAAAAGCTGCTAGTAAATTATATATAAACCAATCAGCAGTATCAATTCAGGTAAAAAAATTTGAAGAGATACTAAATGCCAAACTTTTTGATAGAAGTTCAAAAAAAATAAAGCTTACTTACACTGGAGAAGCTCTATATAAAATGGCAGAGGATATTTTTGATAAAGTAAAAAGAGCAGAAAAAGAGATATCAAGAATCATAGATTTAGATAGAGCAAAAATTTCAATAGGAGCAACTTCTGTAATAGGAGAACCTCTTATTCCAAGATTGATGAAGGGATTTTCAAAAGCTCATGAAGAGATAGAGTATGAACTTACAATTGGAGATAAAGGTTGGTTATTAAAACTTTTAAAAGAGGGAGATTTAGATATCTTAATTATTGATGAAGAGCATATTAATGACCCTAACTTAGAAGTAATAACTATTGAAAAAATGCCATATGTCTTAGTTAGTACAAAAGAGTATCATAGTATGGAAAGTGTGGCAAAAGATCCGCTTATAACTAGAAGAAATATTCCTAATAATAATGAGGCAATAGCTGCTATTGAGGATAAATATAGAGTTACTTTTAGTAGTAAGATAAATGTAAATGGAAGCCTAGAAGTAATAAAAGGTATGGTTAGAGAAGAGATTGGAAATGTAATTTTACCTTATTATTCTGTTCATAAAGAGATTGAAAAGGGAGAGTTTAAGGTAATATATAAGGTTAATGATGTAAAAGATGGATATCAAGCTGTAATTACAAAAGATAAGAAGAGTTTAATTCAAATAATAAAATTTATTAACTTTATACAAGACTATAAAATTCAATACTAGGAGGTGTTTATGAATTTATTGGAATCGTATAAAATAGAACTTGCTCTTTTAGAAAATTTTATAAAAGAGGAAGAGGAGAGAAGGGAAACAGAAAAAGTAGCAAAAGAGTTGGCTGATGTTTTTACAAAGGGAAATAAAGTTTTGATTTGTGGAAACGGTGGAAGTAATTGTGATGCTCTACATTTTGCTGAGGAGTTTACAGGAAGATTTAGAGGAGATAGAAAGGCATTACCTGCTATAGCTATTTCAGATTCATCACATATAACTTGTGTAGGAAATGACTATGGATTTGACTATATTTTTTCTAGAGGAGTAGAAGCCTATGGAAAAGAGGGAGATATGTTTTTTGGTATCTCTACAAGTGGAAACTCACCAAATGTTATAAAGGCAGTAGAAGCTGCTAAAAAACTTGGAATGAAAACTTGTGTTCTATTAGGTAAAGATGGTGGAAAACTTAAGGGAATGTGTGACTATGAGTTTATAATTCCAGGAAAGACTTCAGATAGAATTCAAGAGATACATATGATGATACTTCATATTATAATTGAAGGTGTAGAGAGAATAATGTTCCCAGAGAACTATTAAAAATGGAGGCTTAGCCTCCATTTTATATTACTTATTTCTTAAATTCCATTCCCAAGCAGTTCTAATAATATCTTTTACGTCAGTATAAACTGGTTTCCAATTAAGTTCAGCTACAGCTTTTTTACTAGAAGCTATAACACAAGGAGGATCTCCAGCTCTTCTACCGGTTATTTCAGCTGGAATATCTATTTTAGTAACTTCTTTAGCAGCATTTAACATTTCAAGTACAGAAAAACCATTTCCATTTCCTAAGTTATAGATATTACTTTTATTTTCAGCTAATTTATTTAGTGAAAGTATATGAGCTCTTACTAAGTCTACTACATGAATATAATCTCTTATACCAGTTCCATCTTTAGTGTCAAAATCATTTCCATAGATAGATAATTTTGGAATATCTCCTTTGGCAGCTTTTAAAATAAGAGGGATAAGAGCAGTGATTCCTTCTCCTTTTTGTCCTATATTATGTTTTTCATGAGCTCCCCCTACATTGAAATACCTAAAAATAGAATAATTTAATCCATAAGCTTTAGCACAATCCATAATTATTTTTTCAGACATAAGTTTACTCATACCATATGGATTAATTGGGAGAGTAGAGTGAGTTTCTTCTACAGGTTCAGGCTCTTTTACATCTCCATAAACAGCAGCAGTAGAAGAGAACACAATATTTTTAACTCCATGTTTTCTCATAGATTCAATAAGACACATTACTGTATAAGTATTATTAAAATAATATTTATTTGGCTCAACTACACTTTCTGGAACCTTTATATAACCAGCAAAATGCATAACAGCATCTATTTTATTTTCATTAAATATTTTATCCATAATATTACTGTCTTGAACATTTCCTTGATAAAATTTGGCTCTTTTATCAACTAACTCTATAAATCCATTTTCTAATGAATCAATTACTACAACGTTATATCCAGAATCTAAAAGTTCAGCTACAGCATGACTTCCTATATATCCAGCTCCACCAGTAACTAATATATTTTTCATCTATTTACCTCCATAAATTTGATTATAATTATTATATCATAAAATATCAATGTTTTTGAATATATCTTCTAGGAGATAGTATTTCTATTGAAATAGGAATTTTTTTGTGGAAGAATTTTATAAAAACACCATTTAATAAAAACATAAAAAGAGTTCCAAAACCTATTCCAGTGAAATCAAATCCATTATAGATACCAAAAGCTAGTGCTAAAATAAGAGGAACACCTAAATATACAAGATTAGCTTTCTTCATATCAGGAATTAAAAATTCATTGACTGTTTGCAAAAATTGGTCAAAAGGATTCATTGCAATATTTAATCTTAGATATACAGATATGCCTGCTGAAAGAACAGTATCACCAATAAGAAAAATAATAATTCTAAGAAAAATATTTTCTAAAGTAAACCAATCAAAAAGGTTAAGGAAAAAATCTAAAAATCTTCCAAAAATATATGCTACAAAAAAAGAACCACAAAGTTTCAGAAAGTTAAATTTTTTACTAATTATAATAATTGGAATATATATTAGAAAATTTAAAATAATAGTACAAACTCCAATCTGTAAATGAGAGGATTTTGCTATTCCCATACTAGCAGCAATCCAAGGACCACTTCCCATATTACTTTTAATCAATAAAAAATTTCCAAATGAGTTGACTAAAATAGAAAAAATCCATAAAAAATATTTTTTTAAATAATTAAAATACATATCTCTCTCCCTAAGTATATAAAATATAAAAAAGAATGGACTAAGCCATTCCTTTTAGAAAAACAATTAATATTCTCCTTCATGTAGAAGCATATCTTTTCCAATCTCTCTTTCTAGAACTAATGTTATTTCGATTTTATCAGAAGTATTAGTCATTTTTCTAATATCATCTGCTATTTGAGTAGCAATTTTATCATAAGATGCTTTATCAAACTTACTCCAACCACCATCTCCAGAGAAAGCTTCCACTTCCATATTAACATAAATTTTATTGTTAAAAGAACCTACATCGATATCATCAATATCTAATTTATTCTTACCATCAGTTAGTTCTACATATTTTAATTGAAGCTTATCCTCTACATAATCATAAGGATTGTTGTCTGCAAAAGATAGAGCAGAAATAATAAATAAGCTGATTATCAATAATTTTTTCATAATATATCCCCCCATTTAGCAAAGTCTTAATTAATACAAGTATAATATATTTTTTTATAAAAGTCAATTATAACAACTTATCTATATTTATAGAAAAGTATATTTACAAAATAACAATAAAGTGATATACTATTTATAAATATAGATATATCATAAATAAAGGAAGTGGTAATATGGCTGCAAAGAAAGAGGAAGTTTCAAAAGAAAAAGCATTAGAACAAGCTATTGGAAAAATATCTAAAGAGTTTGGAGAAGGTTCTATAATGAAATTAGGAAATAATCTAAATATGGAGATAGAGGTTATTCCTACTGGAAGTATTAATATAGATATGGCATTAGGAGTAGGTGGAGTTCCTAAGGGAAGAATAATAGAAGTATATGGAGCTGAAAGTTCAGGGAAAACTACAATAGCTCTTCATATAGCAGCTCAAGCACAAAAAAATAAGGGAGTAGTAGCTTATATAGATGCTGAGCATGCTCTTGATCCAGAATATGCAAAAGCTTTAGGTGTAGATGTAGATGAACTTTTAATTTCTCAGCCAGACTATGGAGAACAGGCTCTTGAGATAGCTGACCTTTTAGTGCGTTCAGGAGCAGTTGATTTAATAGTAGTAGACTCAGTAGCAGCCTTAGTACCAAAAGCTGAAATAGATGGGGAGATGTCTGATCAACAGATGGGATTACAAGCGAGGCTTATGTCAAAGGCTCTTAGAAAACTTACAGGAAGTTTAAATAAATCTAAAACTACAATGATATTTATAAATCAGATTAGAGATAAAATAGGAGGCTTTGGTTTTGGACCTCAAACTACTACAACTGGAGGTAAAGCTTTGAAGTTTTATGCTTCTGTGAGAATGGAAGTAAAAAGAATAGGAAGTGTAAAACAGGGAGATGATGTAATAGGGAATGAAACAACAGTAAAGATAACTAAAAATAAAGTAGCACCTCCATTTAAAGAAGCTAGTTTTCAAATAATGTATGGAAAAGGAATTACAAGAGTTGGGGAGATTTTTGAGTTAGCTATAGATAATGATGTAGTTTCTAAATCTGGAACTTGGTTTAGTTTTGGGGACATAAGATTAGGACAAGGAAAAGAGAATGTAAAAAATAGATTAGAAGTAGAAAAAGAACTTTTTGCTCAAATAGAGGAGAAAGTTTTAGAAATTTTAAAGAGTGGAAAGCAAGTAAAAAAAGCGAAGAAAGTAGAACTTGAGGATAACTTAGAAATTGAAAAAGAAAATTTTGAAGAGATAAAAGAAGATATAGTAGAAGAATAAAGATAGAAGGAAGATTTTATGAAAAGAAAAAAGATAAAGTATGGAAAATATGTTCCTGATGAAAACTCTCTATGGAAAAGAATAAAAAATATATTGAGAAAATTTCAAAAATGTAATAAAATATTATAAAGAAGAATAAAATTTGATTTTTTATTTCAAAATAATTTAGGGAGGGGATCTAATGGAAAGAATAGTTTTAAAAAATGCTAAAATAGTTTTACCAGATAGAATAATCAATGGAGTAATTGTATTAAATGATGGAAAAATAAAAAAAATCTATGAAAGTACAATGATTAGTGAAAAAGATGGAATTGACCTTCAAGGAAAATATGTTGTACCTGGATTTATAGATGTACATATTCATGGAGCTGGTGGAGCAGATGCTATGGATAATACAGAAGAGGCTCTTAGAACTATTTCAAAATATATAGTAAAGCATGGAACAACTAATTTCTTAGCTACAACACTTACAAGTTCTAAAGAGACTTTAAAAGAGGTATTAGAAAAAATAGGAAAATTACAAAATGAAGATATAGAAGGAGCAACTATATTTGGAGCACATATGGAGGGGCCATATTTTGATGTTCAATATAAGGGAGCTCAAAACGATAAATATATAACACCTGCTGGAGTTAAAGAGATAGAAGAGTATTTAAGTGTTAAACCTGGATTAGTAAAATTATTCTCTATGGCTGCTAAAGGTGAAGGAGCATTAGAATCTATAAAATATTTAAAAGAAAATGGAGTAGTAGTTTCAGTGGGACACTCTGGAATATCTTTTGAAGAAGTACAAAGTGCTGTGAAAGCTGGAATAAGTCATGCAACTCATACATTCAATGGAATGAAAGGATTTACACATAGAGAACCAGGGGTAGCTGGAGCTGTAATGGTAAATGATAATATTAACGCAGAGATAATTTTTGATAAAATTCATGTTCATCCAGAAGCTGTAAGATTATTAATAAAAGCTAAAGGAGTAGATAAAGTAGTTTGTATAACAGATGCTATGTGTGCTACTGGATTACCTGCTGGAAACTATAAACTTGGAGAGTTAGATGTATATGTAAAAGATGGACAAGCTAGACTTGTGAGCAATGACTCTCTTGCTGGAAGTGTACTTACTTTAGATAAGGCATTTAAGCATGTAATAGAGTTAGGATATAGTATTTTTGATGCTGTAAAAATGACAAGTACAAATGCAGCAAAAGAATTTGGATTGAATGCTGGTATTTTACAAGAGGGAAAAGATGCTGACATAGTAGTATTAAATCCAGATTATTCAGTTGATATGACAATAGTAAAAGGAAATATAAAATATCAAGCATAATAGTATTGACAAAATAAAAAAAATGTAGTAGAATAATTTTGTTGTGAGAGCAACTTGCCTGGATGGCGGAACAGGTAGACGCACAGGACTTAAAATCCTGTGGTATTTAGTTACCGTGCCGGTTCGATTCCGGCTCTAGGCACCACTTTTGAGACTAAGCACATCTGAAAGGGTGTGCTTTTTTTTATTAAAAAATCAAGGAGGTAATATGAAAGAGTTTATAAAAAAATTAAAAGATAAGGTTTTGAATAGAGAGAAAATTGAATATGATGATGCAATAAAGCTATCTTCAATATCAATAGATGATAATGAAGTATTAGAGGAGTTATGTAATTCAGCTAATGAGATAAGAGAAAAATTTTGTGGAAATATTTTTGACTTATGTACAATAACTAATGCTAAGTCTGGAAAGTGTAGTGAAGATTGTAAATATTGTGCTCAGTCAGCTCATTTTAAAACAGGAGCAGAGGTATATCCACTAATATCTAAAGAAAAAGCTTTAGATGAAGCTAAAAAAGTAGAAGTTGAGGGGGCTAATAGATACTCTTTAGTAACAAGTGGAAGAGGTCTTAATGGAGAGAGTGAAGAGAGTGACAGATTAGCAGAAATCTATAGTTATTTACAAAAAAATACAAATCTTTCTCTTTGTGCTTCTCATGGAATATCAGATAAGAAAGCTTTAGAAAAACTTTTTAAAGCTGGAGTAAAGACTTATCATCATAATTTAGAAAGTTCAAGAGAGTTTTATGGCACTATATGTACTACTCATACTTATGATGAGAGAATAAAAACTATAAAACTAGCTCAAGAAGTAGGATTACAAGTATGTAGTGGTGGAATATGGGGGCTTGGAGAAAGTGAAGAGGATAGAATAAAAATGGCTTTTGAGCTACAAAAGTTAGGAGTATTCTCTATACCTATTAATATTTTAATGCCAATACCTGGGACACCTTTAGAAAATAATAAACCATTAGAGCCAAGAGAGATTCTAAAAATGATAGCTATATATAGATTTATTTTACCAGAGGCATATTTAAGATACGCTGGTGGAAGAATAAAGCTTGGAGAATTACAAGAAAAAGGAATAAAGTCTGGAATTAATTCTGCTCTTACAGGAAACTTTTTAACAACTACTGGAACTACTATAGAGAGCGATAAGGCTATGGTAAGGAGAAATGGATATGAAATTAAATAAGGGATTTTTTGTAATAGGAACAGATACAGGAATAGGAAAAACTTATGTGAGCTCACTACTATACAAAGGAATAAAAGATAGAGATGGGGGATACTATAAGCCAGTACAGAGTGGTTGTACAAGAAAAAATGGAAAATTAGTAGCACCAGATGTAGATTTTGTATGTTCTATGGCAGAAGTAGAGTATGATGACAAGATGGTAACTTATACTTTAGAAGCAGAAGTATCTCCACATTTAGCTAGTGAATTAGAGAACACAGAGATAGATATAGAAAATATAATGAAAGATTGGGAAAATTTAAAAGAAAGATATAAATATATGGTAGTAGAGGGAGCTGGAGGACTATATGTTCCTCTTATTAGAGATAAATTCTATATCTTTGATTTGATAAAAAAAATGGAATTACCTGTAATATTAGTATGTAGTAGTAGAGTAGGAGCTATTAATCACTCTATGCTTACAATAGAGATGTTGAAAAAGCTAGAAATAGAGATACAAGGATTGGTTTTTAATAAGGTAACTAATGACTTTGAAAGAGATTATTTTGAAAAGGATAATATAGATATAGTTTTAAAACTAAGTGGAATAAAAAATAGTCTAATTATAAGAGAGGGAGAAAGAACTATACCAGAGAAAGAGTTAGAAAAATTTTTAGGAATAGAGGTAAAATAGATGAGTAAATTAAGTAGCTTACAAGAAAAAGATTTAAAATATATCTTTCACCCATGTTCACAGATGAAAGATTATGAGAAATTACCACCAATGATTATAAAAAAAGCTGAAGGATTATATTTAGAAGATGAGTTTGGAAATAGATATATGGATTGTGTAGGAAGCTGGTGGGTAAATCTTTTTGGGCACTGTAATCCTAGAATCAATAGAGTAATAAAGGAGCAAATAGATAAATTAGAGCATGTACTATTTGTTAATTTTTCCCATGAAGCAGCGATAGAGTTAGCTGAAGAGTTAATAAAGGTAGTACCAAAAGGGATAGAAAAATTTCTTTTTGCTGATAATGGTTCATCTAGTATAGAGATGGCTTTGAAACTTAGTTTTCAATATCATCAACAAAGTGGAAATCCTAAAAGAACAAAATTTATATCTCTAAGTAATGCTTACCATGGAGAAACAGTAGGAGCACTAGGAGTAGGAGATGTAGATATATTTACTAAAACATATAGACCTCTTATAAAAGAGGGATTAAAAGCTGATAAACCAGAGTGCTTTAGATGTCCATATGGAAAGAATTATTCTACTTGTGAAGCTCAGTGCTTTGAAAGAATGGAAAAATTAATAGAGGAAAATAGAGATGAGATAGCTGCTGTAATAATAGAGCCAGTAGTACAAGGAGCAGCAGGAATGAAAATCTATTCTCCCATATATATAAAAAAATTGAGAGAGATTACTAAAAAATATGGTATCCATTTAATAGCAGATGAGATAGCTGTTGGATTTGGTAGAACAGGAAAGATGTTTGCTATGGAGCACGCTGGAGTGATTCCAGATATTATGTGTATGTCTAAGGGACTTACAGCTGGCTATTATCCAATGGCAATAATAGGAATCACTCAAGAGATATATGATAGCTTTTATGCTGACTATCTTGAAGGAAAATCTTTTCTACACTCTCACACATATTCTGGAAACCCAATAGGATGTAGAATAGCTCTAGAGGTATTGAGAATATTTAGAGAGGAAAATATCTTAGAGATGATAGAAGAAAAGGGAGAGTATCTTAGAAAAAAAGCTCAAGAGGTATTTGAAGGACATCCATACATAGGAGAGTATAGACAGATAGGAATGATAGGAGCTCTTGAGTTTGTAAAAGATAGAGATAGTAAAGAGCTCTTTCCAAGTGAAGAGAGAGCAGGTTATGAAATCTACAAGATAGCTTTAAAAAAAGGAGCACTACTTAGACCATTAGGAAATGTAATCTATTTTATGCCACCATATATAATTACAAAAGAAGAGATAGATAAGATGTTAGAGATTTGTAAAGAGTCTATAGATGAGTATATAGGCAGAAGAAATAAAGATAAATAAAAAATTTTCAGGGGAGACTTATGAAAAAAGAGAAAATATTAGAGGAATTAGAAAGATTACAGGAGATAAAAAATTATAGAGTATTGAGAGAGCAGGATGAAAAACTTTTAAATCTATCATCTAATGATTATTTAGGAATAGCCAATGATGTAACTCTTAAAGAGGAGTTTTATAAAGAGTATAGACCTAAACTTTCTTCAAGCTCATCAAGACTTATAGATGGTTCATATAGTGAGATAATGGAGCTTGAAAAAAGAGCAGAGGAGATATATGGTAAACCTTGTATAATGTTTAATTCTGGTTTTGATGCTAATTCATCTCTTATAGAAACTTTTTGTGATAAAAATACTTTAATACTTACAGATAGATTGAATCACGCCAGTATCTATGATGGAATAGTCAATAGTGGAGCTGAATTTTTAAGGTATAAGCATTTGGATATGTTGGGATTAGAGAAACTTTTACAAAAATATTCAGATAGATATGAAGATATTTTAGTTATCTCTGAAAGCGTTTATAGTATGGATGGAGATGTAGCTGATATTGAAAAATTAGTGGAATTAAAAAGAAAATATAATTTTTCTTTAATGTTAGATGAGGCTCATTCCTATGGAGTTTATGGTTATGGTATAGCTTACAATTTAAATCTTGTCAGTGAGATAGATTTTTTGGTAATTCCCCTTGGAAAAGGTGGAGGTTCTGTGGGAGCTATGGTAATTTGTGAGGGATATCTTAAAAACTATATAATAAACAAAAGCAGAAAGTTTATATTTTCAACTGCACTACCTCCAGTAAATAGTTCTTGGAATCTTTTTATTCTAGGTAAAATGGAAGAGTTTGATGAGAGAAGAGTGAAACTAGAACTTTTAAAAAATCATACTTTAAAATTATTAAAAGAAAGAGGAATAGAGACTACATCTACTACTCATATAATAAGTATAATTATAGGAGATAACGAAAGAATTGGAAAGATAGGCCAAAATATGAAAGAGAGAGGTTATCTTCTATATCCGGTGAAGGAGCCAACAGTACCTAAGGGAACAGCAAGGTTTAGAATAGGATTAAATCCATATATTACTTATGAAGAGATAGAAAAATTTGTAGAGGAGTTAAAGTATGAGATTGATACTATTTTTTAATGGTTGGGGAATGGATAGCAGTGTAGTAGAGAAAGTGGAGTTGCCAAAAGATACAGAGATAAAAGTCATAAATTTTCCATATAAATTAGATAATTTAGAGGAGTACTTTACTAAATATGAGGATGTATTTTTAGTAGGTTGGTCCTTTGGAAGTTATTATCTAACTAAATGGGTGCTAGTAAATAGAGGAATTAAAAATTTTTCAAAGGTTAAAAAGATAGTTGCTATCAATGGGAATGGAGAGATAATAGGTAAATTTGGAATAACACCAAAGATTTTTGAGTTTACTCTTTCCACATTAACTCCAGAGTCTTTAATCAAATTTTATAAAAATATGGAGATAAGTGAAGAGTTTCAAAATCCTAAAAAAGAGTTTAAAGAGATATTAGAGGAATTGGAATACTTTAAAAATGGTTATACAGCTCTTGAAAATATTTTTACTGAGATAATAATAGGAATAAGAGATAAAATTGTTCCTGCCTCAAGGCAAAAAAAATATTGTGAAGAGAGTGGAATAAAATACAGAGAATTAGATATGGGGCACTATCCCTTTGAGTTTATAAAAGCTTGGAGTGAAGTAATATGAATTTTGAAAAAAAGTTTGATACATATGATGAGAATGCTCATATTCAAAAATCAGTAGCAGATACTCTAGTGGAGTTTTTAGATGAGATGGGAGTATCTAAAGAGAGAGAAGTTTTTGAGATAGGATGTGGAACAGGGCTTTTTAGTAAGAGGTTTATAAAAAAGTTTTCTCCTAAGAAAATTATATTAAATGATATATATGATGTTGAAAAATATTTAAAAAATGTAAGATATGATGAGTTTATATTGGGAGATATAGAGGAGATAGATATACCTAAGATAGATACAACAGTTTCTAGCTCTGTTTTCCAATGGTTGAAAAATTTTTCAAAGAGTATAGAAAAAATAGCACACTCTACAAATGAGTTGGGATTTTCAATGTATATAGATGGAAATTTAGAAGAGATAAAGGAGCATTTTGGAATATCTTTAAAGTACCTTACACTGGATAATGTTATTGAAATATTAACTAGCCTTTTTTCTAAAGTAAAATGGAAAGAGGAAACTATAGAGTTGGAGTTTTCTTCATCAATAGAAGCTCTAAGACATCTAAAAAATACAGGAGTTACAGGATTTGAAAAGAGCTCTATAAGTAAGGTTAGAAATTATGAGAGCAAGAGCTTAACATATAGAGTTGGATATTTTTATTGTAAAAAATAAAAGTTGCAGGTTATTAAAAATTCAAGAATGACTTTTACCTTTGATGAAAGACATTCTTGAATTTTTTTATTTATTTATAAAAAAATTAATCTCAGACTCAGAATCTTTGTTATATTGAACTTTGATAGTAAGATTTTTATCTGTCAATAGTAAAGTACCTTGATCTTTTAAGGTATATAACTTTACTAAAAACATATAGGTAGATAATTGAGAAAGATTATTTTTATGAAGGTAATGTAAAATTTCTGAGTGTAATTCAAATAAATTTTTAAAAGATTTCTTTAATGTATAATCTGGTTTTCTTTCAATAGATTTTTCAGTAAGTAGTTTTTTTAAATTTTCTTCAATGTTATCATTGAAATTTTTTAAAACATAATCAACTTTACTTTTAATAAACTCCTCTCCATATTCAGCAAGATTTTTTCTTAAAAGAGAGTAGATTTCAGAGAAGTTTTTTATATTGTTTCCAAGTTTTAGCATTAAATTATCAATAATTAAAGAGGTATCATTATTTTTTTTAAAATCAGGATATCCTTTTTTAATAATATTGATACCTAAAATCTTTGCACTTTTATGTTCACCATTTTTTATCTTTTGGTATTCAAGATCAAGTCCACCATTTTTTTTAATATCTTCTAAAATAGGTAGTAATAAATTTTTTTCAATATCATAAAATCTTTGGTAAGTTTCTCCTATTTCAAGAATCTCTCTCAATTTTTCTAATGGAATATATATAATCTCCTCTTTAGAGTTATAAATAAACTGATACAATCTATAGGAGAATTTTTCTTCTAAAAATAGTATGTTTCTAAGCCCTAATTTATCAAAAAAAGAACCATTCTTAAAAGAGCTTGTAATTTCATCTGAAAAAACTAGATATATGATATTATTATTGATATAGTAAGATTGAATAATACTTATACAAGTAAAATAATTAGTTTCCTTTGATGAAATTATAATATTTTTATTTATTAAATTGTTGAGAAATTTTATAACCTCTTCCTTATCATTTAAAGAGTAGATTTGAAAAAATTTTAATAGAGGAATATGGTTATATTTTTGTAAATTAATGTGGCGAAATAGTTCTTTATCTTTTTTCGTTAAATGTTTTGTAAAATCTATCTTAATATCTCTTCCTAATAATTCAAAATTGAATAGCGAAATTTTATCATTTGTTTCAGCCATAATTGTCCTCCAAAAAATTTTTTAGAATTTTTGAATATTTTAAAAAAAAAAATAAAACGAAAATATAGTTATTTTTTTTCGTTATATATGGTAAGTTTACCATTTATTTAGTAAAAAATCAAGAATTTAAAAAATACAAATAAAGTTTTTAACGAAAAAAGTTCAAAAAATGTTGAATTTGACTTTTTATAATATATAATATATGATAAAAATGTAAAAATAAATTTTCTGGAGGTAATGATGAGTTTAACAATTGAAGAAATAGCTATGACAATAGTAGGAAATGCTGGAGAAGCAAGAAGTTTAGCTTTTGAAGCTCTAAAGGAAGCTAAAGAGGGAAATTATGAAAAAGCTAAAAAGTATTTAGAACAATCTAAAGAGAGAAGCTTGGCAGCTCATGAAATGCAAACAGAATTAATATGTAATGAGGCAGATGGAAACGGAATAGAGATGAATTTATTAATGGTACACGCTCAAGACCATCTAATGACTTCTATACTAGCAAGAGAATTAATAGAAGAGATGATTACTCTATACAAAAAATTAGATAAATAACTTCTAGGAGGAATGATAAATGAAAAGAGAATGGGGTATGATAGCTACTTGGAGGATGGCAGGAGATGCTATAAAACTAGGGGCTGAAATATTAAATGAAAAAGGAAAATGTCAAGATGCTGTAGAAAAAGCAATTATGCAAGTAGAGGATTATCCATTTTATAAATCAGTAGGTTATGGAGGACTTCCAAATGAAGATTGTGAAGTTGAGTTAGATGCAGCTTTTATGGATGGAAAAACTCTTTCTATTGGTGCTGTTGCTGGAATAAGAGATTATAAAAATCCTGTTTCTATTGCTAGGAAATTAAGTGAAGATAAATTTAATATATTTTTAGTGGGAGCAGGTGCAGAAGCTTATGCACATAAAAATGGTTTTGTTAGGCAAAATATGTTAACAGAGAGAGCTAAAAAAACTTGGGAGAAAAGAAAAAAGGAGATCTATGAAAAAAATCTTTCTCCATATGATGGACATGATACTGTATGTATGATAGCTCTAGATAAAGAGAGTGATATGGCAGCGGCAACTTCTACAAGTGGATTATTTATGAAGAAAAGAGGTAGAGTAGGAGATTCACCTGTTTCTGGATCAGGTTTCTATGTAAATAATGATATTGGTGGAGCAGCAGCTACAGGACTTGGAGAAGATATTATGAAGGGATGTCTATCTTATGAAGTAGTACAAAGAATGAAAAAAGGAGAGCATCCACAAGAGGCGGCTCAAGGAGCAGTAATGGATTTTACTGAAGAATTAAAAAAGAGAAGGGGTCATGCTGGGGCAATTTCTATAATAGCACTAAATAATAAAGGTGAGTGGGGAATAGGAACAAATGTAGAATTTACTTTTGCAGCAGCTACTTCTGATGAAAAACCACAAGTCTACATTGCTAATCCAATTGAAGGAACTAGAAACGTAAAAATAGAGGCTATTTCTCAAGAGTATATGGAAGAGTATAAAAAAAGTATTCAAAAACCAATAGAATAATTATATAATATAGGGAGGACAAATGAATAGATTAATCAGCATATTAGAAGAAAAATTAGTACCAGTTGCTGCTTGGATTGAGCAAAATAAATATATTAATGGAATTAGAAGAGCATTTATAATGTTAATGCCACTTCTTATGATAGGGTCTTTATTTTTAATGATTCAAGCTTTTCCATTACCAGCTTATCAAAGAGGTATGGCAAGCTTACTTGGAGAAAATTGGAAAGATATATTTGATATCCCTGTAAATACTACATTCTCAATGTTGGCTGTATATATATCTTTTTTAGTAGCTCAACAACTAGCTAAACAATTTGACTTAGATAGTATAGCAGTAGGACTTTTATCAATGGCATCATTTTTAATTCTTACTCCACTAGGAAAAACAGCAGAGTTTGGAAATGTTATAACATTTGAGTGGTTAGGAAGTAAAGGAATGTTTATAGCTATGTTAATAGGTGTGGCAACAGTTATAATATTTAGATTTTTTATTCAAAAAAATATCTTAGTAAAAATGCCTGAGGGAGTTCCACCTGAAGTAATTAGATCTTTTGAAGCTCTTATTCCAGGTGCTGTAATATTAACATTAGCATTACTTTTAAGAGTGGGAATGGAGCATACATCTTTTGGAACAATTCATGATTTTGTATATAAAGTTTTAGCTGTACCATTAAAATCACTGGGAACTTCTTATATAGGTTCAATGTTTACTGTTTTAGCTATATCAGTTTTATGGTCAGTAGGTATCAATAGTGGTTCTATGGTAAATGGAATAGTAAGACCTTTCTGGTTAGAGAATCAAGTGGAAAATATAGCTGCTATGCAAGCTGGTCAACCATTACCACATGTTATAACAGAACAATTCTTTGATATGATATGGATGGGAGGAGCTGGAGCTACTCTATCATTACTACTAGCTATAATTATTTTTGCTAAGAGTAAACATATAAGAGCAGTAGGAGAGATTGGAGCTGTACCAGGACTATTTAATATTAATGAACCAGTATTATTTGGATTACCTATAATATTAAATCCTATAATGTTAATTCCTTTTAATATTATTCCATTAGTAATGGTAACTACTCAATATATAGCTATGACAATAGGAATTGTTTCTAGACCAATTGGAATAGCTTTCCCATGGCCTACTCCAGCCGTGATTAGTGGATTTTTAACAGTAGGGGATATCTCTGGTTCTATTATGCAAATAGTTAATCTGATAATAGGTGCAATGATATATCTGCCATTTTTAAGAATCTTAGATAAGGCAGCTAAGAAGGAAGAGGAAACAAATTCAGAGGAATAATTTTAAGGAGAGTGTTTAATTATGAAAAAAATATTATTACTTTGTGCAGCTGGGATGTCAACAAGTTTAATGGTTAAGAAGATGACAGAAGCAGCAGAGAAAAAAGGAATAGAAGTTGAAATAAAAGCTATTGGACTTGAAAAATTTCAAGAGAACTTAGATACTTACGATGTTTTTCTATTAGGACCTCAAGTAAAATATAAAAAAGCTGAGCTAGAGAAGATAGCAGCTACAGTTGGAAAAAAAGTAGAGGTAATCAATACTGTTGATTATGGAATGATGAGAGGAGATAAAGTTTTAGACTTTGCTCTTGGATTGATGGGATAATATATTAATTATAAAGAGGTTGTTGTATAAAGTTTTGCAATAACCTCTTTCTTTTTAGAGGGAGGTATTATGATAAAAGAATATATTGAGAATAACTTTGAGAAGATATTATCAGATATAGTAGAGATAATAAAGATAAAAACAGTTAAGGAAAAAGCTACAGGAGATGCTCCTTTTGGAAAAAACTTAAAATATGGTTTAGAGAAGACTCTAGAGATAGCTAAAAAATTGGGATTCAGAGTTAAAAATTTAGATAACTATGTAGGTTATGCAGAGATTGGAGAGGGAGATGAGTATATTGCTATATTAGGACACATAGATGTAGTTCCAGAGGGAGATATTTCTAAGTGGAGTGTTAATCCTTATGGTGGAGAGATAAGAGATAATCTATTGATAGCTAGAGGAGCTATTGATAATAAAGGACCTATTATTTCTTCTCTTTACTCTATAAAAGCTATATTAGAAGAGAACCCTGGTTTTAATAAAAGAGTTAGAATAATTTTTGGAACAAATGAGGAGAGTGGAGATGAGGATATAAAATACTATCTTGCTTGTGAAAAGGCTCCTAAATATGCTTTTACCCCAGATGGAAGATTTCCAGTAATTTTTTCTGAAAAGGGAATATATACTTTTTCCTTTAGAAAGATGATAAATTGGAATAAAACAGAAGTATTAGAGATAGAAGCTGGTACAAGATCAAATGTAGTTCCAGAGTTAGGAAGAATAGTATTTAAAAACTCGATTCTTCCAAGATTAGATAAGGGGTTAGAAAGTGTAGGCAAAATATCAAAATGTAGTTTTAATGTAAAAAATAATGGAGATAAAGTAGAAGTTTTTATTGATGGTAAAGCAGCTCATGCAAGTTCGCCAGAGAGAGGTATAAATTCTATCTTAGGAATGTATCTATTTTTAAATGAGATTTTAGAAGAAGATGATTCTTTGAAAAAATTTGCTAAATTTATGTCAAATTATGTTGGAGAAACAACAGATGGAAAATTATTAGGAATTGAAAGTGAAAATAAAGAAACTGGAGATTTGACTATTAGTGCAGGAATAACTAAAAGAATAGATGATTTTATATCTGTAAAATTTAATATTAGATATCCAGTATCAACTACAGAGAAAATTTTAGATGAAACATTAGGTAAAAGGGCTAAAGAAAATAGAGTAATTTTCTTTAAGGAGAATCATAATCCAACACTATATTTTTCAAAAGATTCAGTATTAGTTAAAACTTTACAAGACACATATAGAGAGATAACAGGAAGAGATGAGGAACCAGCAGCTTTAGGTGGAGGAACTTATGCTAAACTTATGCCTAACACAGTAGCTTTTGGACCTAATTATAAAGAATTTAAAGGAAATCCACATAGTTTTGATGAGTGTATGGATTTGAATATGTTAAAAATAGGAATAGAAATTTATGCTAAGGCTGTACTTAGATTGAGTGAGTATATTTAAAGGAGGCGTTTATGATAAGGGAAAAATGTATAGGAAGTTTTTTAGAGGCTCTTGAAGCTCAAGAGTTAGGAGCAGAGAGAGTAGAGCTTTGTGATAATTTAACTGAAGGAGGAACTACTCCATCTTATGGAACAATAAAAATGGTAGTTGAAAAATTGAATATTCCAGCTTTTGTAATTATTAGACCAAGAGGAGGAGATTTTTACTATACTCCTGAGGAGATAGAGATTATGAAAGAGGATATTAAGATTTGTAAAGAGTTAGGAGTAAAGGGAGTAGTAATAGGAGCACTAAATAGAGATAATACTATCAATTATGATGCTATCAAAGATATGATAGATTTAGCTAAACCAATGTCTATAACTTTTCATAAAGCAATAGATGAGTTAGAAAATCCTGTGACAGAAGTAAAAAAATTAGCAAACTTAGGAGTGAATAGAATACTTACTTCTGGGACAAAGGAAACAGCATTAGAAGGGGAAAATATTTTGAGAGAGATGATAAAAGAAGCTGGAGAAGATATAATCATCATAGTAGCTGGAAAAGTTACTAAGGATAATTTAAATGAGATATCTAATCTTATTCCTGCTAAAGAGTATCACGGAAAGAAAATAGTTTAAATAAAAATAGAGGTTATTATAATTTTGAAGATTATATTAGCCTCTTTTTTTTACAAATATTTAACATATTTTTTATTTTAAATTAACATAGACAATTTAAAATAAAACTATATAATAAAGAAAGAAGGAAAGAAAAATGGAAGATAAAGAGTTATATTTATTCGATTTAGATGGAACATTAATATTAGGAAATCAAGTTATTGATGGAGCAATAGAAGCAATTAATAAGATAAGAGAGCAAGGAAAAAAATTAGTAATTTTTACAAATAATTCATCTAGAACAAGAATGCAATATGTAGAAAAATTAGCAAAATTAGGAATAGCTGTGACAGAAGAGGAGATAGTAACAGCAGGATATATAACAGGAAAATATCTATTAAAGAAAAATAAAAGAGCAATATATGTATTGGGAACTGAAAAGTTTAAAGAGATGTTAAAAGAGATGGGACTTATTGTAGTTGAAACCCCTAAAAAGATTGATGGAAAATACAATATAGATGCTGTAGTTTTAGGATTGGATAGTGAACTTAATTATGAAAAAATAAAAACAGTTTGTAAATTATTACAAGACCCAGAGATGACTTATATAGGAGCTAACTCAGATATGGTTTATCCAGTAGAAGATGGAATTTTTTATCCAGATTGTGGAAGTATAGCAAAGATGATTTCCTATTCAACTAGAAGAGTACCTAAATTCTTAGGAAAGCCTTATCACGAAATTTTTGATTATTGTTTAGAAAAAAACAGTGTTTCAAAAGATAAAGTTATAATAGTGGGAGATAGACTATATACAGATATAGCTTGTGGACAAGAAAATGGTTGTGACACTGTATTAGTACTTACTGGAGAAGCTAAAAGAGAGGATTTAATAAATAGCGAGTATCAACCAACTGCAGTTATAGATAGTATAAAAGAACTAAAAATATAATATTTGATATTATATTTTTGTTTATATATAATAAGAAAAGGGCTTGGAATAACCAAGCCCTTTTCTCACTATATAAAACATCTTGGGGAAAGATTTTATGTAATTATAATACCATTTTATTGTGTCAATTGTGTGACATAGTTTCAGAAAAATAAAATTTTTTTATTTTTTTTATCTGAAATATGAATTTTATAAAATTACGAATGTTATTATATTACAATTTAAACAAATTTACTACAATATAAATTTGTCTAAACTTTCCTCTTCGATTTCTTTTTTCAATACTTTTTTAACAAAGTTGATATCTATGCTGATTTTTTTCTTTTCTTTGTAAGGAGCCTCAAACATAATATCTCTTAGTAATTCTTCTACAACAGAAGCAAGTCTTCTAGCACCTATATTTTCTATTTTCTCATTTTGAATAGCAGTTATTTCAGCTATTTTTTCAATAGCTCCCTTTGTAAAGGTAAGTTCTACATTATCGACACTTAACATAGCTTTATATTGTTCTAATAGATTATACTCTACTTCAGTAAGAATTTTTACAAAATCCTCTTTTTCAAGATTTTGCAATTTTACTCTAATAGGAAATCTACCTTGTAACTCTGGCATAAGGTCAGATGGAGAACTTTGAGAGAAAGCTCCAGCAGCAATAAATAGTATGTGGTCTGTTCTTACAGGACCATATTTTGTCATTACAGTACTTCCCTCTACTATAGGTAGGATATCTCTCTGCACTCCTTGCCTAGAAACATCGCCCTTGCCACTTCCCTCTCTTTCAGTTATCTTATCTATCTCATCAATAAAGATAATTCCATTATTTTCTACATTTTCTACTACCTCTTGAGCGAGAGCTTCTAAATCTATTTTTTTCTCAACCTCTTCTTCTAAAAATAAATTTAGAGCATTTAGAACAGAAGTAGTCATCTTTTTTAATTTTCCAGGAAGAGTAGACATCATCTGATCAACAAGTCCACCGATATCTTCACTACCAGATATTACTTCAATAATAGGAATATCATTATCTTTTTTAGGTCTATCTATTTCAATTTCAGTATGGTCATATTTTCCTTCAGCTAACTCTTTTTTTATAATTTCTTTATCTTCATCGTTTAAAGTGTCATAAGGTTTTAAAATTTTAGCTACTCTTTCAATAGCTGCATCAAGAGATGATAATTTTAATAGCCCATATTTTTCCTCTTTCATTTTTCTATATGTAAGAGCTACTAAATCTTTTATAATACTCTCTACATCTTTTCCTACATATCCAACCTCTGTATATTTTGTAGCTTCAACTTTTAAGAAAGGAGCATTGGCTATTTTAGCAATTCTTCTAGCTATCTCAGTTTTACCTACTCCAGTAGAACCTATCAGGATAATATTTTTTGGAGTAATCTCTTTTCTTAAATTTTCATCCTCTATCATTTTTCTTCTATCTCTGTTTCTTAAAGATATAGCTACATTTTTTTTAGCTTCATCTTGTGAAATTATATACTTATTTAATTCTTCTACAATTTTTTTAGGTGTAAGTTCTTTATTTATCCCCATATTCTTCTCCTTTTCTCTATTTTACTAGTATTATATCACTTTCTAATGGGAGTGTAAAGAAATGAGGAACATTAATTTTGAAATACTATTTTTATAAAATTTATGATATACTAAAAAGAAAAGGGTGGAAAAGATGTTAGATAAAAATTCTCTGATTCCTTTATATGTGCAACTAGAAAATTTATTACTAGAGATGATAGAGAGTGGAGAGTTAAAAGTTGGAGATATTATTCCTTCTGAAAATGAACTTTCTAAAAATTACTCTATAAGTAGAATGACAGCTAAAAAAGCGATAGATAATTTAACAATAAAAGGATTTCTAGAGAGAGTAAAAGGAAAAGGAACATTTGTTATAGGAAAAGAAAAAAAGATAGAGTTGCCTCTTAATAGATTGAGAGGATTTACTCAAAAGGTAAAAGAGATGGGATTGATTCCTAAAAATATTGTACCTATTTTAGAAAGAAGAAAGGCTGATAAAAAGTTAGCAAAACTTTTAGGTATAGATGAAAATGAAGATGTATGGTATATGGAAAGAATCAGACAGATAGATGATACTCCGGCTGTATTTGAACAAAGTTATATAGCCATTTCTCTTCTTCCAAATCTCACTAGAAAGGATTTAATGAGCTCAAAATTTGAATATGTAAGAAGTCAAGGCTTAGAGATAAGTGACAGTGATAGAGAGATATCTGCAGAGATTCCAGATGATTATGTAGCCTCTTCTTTACATCTTAAAAGAAATGAGCCTATTCTTTTAGCAGAGTGTATTACTTATTTAAAGGGTGGACAAGTATTAGAGTACTCTACAATTTTTTATAATCAAAAGAAATATAGGTTTAAACTTTATGCTGACTAAAAAAGTATAGAAAAACGAAGCTCTAAAATCAATTTTAAGACCTATTCAAAAGAAAAGAGGTATAAATACATAGGTAAAAAACATGTATCTATAACCTCTTTAAATCCTTCTATAACTTATCCAATCTAGATAGCCATTTTAGCTATTTAGGAACAGTTGTTTTTTATTAATTTCATTTTTATGAAATAGAATTAGAAACTTTTTTAAAAAAATGAAAATCCAACTTATATTTAACTTGAAAATTTTATTTTTTAGAAAATAGATAGTCATCTACTAAGTTTCTCATTTTAGTTACTCTACCACCATAAACAATATGTACATTGTGGTCATCTGGAATAATTATTCCGTTTGGTTTAGATTTTTTAATTAACTCTTGATTAACTTTACTTTTATCTTTAATTTCAACTCTTAATCTTGAGATACAGTTATCTACGTCAACTATATTATCTATTCCTCCTAGTCCAGCTACTATGTCAGCACCTAAACTATTTTCTTGAGAGTTTGTTTGTGATGAAGTAGTATTTTCTGATTTCTCTTCTACCTCTTCAAAGTCACTAGCACTTTTACCAATAGTCATAACATTGAATTTATTGATAATGAAACTGTAGATAAAATAGTAAGTTACAGCGAACATAGGTCCTAAGAAAAGATAGATATACCATTTAGTACTTGTTCCTTGTAAAGTTCCAAATACAAACCAGTCAATTATTCCCCCTTGAATATTTCCAATAGCAGCTCCGAACATAGCTGGAATCATAAATGCTAATCCAGCAAGTACAGAGTTTATTAACCATAGAGCTGGAGAGATAAATATATATGTAAATTCAATTGGTTCAGTGATACCTGTTAATATAACCGCAGTAACTCCAGGTAAGAAGTATCTAATTACTTTCTCTCTATATTGAGGAAGAGCACATTTATATATGGCAAATACAGCAGCAGGCATTCCAAATACCATATGTAATATCTTACCTTGAGCAAGATATTGTGTAGCGTGAGTAGAGAATGGTAGATGATTTTCAAGTTGAGCAAAGTAAATATTTAATGCTCCCACTTGAGTTTGTCCAGCAACTGTTTCCATTCCTCCTAGAGCTGTAAATCTAAATGCTTGATTTAAAATATGATGTAATCCAGTAGGATTGATGGCTTTTTCTAAGAATCCATATAGGAAAACCCCAAGGATATTTAAGTTGGCAATTATACTACCAAATTTCATTATGATATTATTGATAACAGGCCAAATAAATACTAATACCATACCAATAAAAGGCATAATTAAAGCTGTGATAATAGGAACAAATCTTTTTCCACTATAGAAAGTAAGAGATGGATGTAACTCTACCTGTCTAAATTTATTATGTAAGATAACTCCAAAAACTCCAGCAATAATACCACCAATAACATTCATATTATATACAAATATACCTAATACATTTGTAAAAAGTGAATTGTGTAGTGTAGCTTCTACCTCTGTCATTCCTTTAGTTTCTACTAAATATTTTATAGAAGTAGTAGTAGGATTATATCCTTGTAATCCTAATAGATAGTTCATACCAACTAAAAGAGCAACATACCCAACTACAGATGAATATACAGCAACCTCTTTATCTCTTTTAACCATTCCTAAAGGAATAGCCATAGCAAAAAGTAAAGGAAGTTGTCCGAAAGGAATACCAGCTAATTTTCTAATAAACCCTAGAAAATTTTGTATTCCACTTCCTTGAAGAAATGGAATAAATTTTATAATATTAGGATTTTGAAGTGCTGCAGATAACCCTAAAAATATAGCCATAAAAGATAGTATTGAAATTGGAAAAAGTAAAGTTTTTCCAAAGCTTTGTAAATTCTTTTTTAATTCTTGCATAATAACCCCCACCAAAATATTATTTTTCTATTAATAGATTTAAAATCTCTTGAGATTTTATAGAATAAGTTTCAAGTTTTTCAAGTTTTTCTTGGAACATACTGCTTAGATAAACTGTTCTATCAAATTTTAATGTTTCAATCTCTGAACTTGGATTGAAAATTCTAACAAAGATATATTTGTCATCTTCACTCATATTGATAGCACTCACAACACAGTTTCCTAACTCTAAATTATATTTTTTATCAATTTTCTTTAGAGTACTAGGAGAGTTTAAGTTAAATCTATTGAATTCTTTTAATTGATAAGCAAGTACTGGAGTTAAGAATTCTTTAGCTCTTTGACTATTATTTTTTTCTTTTCTTATAAAAGAGAAAGCTAAATTAAAATTAAACTCTATATCTTTAAGTTGATTATCTGGAGTAGGAATCTCTATTCCTGATGGTCTACCAGGTCTATTGATTAGCTCTCTTTTTCCTAGATGAGAGAAAGTTCTAAATAGAGTAATATAGATATTTCCATCTACAACCTCATACTCTTTTAATCCATAGGCAAAGAATGTTCCCTCTTTTTTCTCCTCTTTTAAAGATACATATGAGTTAAATGTCTCTATTGAAACAGGTTTTTCAGCCCATTTATCCTCTTTCCAAATACTTAATTCTTTTTCAAAGAATACAGGTTTATTTACAACACATAGATGAGAGTCTGATTCTACTCTATCAGTTTTTATTTGAGTATTTAATACAGCTCTAAATCTTGTATCCTCTACAGAGTTTTTATGTTTGATTTTTACATTTACTAACTCACTGGTATTTAAAGATATCTCAACTAAAAATTCAACAGTTGTATCTATTTTGTTGTTATCCCTTGAATTTTGATTTTTAGGTAGATTAAATTCTAATGTATAGAAAAGTATCTCTTCATCTTTTCCTTTAAGAGCTTTGATATTTTTTATAGTAGAATTTTTACTATTAAATACAATATCAGTATAAGGTGGAGAGTAATCATAACTATCTCCTCCATCTCCACTAGTTTCTATATAGAAGACATCTTCTAAATATTCACCAGTAGTTTTATTGAAAAGATTTAATTTATTATCTTTTATCTCTAACTTATATAAAGAGTTTTCTATTGAATTCTCTTTGGTTATTTTATTAAGAAGTGCATAATTTTCTCCCTCTTTATAAGTTAGATATTTTACTTCTAAACCATCAATACTATCTACTACAAAAGATACTCTACTCTTAAATACTTTTATATCTAAAAGTCTAGCAGCTACCTGTCTATCTATTAGACCAGCGTCAGTGATCTCTTGCTCTAGTAATAGATAATCTACCTCTTTGTTATCTAAGAAAATTTTGAAATCACTTGTTCTAGTAATAAACTCAAGCTCTACTCTTTCTTTTTCTCTTTTATATGGTAGGCAGTTATACATTGTAATTATATTTTCATTACTATTTTTTCCAGCTAGAGAGATAAGTCTCATATATAACTCTATTTGAGTATCTACTATCTCTTTAACTTGTAAAAGACGTTGCTTTATATCTTGGTTAACTGAATCTGAATTACATCCTCCAATGCTATCATGAGCATGAGTCCCAAAAAGTGTTTTTAAACATTTTTCAAATATTTCATGAGGATAATCTATTTTTAATTCTGTTCCCATTATAGCTAATGGTTCAAGAATATTATAGATTTTATACTCTAATTCAGTATTTAATAATTTTATATCCATTCTTGTAGAGTTGATAGTTCTATGTATTCTAGCATGTTTGCTATGAACTAATTCTCCTTCTACTAATTCTAAATTTTTATCTCTAAGTCCATCTACATATGACTCAAAATCTGTAATTTCAACACTGTCATTAGGATAAAGAGTTTTTAGTTTATTCATAATTTCATGGATATTTTTTTGAATAGGCATCTGGTCATGTCCATTCATTATAAGCCTTTGAGATGTAGCTGAATAGTTATCTAAAACTTTTAAAATTTTATCCATTCTAACTTTTAATTCATCAATATCAGACTCTAAATATTTAGCACCTTGATATCCAGTAGCAAGATTGATTCCAAATATTGTACTTCCATCTATTCCTTTCCAAATGAAGTCAGATTTTTTAGCTTTTAATTCACTAAATCCTCTCCAGAAAAAAGAACTCTCTATTCCAAATTGTTTATAAATTTGTGGCATTTGAGAAGAGTGTCCAAAAGTATCTGGAGCGTATCCAACTTTCATAACATCTCCATATTCTAAAGCTTTTTTCATTCCATAATAAAGGTTTCTTATAATTGATTCCCCATGTACTAGAAGTAAGTCTGTTTGCGTATACCAAGGACCAACTCTTAGAGCACCTCTTTTAACTAGATTTTCTACACGAGTTTTCCATTTAGGAGCAAATTCTATAAAGTCATCTAGCATAACACTTTGTCCATCTAAAATATAGATAATGTCTTCATTCTCTTCCAAAAACTCGATTACTTGGAACATATGGTTTCTAAGTAATACTTGAGTTTCATCTTTAGTAAAATACCATTCTCTATCCCAATGGGTATGCATAAGTATTTTTATCTCTCTATTCATTTATCCTCCTGTTCTATTTTGATATTTTTCTATCGTTATATCTTCAAGAATATTATAATATAGATGATAAAAATACTTCAGTCCATTTTTTGGGATAATTATCCAATTTGAAATCTATTTATTAACTCATTTATCATAATGATCATATGAAGCTGTTGTTCTCTAGCAATTACATTTAGTTTATCTATTGAGAGATTGTGAGTAAAAGAGGAAGATACAATTTCATCTAAAGAGCTATCTTTTTTAGTTATAGCTATAACAATTCTTCCTAATTCCTTCATATTTTTAGCTATATGTTTAACTCTAAGAGTTTCTCCAGAACTTGAGATTATAAAGATGATGAAATCATCAAAGGATTCCATCATCTTTTCTTCACTTATCATAATAGCTTGAAATCCTAAATATAAAAGTTGTCTTTGGAAATAAGCAGCAGTAATTTGTGATGCTCCTAACCCATATAAAAGAATTTTTCTATTGTTTTTTAAAATTTTTATAATATTGTCTATCTCTTCAAAATTTATATTATCTATATAGTAGATTGTATTGTGAATATAACTATTTTTTGAATTTTCCATAAGTTTTAAATCCTCTTCAATTGAGAATTTTAATTCACTAAAACCTCTAAATCCCAATTTTTTACAAACTCTATTGAGAGTAGCTTGAGAAGAGTAAGCTTCTTCACAAAGTTTTATAGCTGAATAATTTGGAATCTCTTTAAAATTTTTCTCTATAAAATCCATCAGTTCCTCTTCACTTCTTGTAAGAGAAATTCTTATCTCTCTAGTTTGTAAAAGATTTATAACTTTATAATTCATACTAATCACCTCTATATAGATAGTATCATATTATTTAAGTACTGGCCAATAATCTTTATTAGCTTCTATTAAGGCATCTAAAATTTTTCTAGCTTTTTTAGCATCTACCACAGTTCTATTTAAAGTAAGTGCTTGTAAAGCTTTAGCATAAGAACCTTCAAACCAAGCCTCTACTGTCAATCTTTCGTAAGCAAATTGTTGCTCAATAAGTCCTTTATAGAAAGTTCCTATCTTACCTACTCCAAAAGGTCTTGGTCCATTTATTCCAAGATTAGCTGCTACCTCTACCATTACATCATCATCAAGATTAGAAATAAGTCCATTATTTTGTACTATAACTATATAGATTCTATTTTCATTGAAAGCTATTGATTCAGCTATTTCAACTATCATCTCTCCATGGGCATCGTTGTGAACTACATTAGAATTTCCCATACTTCCTCTTTTAACAATAGCTCTACACTCTTCAAATACTCTTTTTTCTCTTCCATTCATTACCTCGTTTGCCCTTGTAAATTCTGGATTTAGTTTAGCTCTTTTATACTCTGGATAGTAATAATATTGAAGGTATGTATTAGGCATATAGTCTGGAAAATCTACTAACATATCCCTTACCATAGCGTATGTATCTAGCCAAGATTGGTCTCTTTGCTCAGCATCTGCAGGTTTAAACCCAGATTGTAGCGTAATCTCTTTTAGTTTTGGAACTAAATCATTTCCCTCTTTATCATAGATATTAGTAAACCAACCGAAATGGTTAAGTCCAAAATAAACAGGTTCAAATTCATTAGGATTCATATTAAGTAATCTTCCATAAGACCTTAGAAGATTTACAGGTTGGTCACAGATATTTAAAATTTTCTTATCATTAGGAAAAGCTCTCTTTAAAGCATCAGCTACTATTGCAGCAGGGTTAGTATAGTTTAAAAACCAAGCTTCTGGAGCATATTTTCTTACATTGTTGATAAGATTAATCATATCTCCTATTGATCTCATTCCATAGGCAAATCCTCCAGGACCACAAGTTTCTTGTCCAATAGCTCCTAAACTTAGAGGAATTTTTTCATCTTTTTCCCTCATAGGATATCCACCAGTTCTAATTTGACAGAATACAAAATCAGCTCCAGTAAAAGCTACTTCAGGAGATGTTGTGTATTCAAAATCTAAATTTGGATATTCTTCCTTAAATAAAACCTTTGCAAACTCTCCAATAACCGCTTGTCTTTCTGGATTATTATCAAATAGTACCACTCTTTTTAAAGGAAAAGTTTCTTTTCTTTTACAAAGTGCTTTTAATAATCCTGGTGTCCAAGTACTACCTCCACCTGCAATTGCTACTACAAACTCTTTTTTCATATTAATCTCCTCCTAATATTAATTGTATAGTTGTATATACATGTAGTATAAGATAAAAAAATTAATTTGTCAAGATAGAATAATTAGAATAAAATATAGTAATAAGAATCTAATTAGGAGAAAGAAAGATGGAAATATCAAAAGAATTAGCTCAAAGCATTGTGGTTGAGATGAAAAAAATTATTGATAAAGATTTAAATTTTATAGATAGTAATGGGATAATAATAGCTAGTACAGATGAAACCAGAATTGGAACTTATCATGCTGGGGGGAAACAAGTAATATTAAGAAAAGATATAATAAAAATTAATAGAGATGAAGAGTATATAGGTTCTAGAAAAGGAATAAATTTACCTTTAAATTTTAATGGGGAATTAATAGGAGTAATTGGAATTTCTGGTGAAACAAATGAAGTTGAAAAGTATGGTCAAATTATCAAGAGAATGTCAGAAATTTTAATTAAAGAAGCTTGGATTTTGAAAAGAAATGAAGAAGAAAGTGAAAAGGAAAGAATTTTTTTAGAAACCCTTCTTTTTCAAAATAGTTTTCTTTACAATCCGATTATTTTTTCAGAAACTTTAGAAGAAATTGAAAAGAAAAAAAATGGAGTTATAATTGTAGGAAAAATTATAAAAATTTATGATTTAGAATCAATAAAAAAGATATACGATCCAATAAGAATAAAAGTAAAAAAATATAATGGATACTCTATGCTTAATCAGAATACTATTATAATTTTAGATTTTCATAAAGATAGAGAAAAAATTATAGAACTTTTATCTGAATTTAATAAAAAAGAATTTTTAAGTTTTGGGGTAGGAAAAATAAAGGAAAAAATAGGAGAGTTAAAAGATTCGTATAAAGAGGGAGTAGAGGCACTAGAATGGGGAATAAAATCTAAAAATGAAATAACTTTTTATGATGATCTTGATTTAGAGTTAATTATAAAAAATATAACAAAAAATTTGGCTCAAATATATAAAGAAAAAATTTTTAAAAAACTCACTAATAAGGAGATAGAAGAATATAAAATAATTTTTTTATTATATGAGAAGTATAATGGTTCTCTTAATAAAATAGCAAAAGAGCTTTTCATCCATGTTAATACTCTTCAATATAAATTAAATAAACTTTATGAAAAAACAGATTTGAACATGAGAAATTATAATGATTTTACTAAATTAAAAATAGCCTTTATGCTAAAAGTAGAATAATGTTATATATAATAAAAAAAATAGTGAAATAGTTGCTGAAATATGTTATCTATAATATTGTTTTTTTATCTAAAAAACTATAAAATTAATTTACAGTGTACTAAAAATATAAAAAAATAAGTAAAATAGGAGGGAAATTATGATAACAGTATCAGCGTTAGGGGCAGTTGTTGGACTTATTGTGGCAATAGTTTTAATTATAAAGAAAATAAATCCAGCATATTCGTTAATTTTAGGTTCAATAATCGGGGGATTAGTAGGAGGAGCAAGTGTATCTCAAACAGTTTCCTTAATGATATCTGGGGCACAGGGAATGATACCAGCAATATTGAGAATAATAACAGCAGGTGTTTTAGCAGGAGTTTTAATAGAAACTGGAGCTGCAAGTAAAATTGCAGAGACAATTATAGAAAAATTAGGAGAATCGAAAGCTATAGTAGCGATAGTATTATCAACTATGATTCTTACAATGGTTGGAGTATTTATAGATGTATCTGTAATAACAGTAGCACCAATAGCAATGGCAATAGCTAAAAGAACAAACTTATCTAGAACAGGAGTTTTAGTAGCTATGATAGGTGGAGGAAAAGCAGGAAATATAATGTCTCCTAATCCAAATGCTATAGCAGCAGCTGATGCTTTTAAAATTCCATTGACTTCAGTTATGACTGCAGGGATTATTCCAGCAGTATTTGGAATAGTTGTGACTATAATTGTAGCAAAAATTATTTCTAATAGAGGAAGTCAAATTTTAGATAATGATTTAGGAGATAAAAAATTAGAAAAAAGACCTAGTTTTATAGGTGCAATAATAGGACCAATAGTAGCAATATTTATTTTAGCTTTAAGACCTATAGCAGGAATTTCCATTGATCCATTAATAGCTTTACCTGTAGGAGGGGCAATAGGATGCTTAGCTATGGGAAAAATAAAGCATTTCAATGAGTATTGTGTATTTGGTTTAGGGAAAATGATAGGGGTAGCGATATTATTAATAGGAACAGGAACTCTTTCAGGAATAATAGCAAACTCTGCATTAAAAGAAGTATTAACTAATTTTTTATCAACAACTGGGGCTCCTGCTTATTTACTAGCACCATTTTCAGGGATTTTAATGTGTGCAGCTACAGCTTCAACAACTTCTGGAACAGCTGTTGCAAGTCAAGTATTTGGACCAACAATATTAAGTTTAGGTGTACAGCCAATAAATGCAGCAGCAATGATACATTCAGGAGCAACTGTATTAGACCATCTGCCACATGGAAGTTTCTTTCATGCAACAGGAGGAAGTGTGAATATGGATATGAAAGAGAGATTAACGTTAATACCATTTGAATCGTTAATAGGATTGATTTTAACATTTGTATCAACAATAATCTATGGAATGTTATTTTAAAAAGGAGTTAGAAGATGAAGATAGTATTAGCACCAGATTCATTTAAAGAGAGTATGACAGCAAAGGAAACTTGTATAGCAATAGAGAAAGGGTTTAAAAAAGTAATATCTAATTTAGAGTGTATCCATGTACCTATGGCTGATGGAGGAGAGGGTACAACTCAATCATTAGTAGATGCTACAAATGGAAAATTTTATACTGTTGAGGTAATGGGACCATTAGGAGAGAAAAGAGATGCAAGATTTGGAATACTTGGAGATGGAAAAACAGCGATACTTGAGATGGCAGCAGCCAGTGGATTAGAGCTTGTACCAAAAGAAAAAAGAGATGCTACAATAACCACAACTTATGGAACAGGAGAGTTGATAAAGGCAGCTTTAAGTAAAAATGTAGAGACTATTCTTATAGGAATAGGAGGAAGTGCAACTAATGATGGTGGTGCTGGAATGGTACAAGCATTGGGAGGAAAACTTTTAGATAAAGATGGAAATGAAATAGGTTTTGGTGGTGGAGAGCTATCAAAATTAGATAGGATAGATATCTCTAATTTAGATAATAGGTTAAAAGATGTAAAAATAATAGTAGCTTGTGATGTACAAAATCCTCTTACTGGACCAACAGGAGCTTCTCATATTTTTGGAAAACAAAAGGGAGCTAATGAGGAACAAAGAGAGTTACTAGATAAAAATTTAAAACACTATGCAAAGATAATAAGAAGAGATATAGGAAAAGATGTAGAAAATATTCCAGGAGCTGGAGCAGCTGGTGGATTAGGAGCTGGGCTTATGGCATTTTTATCAGCAGAACTAAAAAAAGGTGTAGATATAGTTGTAGAATATAGTAAATTGGAAGAAAAACTTCAAGGAGCAGATTTAATTATTACAGGAGAGGGAAGTATAGATGGTCAGACTAGATTTGGAAAAACTCCATATGGTGTAGCTAAAACGGCTCAAAAATATAATATTCCAGTAATTGCTTTTGCTGGAAATATAGGGAAGGATATAGATGTATTATATGATTATGGATTTACAGCAATACTTCCAATTCTTCCTAGGGTAGAGAGCTTGGAGAATGCCATAGCTAATGGTAAAGAAAATATAGAGTATATGAGTGAAAGCTTAGGAAGAGTAATTAGTATTTATAAAAAATAGAAAAGTATATATAAAATATATTTTACTTGTAATAACATATGTTATATAATAACGAAAAATGGTAGAGGTGCAATTGACAAGAGTAATATCTCAGAGTTTGACAAACTATGAAGAGATATGAAAGGGGAGATTGCCGAAATAAAAATCAAAGTCAAAGGATTTTTATTGGTAACTCAGATAATATCTGTTTTACTGTCATTGATATTTCAATGGAGAGCTATCTAAAACTATTAGTAAAATTATAGAATGTACTTAAGTTTATATTGTAAATTTTAAAATTTATTAAAAAAGTTAAAAGATAGCAAGGAGTAAATAGTAGAAAATATTGAGAGATATTAAAACTATTTTACTTGGAGCTATCTTTTTTTATTAAAAAATTATTAAATAACAGAATGAAAATAGAACAAGTGGAGGAGAAAGATGAGATTTTTTGGAACGATGAAAGATGAGCAGGGAGTATTATCAATAGGGGGAGTAAAGGTTACTGAGTTAGCTCAAAAATATGGGACACCACTTTATATAATGGACCAAGAGCTAATAGAAAGTAATATGAGAAAATATAAAGAAAACTTTAAAAGTGATAAATTTCAAACACAGATAGTCTATGCGTCAAAGGCATTTTTAGCAAAAGCTATGTGTCAATTAGTAGAGAAATATGATATGGATATAGATGCAGTATCAGGAGGAGAGCTATATACAATAAAAGTAAGTGGACTTGATATGAAAAGAGTACATATGCATGGAAATAATAAGACTTTAGAAGAGTTAGAGATGTGTGTAGACTATGGGATAGGGAGTATAATCATAGATAATGAAACAGAGATAGAAAATTTATCATATGTGTGTGCTCAAAAAAATAAAAAAATAAAAGCTATGCTTAGAATAAATATTGGAATAGATGCTCATACTCATGAGTATATAAAAACATCTAAACATTCATCTAAATTTGGAGAATCAATTTTTGATGAGAAATTAGTAGGAATAGTAGAAAAAATTGTAAAAGATAAAAATATAGAGTTTTTAGGATTTCATTGTCATATTGGTTCTCAAATTTTTGATACAAAAGCATTCCATGAAGGAATAGAAACAATGGTAGTAGAAACAAAAAAGATAGCTGATACTTTAGGAATAAAAATTCCAGAGATAAATCTTGGTGGAGGTTTTGGAGTATACTATACAGAAAATGATGTAGAAGTAGATATTGAGAAATTTATGAGAAGTATGATAGAACATATAGAGAAAAGTTTAGATGAGCATAAATTAGAGATAGAGAAGGTATCTATTGAACCAGGAAGAAGTATAGTAGGAAATGCAGGAAGTACTCTTTATACAGTTGGGGGAATAAAACAAACTTATGGTGGAGTAAAATATATGTTTATAGATGGAGGAATGACAGATAATATAAGACCTGCTCTTTATCAAGCTGAATATGAAGCAGTTATAGCTAATAGACTAGATGAAAAAGAGAGGGAAGTGGTAACTGTAGCTGGAAAATGTTGTGAGTCTGGAGATTTAATTATAAAAGGAAAGAGTTTACCAAAGGGAGAAAAGGGAGATTTACTATTAGTTTCTACTACAGGAGCTTATGGTTACTCTATGTCTAGCAACTATAATAAATTAGCAAGACCAGCAGTGGTATTTGTAAAAAATGGAAAAGCCTCTTTAGCTATTAGAAGAGAGAGTTTTGAAGACTTAATAAGAAATGATTTGGCTATAGAGCTATAGTTCTTCAAAAATGAATAGTATTTTTAGTAAAACTCTTGAAAAAAATAGTTTTTTTCTGAAAAAGTATGAACAAAAAAATAAAGAATTTGAGAAATAGGAAAAACAGAGAAATTTTATTACAATATTAGAGGTATTTAAAATAGGTAAAGAGGAGGGAATATGAGATTTTCAAAATTACAAGCTGCAGGGAATGATTTTATCTTAGTCAATGGACTAGAGTATAGAGATTTAGATTTAAGTAGTACAGCGAAAAAAGTTTGTGATAGACATTTTGGAATAGGTGCAGATGGACTTATGACTTGTGAGGAGAGTAAAGTTGCAGATATAAAGATGAATTATTATAACTCTGATGGGTCAAGAGGAGAGATGTGTGGGAATGGAATAAGATGTTTTTCAAAATTTGTCTATGATAATGGAGTAGTGAGAAAAAAGAGTTTTTCAGTAGAAACTGATGCTGGAATAAAATATATAGATCTTACTTTAGAGAGTGAAGAGGTAAAATATATATCAGTGGATATGGGAAGAGCAGATTTTAGAGCCACTTCTGTTCCTTGTACATTAGATAGTGAAATTATTTTAGAAAAAGAGATAGAGGTAGAAGGACAAAAGTTAAAAATTTCATCTGTTTTAATGGGAGTACCTCATACTGTGATTTTAGTAGATGACTATGATAACTATGATATAGATAGATTAGGAAAAGCTATAGAGTATAGTATGGATATTTTTCCAAGAAAGACTAATGTAAATTTTATTCAAGTAGTAGATGATGAAAATATTATTATAAAGACTTGGGAGAGGGGAGCTTCAAGAACATTAGGTTGTGGAACAGGGTGCTGTTCATCTGCTGTTATAGCTCATAAACTTGGAAAAATCAAAGGAAATAGTGTAAAACTTACCACAGAGGGTGGAGAGGTTTTTGTAACTTTTGATAATGAATATAATGTAATAATGAAAGGTAGTGCAGAAACAATTTGCACTGGAGAGTTTTTAAAATAGGAGGAAGAATTGTGAATAAAAAAAGTATCTGGGAGGCTTATAGATTTTCTATAATCTTAATAGGAGCTATAATAATTGGAAGTTTTATAGGGGTTCATTTTGGAGAGAAAGCTAAGGTTTTAAAACCATTAGGAGATTTATTTATAAATGGAATGTTTACAATAGTTGTACCATTAGTCTTTGTAACAATTAGTAGTTCAATATCTAGTATGAGTGATATGACTAGATTAAAAAGTATATTAAAAAACCTTATTTTAGTATTTGTTTCAACAGGTGCAGTAGCTGCAGTTATTATTTTAATAATAGTAAATATTTTTCCACCAGCTCAAGGAGTTAATTTAAGTCTTACAACTGCAGAGGCACTTCAACCATTTCAAACAGGGGATCAAATTGTAAAAGCTATTACAGTTACAGATTTTCCAGAGTTAATATCTAGAAAAAATATGTTACCACTTATACTTTTTTCTATAGTATTTGGACTTTGCGTAAATATGGTAGGAGAGAAGGGAAAAGTAATATCTAATGGATTAGATGCTTTAGCAGAGGTATTTTTAAAAATGATAAATCTATTGATGTACTATGCACCAATAGGATTAGGGGCATATTTTGCTGCTCTTGTTGGAGAGTATGGAAAAGAGTTATTAGGGTCATACACAAGAGCTATGATAATCTACTATCCACTTTGTTTAGTATATTTTGTAGTGATGTTCCCAATATATGGATATATATCTGCTGGAAAAGATGGAGTGAGAGCTATGAAAAATCTAATATCTCCAGCTATTACTTCAATAGCTACTCAAAGTAGTATAGCTACCCTTCCTGTAAACTTAGATGCTGCTAAAAAAATAGGTGTGCCTAAGGATATCAGAGAGATAGTTTTACCAATAGGAGCTACTGCTCATATGGATGGAACAGTTTTTAGTTCTATTTTAAAAATCTCTTTCCTATTTGGAATTTTTAATGTTCCTTTTGAGGGAATTGGAACTTATGCAAGTGCTTTACTTCTTTCTATATTAGGGGGAGTGGTAATGTCAGGTGTTCCTGGTGGAGGACTTATAGGGGAGATGCTAATAGTTACTATGTATGGTTTCCCAGCAGAAGCTTTCCCAATAATTGCTACTATTGGTTATCTTGTAGACCCACCAGCAACTATGATAAATGCTACTGGAGATACAGTTGCTGCTATGCTTGTTACAAGAATAGTTGAAGGAAAAGATTGGATCAAGAGAAACTTAGGATAGTGTAAAGGAAAGTTATCCTTTACATTATCTTTTAATTGTGGTATATTTTTATTTAATAACTAAGTATTCATAAACATAGGGGGGATTTTATGAATTTTATTTTTATATCACCAAACTTTCCAAAAAGTTATTGGAATTTTTGTAGAGGATTAAAAAATAATGGAGTTAACACTCTAGGAATAGGAGATGCTGATTATGACTTTTTAAGTGATGAGTTAAAAGAATCATTAAATGAGTATTATAAAGTGTCTTCTTTAGAAAACTATGATGAAGTGTACAGAGCTTGTGCTTATTTTGCTTTTAAGTATGGAAAAATTGATTGGTTAGAATCAAATAATGAATACTGGTTATTAAGAGATGCACAACTTCGTACAGATTTTAATATTACATCTGGTTTAAAAAATGATAAGATAGCTGGAATAAAATATAAGAGTAAAATGAAAGAGTTTTATGAAAAAGCTGGAGTTAAAACAGCTAGGTACCATATGGTTTCAACTTTTGAAGAGGGGAAAAAATTTACTGATATGGTAGGATTTCCAGTTGTAGTAAAACCTAATAATGGAGTTGGAGCAGCAGCTACTTATAAATTAAGAGATGAAGGAGAGATGAAATTTTTCTATGATAATCTAGGAGAAGAGGAGTATATCATGGAGGAATTTATCAATGGAGAGCTTCTTTCTTATGATGGAATAGCTGGTAGAAATAGGGAGATTATTTTTGAGACAGCTCATGCATATCCAGTACCAATAATGGAGATAGTAAATAATGGAATGGATGTTATGTATTATTCTTTTAGAGAGATTCCAGAGGATTTAAAAGAAGCAGGAAGAAGAGTAGTACAAACTTTTGATACTAATAGTAGATTTTTCCATTGTGAATTTTTTAGATTGTTAGAAGATAAACCAGGATTAGGAAATAAAGGGGATATTATAGGATTAGAGGTAAATATGCGTCCACCTGGAGGATATACACCAGATATGATGAACTTTGCAAATGATATAGATGTATATCAAATTTGGGCAAATATGATAACTTATAATAAAGGATTCTATAATAAAGATTCTAGACCATATTGTTGTGTTTATGCAGCAAGAAGAGATGGATATAGATATGTTCATAGCATAGATACAGTATTAAATAGATATAAATATAATATTGTAATGAAAGAGAGAATGCCTGAAGTTTTATCTGGAGCTATGGGAAATGATATGTTAACAGCTAGATTTCCAGAGCAAGAGCAAGCTATGGAATTTATTGATTTTTACTTAAAAAAGATGTAACTAGGGGGAGTTTTATGCATGTAAATCATTATAAACAGTACAGCCATAATTTAGGAAGAGAGATGGAATTTTTAGTATATGGACATAGTGGAAGACCAATTGTTGTTTTTCCAGCTCAAGATGGAAGATTCTATGATTTCTATAATTTTGGAATGGTAGATGCAGCTGCTGACTATATAAATCAAGGGAAGATTATGCTATTTTGTGTAGATAGTATAGATGGAGAATCTTGGTCTAGGCTTGGAGAGAATTATGAAGCTAGAATAGAGCAACATAATAGATGGTTTAAATATATAGTAGATGAAGCTATACCTAAATTTAAGCAGATATATGGAGATAGAACAGGAAATTACAACTGTAAATTTATGACAACAGGTTGTAGTATGGGGGCTTATCATGCTTTGAACTTTTTCTTACGTTGTCCAGATATTTTTGATGGAGTAATAGCTTTAAGTGGATTATATCATGCAGGATATTTCTTCCCAAATTACAACAATGGAATGATTTATGAAAACTCTCCAAATGATTATATGAGAAATATGTCTTGGAACCATGAATTTTTAGGAAAATATAGAAATTCAGATATTATCCTATGTTGTGGACTAGGTAGATGGGAAGAGGAGTGTATAAAAGATACTGGAGATTTAAAAAAGGAATTTGACAGATTACAAGTTCCTGTTTGGATAGATTTCTGGGGTTATGATGTAGATCATGACTGGCCTTGGTGGAAAGTGCAATTCCCTTATTTTTTACAATATGTTGTATAGGAGTTAAATATGATACTAAAAGAAAATATATATATTGAATCTTTTAAATTACATAGAACACTACATATATACCTTCCAGATGATATACAACCAGATGAAAGATTTCCAGTTATATATATGTTTGATGGACACAATCTATTTAATGATTCAGATGCTACATATGGAAAATCATGGGGAATAAAGGATGCTCTTGATACTCATAATCAAAGAATTATAGTGGTAGGATTAGAGTGTAATCATGAAGGAAATATGAGACTTTGTGAATTTTCTCCATACTCTTTTAAAGACAAATTTTTTGGAGAAGTTACAGGACTAGGTAAAACTACTATAGAGTGGATATGTGAAACTTTAAAACCATATATAGATGAAAAATTTCCAACTAAACCTGAAAGAGAGTATACAGCAATAGGTGGAAGTTCAATGGGAGGTTTAATGTCAGTATATGGTCTTGCAGCTAGGTCGGATATATTTTCAATGGGAATATGTGTATCTCCTTTTTATGAGCATGTTTTTAAAAAATTAGTAGATGATATTTCTAAATTTAAAATTCATAAAAAGACAAAAGCTTATATTAGCTGGGGGAGATATGAGTTTCACACTAAAAAACAACTAGCAGTTGGAACAGAAAAAAATATGATAGTAACCAGAATTTTTTCGCAAAAGGGAGTTACTGTATATCCTCATATGATGGTAGAGGGAGCTCATAATGAGGAGTCATGGGAGAAAGAAACTTTTGCTTGGTTATATGAGTTAGGATTATATAAGAAACATAGATAGAGAAAAAAGAGAGAATGACTATTTTAAGATAGTGTTCTCTCTTTTCTTTTTAATTTGAAGATATCTAAGTAGTTATAGAAAAATTTATTATATAAATCTTTTAATTATAAAAAATATTACAGGAATAAGTATAGCAGGAAGAATATCAAGAGTTTTGATATTTTTTATTTTTAATATCCCAAGTCCAGTAGCTGTAATTAAAAATCCTCCCACAATACAAAGCTCAACTATTAAGTCTTCACTAAAAAAATCTAAACATACATATCTTGTTAAAACATAGATACTTCCCTGCCAGCAAAATAGAATAAGAGCCACAACTATAATTCCTATTCCGTAGGTAGAAGAGAATATAATTGAAGTTACAAAATCTAGTGAGGCATTTGTAAATAAAAAAGTATAATCATTTTTTAATGCTGCCATTACAGATCCTACTATTGATAATGACCCTATACAAAAGAGTAAAGCAGCAGTAACAATCCCTTCTCCTAAATTTCCTTTAGTATATTTTTTCATTATATTTTGAAGTTTTGTATCTAAATCAAGCTTAGTTCCTATGACAGAACCAAGAACTAAACTTATGATAAATAAAACAGGATAGTGGCTTTTTCCCATATTGGATATAATGGAGTTAAAACCTATACCACAAGCAGCAAGTCCACAAGCATTGAGCATAGCTTCTTCATATTTTTTTGGAATCCCTTTTTTTACTAATCCACCTATTGTACACCCTATTATTATAGCACTAGTATTGACAATTGCCCCCAACATATTGAATCTCTCCTTATAAATTAGATAGTAAAAGTTTTAAGAAATTATACATTTTATCAAAAGATTCTAAGTTCATAGCTTCATCTGGAGTATGGGCATTTTTACAATCAGGACCTAGAGTTATAATATCTAGTTCTGGAATTAAAGCTTTGAATATTCCACACTCTAATCCACCATGAGTGGCTAAAACTTGAATATCTTTTTGATAAAAATCTTTATATAGAGTTTTTAATCTCTCTCTAAATTCAGATACAGGAGAGTATTCCCAAGCTGAGAAATGAGCATCTACTACATAGGAAACATTAAACAGTTGAGAAAGGAATTTAAGATTTTCCATTCCCTCTTGATTATATGATTCTAAAGCACCACGAAGAGATACAGTAAATTTTATTTTATTTTCTTTTGTAGTTATTACTCCAAGATTTTGAGAGGCTGTTGTAAGATTTTCAAAAGCTAAACTTCTATGTTGTAATCCACTTGGAATAAGATATAGCACATTGATAATCTCATCGCTCTCTTTTTTAGTGATAATTTTTTCACTATTACTTTTTAGTAGAGAGATATATACACCATTGTCAGAAAATTCTAACTCTTTTTTAACTTCCTTTTCTATATTTTTAACTAGTTCATCTATTGTTTCAAAATTTTCAGCACAAGAGAAAGTGGCAAAAGCTTCCCTTGGAATAGCATTCATTTTAGAACCACCATCTATATTTACAAGGTTGATTCCAAAGTTTTTATTTAAATGGTAAAGGATTCTAGTAACTATTTTTATAGAGTTTCCTTTCTCTAGGTGGATTTGTCCTCCAGAGTGCCCCCCTGACAATCCTTTTACTTCTATCTTATATGTAGGTAAGGAGTTTTTTTCATAAGTGATAGATTTTGTAAAGGTAGAGATAAGAGCTCCAGCACAAGATACATAAGTATTAGACTCACTACCATTATCAAGGTTTATAAATTTTTTTCCAGAAAAATACTCTTTTTTTAAATTGATAGCTCCAAATAATCCAACTTCTTCTTGAACTGTAAATACACACTCAAGAGCTGGATGAGCTATATCTTTTTCTGTAAGTAGAGCTAGCATATATGCTACTCCATATCCATCATCTGCTCCTAAAGTTGTTCCTTTAGCTTTTACCCAACCATCTTCTACTTGAAGAGAAAGAGAATCAGTTTCAAAATTATGGTTACAATCTATATTTTTTTCACATACCATATCAATATGAGCTTGTAATATTATAGTAGCATGATTTTCGTATCCAGAAGAGGCAGGTTTATATACAATTACATTTCCCATCTCATCTTGAATATATTTGTACCCTAACTCTTTAGCTATATTTACAATATAGTTACTAAGTTGTTGTTCATTATAAGAACCATGAGGTATTTTAGAAATTTCCTCAAAATATTTTTGATGTAATAAATCTTTGTTTAATACATAGTTCATAAGTATCCCTCCCAATGTTTTATATTATAAGTTATACTATAAAATTACTAAATTTTCTAGTTAATATTTTAGTTTTCTAAGATAGAGATATCAGCTAAATTAATATCTCCAGTACTAGAAAGAGTCAAACCTTTAACTTTTTTATTTATTCCCATATTTAATTTGTTATAAACAAGAGTATAGTGAGGTAAATCCTTTTGAATCTCTTCTTGAGCTTCTTTATATAAAGATAGTCTTTTTTCTTCATCAATAGATGTTCTAGCCATATCTAGTAATGAATCTACTTTTGGAGAGAAATAATTACTTCTGTTAGCAGAAACATCTCTTTGAGAAGAGTGGAACATAGGGTATAAGATACCATCAGCATCTCCAGTAGAACCACTCCAAGAAAATAAGTAAAGAGGTTTATTGTGTTCTAAAGTTTTAGTTAAAAATGTTCCCCATTCAAAAACTTCAATATCCACATCTATACCTATCTCTTTAAGCTGTCCTTGAATAATAACACACATATCTACCCTAGTAGATTCATCATTTACCCATAATTTTAAAGGAAAACCATTTGGATATCCAGCCTCAGCTAATAATTTTTTTGCAAGCTCAATATTTTGCTTATAGTAATCAATATCTTTATGTCCAGCTACAGCACTAGGTAGAGGAGAGTTTGCTGGAGATGCAGAACCTCTAAATACAGCTTCAGCAAGAGTTTTATTATCAATAGCATAACTGATAGCTTGTCTTATTCTTATATCTTTAAATAGAGGATTAGTTTGGTCAAAAGATAGATATAATTGTGCAGAAGACTCAACCTCAATAAGAGATAAATCTTTGTGGTTAATCAAAGCCTCTCTATCCATTATACCAATATCGAAACTAGCATCTATCTCTTCAGTTTCTAGAGCAATCATTCTATTACTTACTTCTGGAATGCTTCTGAAAATTACTTTTTCAACTTTAGGTTTTTCTCCCCAGTAATCTTTGAAAGAGTTAAGAGTGATTCTATCTCCAGCTATCCAACTTTCAAAAGTAAAAGCTCCAGTTCCAACAGGATTTTTAAAAAACTCCTCTCCAGCAAGAGTAGCAGCTTTTTTATTGACAATAGAAGCAGCAGTAGAAGCTAAATGTTTAAGTAAAGCTCCAAAAGGGTAAGAGGTAATAATTTTAACACTATTGCTATCAACTATTTCCACCTCTTTTATCATATTTAAAAGATATGAAGTTTGAGGAGAAACAGCAGCTTTTTCTAAAGAGTATTTGACATCCTCTGGAGAAAGGGTATCTCCATTGTGGAATTTTACCCCTTCTCTTAAATGAAATAGCATAGTACACTCATCTAATCTTTCCCAAGAAGTAGCAAGTGCTGGTTGAATATTTCCATCTATATCTAATTTAACTAATGGCTCAAACATAGCATCAATAACATGGTTAGAAACAGTATCTATACTTCTTTGAGGATCTAATGTTTTTACATCAGATTTTTGAGCAATGATAAAATCTTTTTTGTATTTAGGAGTAGAAGAAATTTTTTCCTGTTTATTGGATAAAACTCCATGGCAACTAATAAGTACAATAATTAAAATCAGTAACAATAAAACTTTCTTTTTCATATAAAATATCCCCCTTGATGTTTTTAGAGTATAAAAAAAAACAGCCATGAAGGCTGTTTAAAAAACTACACTAAATTTAAATATCTTTTTATTGTAAAGTATAAAAAGGTATCAGAAAAAATTTAACATATTAAAACATAACCTAGCATTAGAAAAACATTGTCTATTCTTTTTTGAAAACATAAAATAATAAAAGTAAAAGAATACAAAGTAACTAAAGCTAAAATATGTTCTAAACATTAAATTTTCCTCCTTTTCAAATTTTATCTTGTAGAGGATTATATTCCTCTTTGGAAAAAATGTCAAGAAAAAATTAAAATATTCTCAAAATTAGTTTTTTATGGTATAAATTATATATTGATATTATTTAGATTTTTTAATCTTAGAAGGGAAAAAATAGATGAAAATTTCAATACTTGGAAGTGGAAGTGGAGGAAATGCCACATACATAGAGAGTGAAAATGGAAAAATCTTAATAGATGCAGGATTTAGTTGTAAAAAGATAGAAGAAAGACTTTCTATTATTCAAAGGGATATCTCTGATATAAATGGAATACTAATAACCCATGAACATATAGACCATATACAAGGGGCAGGGATAATCTCAAGAAAATACAATGTTCCTATCTATATCACTCCAGAGAGCTTTAAAGCTGGAGAGAGTAAATTAGGAAAAATAGCAGCAGAAAATCTTAGATTTATAGATAATGAAAAGTTTATAATAAACGATAGTCTACTTGTAAAGCCTTTTGACGTGATGCATGATGCTTGTAGAACAGTAGGATATAGAATAGAGTCTCAAAATGGAAAGGTTGCAGCTATCTCTACTGATATAGGATATGTAAATAATATAGTGAGAGAAAATTTTAAAGAGGTAGATATTATGGTAATAGAGAGTAACTATGACTATAATATGCTTATGAATTGTAACTATCCTTGGGATTTAAAAGCTAGGGTTAAGAGTAGAAATGGGCATCTTTCAAATAATGAAGCAGCTAAATTTATAAAAGAGATGTATAATGAAAAACTAAAAAAAGTATATTTAGCTCATATAAGTAAGGATAGTAATAATCCAGATATAGTGAGGGATACAATAGCTCAAGAGTTGAGAGAGAGTAGAATCAGATTGGAATATGAGTTAGCAAAACAGGACAGAGCCACTGAATTATTTGAACTTTAGGAGGTGCAAGATGGAAGAGATAGATAATTTTTGGGAAGAGATAAAGTTTGAAGTAGGAAGTTTAGGAAAAACTTATGGAGATATATCAGAGAGAAAAACTCTCATAGGAAGTGGAAATAGAGAGGCAGATATTTTATTTATAGGAGATGATCCAGATCTATATCAAAATGAAGATTTAAAAGTAGCTCCTAGTTCAAGTGGGGAGTTTTTAATAAAGCTTTGTGATATAGAGGGAATTACACCAGATGATTATTATATTACAACATTGGCTAAGAAAGATTGTAAATTTTCAGAGTTTATGGAAGAAGAGAGAGAGCAACTAAAAGAGTTACTAAATCTACAAATTGCCTTGGTTAAGCCCAAAATAATTGTAGTTTTAGGTTCAGAGGTAGCTGAAACTTTATTAGATAGAGATGTGAAGTTAGGAGAAGAGAGAGGGAATATTTTAGAGTGGATAGGAGGAATAAAACTTCTTATCACTTATGATGTAAACTTTGTAAAAAAATCAAGAAATGAAGCAGGGAAAAAATCAAGAGCTGCTCTAGAATTTTGGAATGATTTGAAAATTTTAAAACAAGAGTTGAATAAAATAGATGGATAAAAAAAGTTTGAGATTAAAGATAAAAAAACTTAGAGATTCAATGGGAAAAGATCAAAGAGAGCTTGAGAGTAAAATTCTTTGTAAAAAAATTTTACAATTAGATGAATATAAAAATGCTAGAAAAATTTTATCTTTTATGAATTTTGGAAGTGAAGTGGAGATAGAGAGATTGAATGAAAAGATATTAGAAGAGAATAAGATTCTCTATCTTCCTAGAGTAGAAAAAGATGGTACTCTTTCAATAGTTGAATATGGAAAAGGATTTTCTATTGGGAGCTATGGAATAAGAGAGCCTATTGGGGATAATTATTTAGGAAATTTAGATTTAATAATCACTCCTGGACTTGCCTTTGATCTGGAAGGAAATAGATTGGGATATGGAAAAGGTTATTATGACAAACTTTTTCTTAATAATTTTTCTACTTTAAAAATAGCTCCTATCTTTGATATTCAATTAGTTGAGAGTATTCCATATGAAGAGCATGATATAAAAATAGATATGATAATTACAAAAAATGAGATTTTAAGAATTAAGAAGTATTGAAAAAACTTAGTTAATATGGTAAAATTTTATATAAGAAAAAATTAGGAGGTTTATTGTGGCAGGACATAGTAAATGGGCAAATATCCAATACAGAAAGGGAGCTCAAGATAAGAAAAGAGCCAAATTATTTACAAAATTTGGAAAAGAGTTAACAATTGCAGCTAAGGAAGGTGGGGGAGACCCTAACTTCAACCCAAGATTAAGACTTGCAATTGAGAAGGCAAAAGCTGGAAACATGCCTAAAGATATATTAGAAAGAGCAATTAAAAAAGGTACAGGGGAATTAGAAGGTGTAGACTTCATAGAGATGAGATATGAAGGATATGGACCAGTAGGAACAGCTTTTATAGTTGATGTTGTTACTGATAATAAAAATAGATCAGCTTCTGAATTAAGAATGACTTTCACAAGAAAAGGTGGAAACTTAGGAACTGATGGTGCTGTTGCTTGGATGTTTAAAAAGCAAGGAGTTATAACAGTAAAATCTGAAGGAATCGATGCTGACGAGTTTATGATGGCAGCATTAGAAGCTGGAGCAGAAGATGTTTCTGAAGAGGATGGAGTATTTGAAGTAATTACTGATTATACAGAGTTCCAAACTGTATTAGAAAATTTAAAAGCAGCTGGATATAATTATGAAGAAGCTGAAATAGCTATGAATCCAGAAAATAAAGTTCAAATTACAGATTTAGATACAGCTAAGAAAGTTATGGCACTTTATGAAGCTTTAGATGATTTAGATGACGTTCAAGAAGTTTATGCTAACTTTGATATAGCTGATGATATTTTAGCTCAATTAGACTAATAAAATAATAATGAGAAGATTTATTTTTGATAGATAAGTCTTCTCTTTTTTTTGAAATATAAGTTTAAACTCTAAAAAATATCACTTTAAATATTAAACTATACTATTTTGGTTAAAAATAACTCTGCTTAGAGTTAAAAAATGGAAGTAAAATAATTTGAAAAAACTAAACAAAGATAGTATAGTATCTTTATAGAAATAGTTTAGGGAGGTATATTGTGAGTAAAATAGTAGTAGTAGGAGCAAATCATGCTGGAACAGCAGCTATAAATACAATGTTAAATAATTATTCAAATAATGAGGTAGTAGTATTTGATAGAAATTCAAATATTAGTTTCTTAGGGTGTGGAATGGCACTTTGGATAGGAAAACAAATCTCTGGTCCAGAGGGATTATTCTATGCAACAAAAGAGGGATTAGAAGCTAAAGGAGCTAAAATCCATATGGAAACTGAGGTAACTAATATAGACTTTGATAAAAAAGTAGTGTATGCAACTGGAAAAAATGGAGAGAAGTATGAGGAATCATATGATAAATTAGTTCTTTCAACAGGTTCATTACCTATAGATTTAAATATTCCAGGAAAAGATTTAGAAAATGTACAATTTGTAAAGCTATATCAACATGCTGAAGATGTAATAAAAAAATTAGAGAACAAGGAGTTCAATAATATAGTAGTAGTAGGTGCTGGATATATCGGAGTAGAACTTGCTGAAGCTTTCCAAAGAATAGGAAAAAATGTAGAACTAATTGACTTAGCAGACAGTTGTTTATCAGGATATTATGATAAAGAGTTTAGAGATTTAATGAATAAAAATCTAGCTGATAATGGAATCAACTTAAATTATGGAGAGAAAGTTCTTGAAATAAAAGGAAATGGTAAAGTTGAAGAAGTAATTACAGATAAAAAATCATATAAAGCTGATATGGTAATATTAGCAGTTGGATTTGTACCAAATACTAAATTAGGAAAAGATAAGTTAGAGTTATTTAAAAATGCTTATAAAGTAGACTTAACACAAAAAACAAGTTTAGAAGATGTATATGCAATAGGAGATTGTGCTACTGTATATGATAACTCAATTCAAGATACTAACTATATAGCATTAGCTACTAATGCTGTACGTTCTGGAGTTGTAGCAGCTCATAATGTATGTGGAACAAAATTAGAAAGTATAGGAGTTCAAGGTTCTAATGGAATATCTATCTATGGATTAAATATGGTTTCAACAGGACTTACATTAGAAAAAGCTAAAAAATTAGGGTACAATGCTGTGGCAACTTGCTATGAAGACTTACAAAAACCTGGATTTATAGAACATAATAATGATAAAGTATTAATTAGCATAGTTTATGATATGGATACAAGAAGGGTTTTAGGAGCACAATTAGCTTCTAGGCAAGATATCTCTATGGGAATTCATATGTTCTCACTAGCTATTCAAGAGGGAGTAACTATTGATAAATTAAAACTATTAGATATCTTCTTCTTACCTCACTTCAATCAACCATATAACTATATAACAATGGCAGCTTTAAGTGCTAAATAGGTATAAAAAATAAAATAATTTGAAACGATTAGAGATTTCCAAGTTAAAAAGAAAACTAAGAATTGTTCCATATTCCAAGAAGTTGATTAACTACGAGCTTATTTCACTAAAAATGCAAGGGTTAAGTCTTCGACTTATTGCATTTTTTAGCGTTCGATTTCGCTGAGTTAATCTAACTTCTCTTCATAAATTACACAATTCTTTGAGTTTTCTTTAGTTGATATATTATCTGAATTATTTTATAAAAAATAATTTAGTTTCTGTGGAGTTTTCTGGAGAAAATTTATAATTATCTTCAGAGAACTCTTTTATTTTTTCTAAATCCTCTATTTGATTTAAAGTTATATAATTGAGCATCATTCCTCTAGCTTTTTTTCCCTCTGTACTGATATTTTTTAATTTTCCATCAATATTTTGTCTAAACTCAATATCAATCACTTTAAATTTTTTATAATCTAAAATTTTAGAAAACTCTTTAGAAGCAAGATTAATAAAAATTTCTGTGGAATATTTATCAAGATAGTTATTAATATCTCTACTCCAAAATTTGTACATACTCTCATCTAAAATATTTATAGTCATATCTAAACGGTAAGGTTTAATTTCTGTATTAGGAGAGATTGCTCCATAGAGAGCTGATAGAATAAAAAGATTTTTATTTAGATATTCTATCTCCTTATCACTAAATTTTTCTATTTCTAATTGTCTAAAAGTAACTCCATCATAAAGAGAGAGAGCTCTATAAGAAGATAAAGTAGCAAAATTTTGAATATTATTATAAGTTTCTTCTAAAAGTTTACCTTTTAATTTAAAAAGATTACCTATCTCCTCTATTGAAAAAGATTTTAATTTTTCTATAAGAGCTTTTGTATGATTAGTAAATTCTACATCTTTACTATTTTTTAAATCTATATTTTTATATTTCATTGTTTTACTTGGAGAAAAAATTATCTTCATAAATAGCCTCGCTTTTTTTATAATATTTTATCTAATTTTAAAAAGAAGTTCAATAGAAATTATTTACTTGATATAAAATAACTGATACAATAAAAGAAAAATAAGGCAAAGGGGTAGTTATGAGTATAATCATAAGGCAAGAAGAGGAAAGAGATTATAGAAGAGTTGAAGAGATAGCAAGAGAAGCTTTTTGGAGTCTATATTTTCCAGGAACAGATATACCTGTTGTAGTAAATAAATTACGTAGAAGTTCAGACTTTATAAAAGAACTAACTTATGTAATTGAAGTAAATGGGAAGGTAGAAGGAGCAATTTTTTATACTAATTCTAAGATAATAGATAAGAAAGAGGAAGAGCATAAGGTTATATCTTTTGGACCTGTATTTATCTCTCCAGAATTTCATAGACAAGGATTAGGAAGAAAATTAATAACTTACACAATAGAAAAAGCTAAAGAGATGGGGTATAGAGCAATAATAACTTTAGGTTATCCATATCACTATGAACCATATGGTTTTTTAGGTGGTAAAAAATATGGAATTTCTATGCCAGATATGAAATTTTATAAAGGGCTTTTAGTGCTGTCATTATATGAAGGAGCTTTAGAAAATATATCAGGATATGTTATATTTTCTGATGATTTAGAAGCAACTCAAGAAGAGATAGAAGAGTTTGACAAGAGATTTCCATATAAGGAAAAAGGTTTTCAAGAGAGTCAGTTAGAGTATGAAAAAGCTTGTGCTGAATTAGATGAATAAATTAAAAGGAGTTTAGAAGTATATATTACTTAAAAACTCCTTTTTAAATTGTGATTTAAAGATACTTATTTTCTAATAATTTCATTTAACTTGATATTTGGATTGTGATATTTTCTTCTATTTTTTATTGTAAAATTTTTCATATAGATAGCTTCTTTTGGACACCAATGAAAACAAGCAAGGCAATGAGTACAATTTGAATTAAATATAGGTTTTCCATTTTGTAATTCAATATTTTTAGTTGGACATACTTGTTTGCAGATTCCACAGCTAATACAACTATCATTTACAATAAATTTTTTAGGGGAGAACTCCCACTCTGAAAATAGCTTCATTATATAATATTGAAAAATTTGGAAATAATTATTAGATAATTTTCTATTAATTCTCTTTTTAATATCTTCAATAACAGGAATAATATCTATTTCTACTTGTTTTAATTTCTCATTATCTTTTTCTATTGGAAATAGTATAGCATTATCTGGCATAAATAAAATATTTTCATAATTTATATTTTTATTTTGAGATTTTAAAATTTTTCTAAAATTTATAAAAGTAGCCCCTGCAATACTATAGCAATTTGGGAGAGCAAATATATATTCTATTTTGGAAAAATCAAATTTTTTAATAATATTTTTTACAAGTGGAGGGATATCCCCAAAATATACAGGAAAAATAAATCCAACTTCTTTAGATTTTGGAGTAATTTTTTCAAAACGTGAGAGAGTTTCTATTGGAATTAAATTACAATCTATGAAACTTTCTTTAATTTTTTTAGCAATATACAGGGAATTCCCAGTTCCAGAAAAATAATAAATTTCCATAATATCTCCTTTATTTAGTTGAGATAGAATTAGATTGAGGATAATCTTTAAGTAGCTCTAAAGTTATCTTAGTAGTAGCTATACAGGTAATAAGTGGAGCTATAAATATTCCAATAATTGGAATAAAAAATAGAAGTGTAAAGATTCCACCACAAAGTGCAGCATACACTCTTTGTTTTTTTAAAAATTCAAGGCTTTCCTTTGGAGTAAGATTATATCTTTCTAAGGTATAATCCATAAATGAAAAACCTGTAAAATATCCTTGAATAATAAATATAAGTAGTGGGATAGATAAATTTATTGGGAAAATAAATCCAAGTAACATTACTACACAAGTCCCAACCATCTGTTTAAAAAAACTTTTTAAGCCGATATCAATACCTCTTAATAAAAATTTAATATTATCTCCAAAAGTGAAATCAAATTTTTTTCCTGTAAGATGAGTTTCCACTCTTTCTGATATATATCCAAGAATAGGGGAGATAATTACAAGAAGTAATGATTTATAAACTAGATAGTAGAAAAATATCGTACATATCCATATTAAAATTTTTATTAAAACATATATGATAGAGCTATATTCTCCAAGTTTGAAAAAATTTTCAAAAGCTGTAGCAATACTTAGAGATAGATAATCTCCTAAATATACAAAAATTCCAAAGAGTATTAAACTTATAATCCCAGGCAGGAAGTAAAATTTCTTAAGTCCAGCTTCTCTAACAATTTTAAAAGCATCTAAAAAAGAGTTAAAAACCAAATTAATAGTTTTCATAATCATCTGCTCCAAGATGTGAAACATCAGAGAAAATATCTACACTATATTTTCCATCTGTATAATCTACTATTGAAAGACTTGTGTTTTGAGGAACTGCTACCTTTCCTAATTCATCAAAACTGATACCCTTTATAACCTTAAATATAGCTTTCAAAGTCATTCCATGAGTAACAACTACAATCACATCATCTTCTTTATGATTTTCAGTTATTTTTTTCAATCCTCTTTCTACTCTTTCTATAAGCTGAGGAAAAGTTTCTCCATCATAAGGGATTGGATTATAATCTTTTGGATTGAAGAAAAAATTGTGAAATTGCTCAGGATATGTAGCTTCAAACTTTTCTCTAGGAACACCTTCCATTCTTCCTACTGATATCTCTTTAAACTCATCAATTGTTTCTATTTTGATATCTCTATCTCCTATTATAAGTTTTGATGTTTCAATAGTTCTACCAAGAGGAGAAGAGTAAAAATTTGTAAACTCTGTATTTTTTAATCTCTCTCCTAATTTTTTAGCTTGTTCTCTTCCCTTTTCTGTAAGTGGAGAATTAGATGAACCTTGGAAAATTCTTAAAGTATTCCATACTGTTTCTCCATGTCTGATAAAATAAATTTTCATAATTTCGTCCTTTCTATTTTGTAATATTTTTAAATTTTTCACTTTGTAAAAAGTTTTTTATGTTGTTTATTCTGGTAGTATCGCTAGGATGTGTACTTAAAAACTCTGGTTGTCCACCACCAGAAGAAGTTTTCATTCTTTCCCAAAAACTTATAGCAGTATTAGGGTTATAGCCAGCTAATTTCATAAAAATAAGCCCTAATTCATCAGCCTCTGTTTCATGTTCTCTACTATATTTTAAAAGAACAAGATTTGAAGCACCACCATATATTTGAGTAGGGAGTCCCATAGAGTTTAAAATAGAACCACCGAGATTTTGTAGTACTGAATAGCTTGCTTGTTCTCTTCCATGTTCAGCAATAGCATGAGCTATCTCATGGGACATAACAACAGCTAGTCCATTTTCATCTTTAGTATAAGGGAGGATCCCACTATAGACAGCTACCTTACCTCCAGGCATACACCAAGCATTAGGAACACTATTTTCTATTAAGTTAAACTCCCATTGATATTTAAATTTAGATATTTTTTGCTCTGGATGTTCTTTAAAATATCTATCAACAGCATTAGCAATTCTATTTCCAACTTTTTTAACAAGTTTAGCATCACTGTTATTTAGAACTTTACTATGAACAATAATTTCTCTATATTGAGAATAGCTTTGATTAATCATATCCTCTTCAGAAACTAAAAGTAATTGTTTTCTTCCAGAAATAGGAGCATTGGTACAAGCTATAAATAAAGTTAAAAGTAATGAGATAAAAAATATTTTTTTTATTTTCATATAATCCCCTCCTGAATTATCTTAACCAAAGATATTTTATTATTTAGAGATATTTGATATAATATGTTATAATATATTGTACTCGATTTTAAGGAGGTTGTAAAATGAAATTTTTAGGAGTAATACCATCGAGATATGCTTCAACTAGATTAGAAGGAAAGCCATTAAAAGATATTTGTGGACATACTATGATAGAGTGGGTGTATAAAAGGACAAAACTTTCTAATCTTGATGAAGTGGTAGTAGCTACTGATGATGAAAGAATATATAAGGAAGTTGAAAGATTTGGAGGAAAAGCTATACTTACTAGTAAGGAGCATGAAAATGGAACTAGTAGAATAGCAGAGGTTTGTACAAAATATGAAGACTATGATGTTATAGTTAATGTTCAAGGAGATGAGCCATTAATAGAGCCAGAGATGATTAACTCTATAATCAATTCTTTTAAAGAGGATGACACTATTTCAATGAGCACATTAAAATACAAGATAGACACTATGGAAGAGATAGAAAATCCAAACTATGTAAAAGTAATAACTGATAAAAAAGGCTATGCACTATATTTTTCAAGAAGTGTAATCCCTTATCCAAGAAAGCTAGATATACAAAATTACTATAAACATGTGGGGATATATGGATATAAGAGAGATTTTGTAGTAGAATATGCAAAAATGGAGCCAACACCATTAGAATTATCAGAGTCATTAGAGCAACTTAGAGCTTTAGAAAATGGATATAGAATAAAAGTTATGGAGACTCCATATAAGATAATAGGGGTAGATACTCAAGAGGAGCTGGAAAAAGTAAGAGAATATATAAAAGAGAATGGGTTAAAATTAGATTAATATAAAGAGGAGAAAAATGAAAATTATAAAACAATTATCAATAGCGATAATTATAGGATTAGCATTGGTAGGATGTACTTCAACAGAAAGCTTTAGGGAGATAGGTGGAGTTCCTTACAAGGTAGAGAAAAATAGAGTAGAAGAGGGAGATTATACTCTAGATAACTCTTTTTTTAGAAAAAGAGGATTACCTATACCAAATGTTTTTAAAGGAAAGGATATAGAGTATCTTACTGCTAGAAATGATACCCTAAAAAAATATGATTATGATTTTTTTGATGGGGTAGATGAGAAACAAGCTTTAAAATTTTATAAAGATTTAGAGGTAAGAGGTTATGGAGATAATTCTCCTTATTGGAGATGGAAGATAACTCTTGATAAGGATGAATTTTTTACAGCTATAAAAAATAATCTACCATCTGTATATAGAGGTAGACCTGCAGAAGTACTTACTCTTGATGATGGGCAATGGAAATCTATCAAAATAACTGAGGCAGGTATAGGAAAAATAAAAGATGTAGAGGTAGCTGGAAGAGGAAAATCAGGAGTAGTTACCTATATTTTAATTACTACAAATAAAAATAAATACTTAGTTGCTAAAGAGTTAAATATTAGAAAACTTTTTGCTTTAACAAAATCTACAACTGAAAGTGGAAAAGATATTTTGATGTATGGAGCAAGAGGTGGAGCTGGAAAATATCAAGAGAGTCCAATTAGAAGAAATATAACTCTTTTGCCAGCCTCTTATTTTGTAATAGAATATACTGGTGGAAGAGCTAATATCTATGGTGGAGGATATGGACATGGTGTAGGGATGGGACAATATACTGCTTATGATTTAGCAAAAAATCATGGATACACATATAAACAAATTCTATCTAGACACTATCCACACTCTCAACTAAAAGATATGTATTCTTTAAAAGGGGTAGGGAAGATTATAAATGTAGGTATTACTACTAATAATTCTTTAGACCATAGCAAAGTGATACTATCTAGTAATGGAAAAATGAGAATAAATGGATCTGGATTTAAAATAGATGTACCAGCTAAACAAAAAGTTGTAATAATAAATAATGGAGATAGACTTTGGGTAAGTGTAGATGGAAAACATAGAGTAAAAACTGTAAATCCACTAGATATAACAGCTTATGGATATTATATAACTTTGGAAGGATTGAAAAAAGGACACACTACAACTCCTAGATATAGGGGAGATATGTTAATAAAACCATCTAAAACTAACTCTAAGAAAATAAGGGTAATAAATAAAGTAAAAATTGAAGATTATTTAAAACAAGTAGTACCAAGTGAGATGCCAGAAAGTTTTGGAGTGGAGGCATTAAAAGCACAAGCTGTAGCAGCTAGAACTTACGCTTTAAGTGACTACTTAAAAAACAGATATGAAAAAGATGGATTTCATGTAAAAGATACAACAGAAAGCCAAGTGTATAATAATGCAAAGGAGAATGAAAGCTCTACAAAGGCAATAGAAGCAACTTCTGGAAAAGTTCTTATGAATGATGGGAAACCAATTGATGCTAAGTACTTCTCTACTTCATCAGGATTTACAGAAGCAGCTAACTACATTTGGTAGGGGGAAGAAAATGAAAAAATATTTAGGGGTAATATTAGTACTTACTACTATGATTCTAAATATATTAGTAAAATCATATGTCGGAATAGGAGTTAATGGAGTTTTAATTTTTTTGGGAATTATAGCTCTGATAAAGGGATTTAAGTTGGGAGAGATAGTGGAGAATGGGTATTTAAGTGGTAAAAAATCTCTTTTGGTAATAAAGATATTTTTATTAGTGGGTGGGATTTCATCTATTTGGATAATGTCAGGAACAATTCCCACAGTTGTATATCAGGGTATAAGATTGATGAATCCCAATTATTTTTATCTATCATCATTTTTGATTACTTCAGTTGTAGCCTTTCTTCTAGGAAGTGCCTTTGGAACATCAGGTACAGTTGGGATAGCTATGATAGCTATTGGAAAAGGTTTGGGAGCTGATTTATCAATAGTAGGTGGAACTGTAATATCTGGAGCTTATTTTGGGGATAGATGTTCTCCAGTATCATCTAGTGCCAATTTAGTTGCTACTCTTACAAAGACTAATTTATATATCAATATAAAAAATATGCTAAAGACAGGAGCAATTCCCTTTGTATTGAGTGGAATACTATATGTACTTTGTAATAGTGGAAGTAATGAGATAGTAAAAAATATAGCTATGTTAGATTTATTAGAGAAAAATTTTAATCTTACATATTTAAATTTTCTACCAATAGTAATTATTTTAGTTCTAACACTTTTGAAAGTAAATGTGAAAATCTCTTTGATACTTAGTATAGTTATGGCTATGATACTTAGCTATTTTATACAAGGGAGGGAAATAGTAGATATAGTAAGAACTCTCTTTTTAGGATTTTTTCTTGAAAGGGATAATCCTCTTTACCCTATATTAAAAGGTGGAGGGATTCTTTCTATGTGGAAAACTGCTATAATAATTTTTATCTCTTGCTGTCTTTCAGGTTTGATTCAGATGCTGAAGATTTTTTCAAAAATTGAGGAGATAATTTTAAAAAGTAAAAGTGAGTTTTCTCTTTTTATATGGACAGTTATAGTAAGTATAATAGCTGGAATGTTAGGTTGTAATCAATCTATTGCTGTGGTAATGACAATAGATATTATGAAAAAAATTTATGAAATTAAAAAAATATCTAGAGAAAAATTTGCTATTGATATTGAAAATAGTGCCATTGTCCTAGCTGCTGGTATTCCTTGGAACTTAGCTAGCCTATTTCCTGCTACTGTGATGGAGTTACCTAGCTTAAAATATTTAGCTTACTCCTATTTCATTTTTTTAGTTCCAATAGTGAGAATTATAGAGAAAAAAATATATAAAAAATAAGAATGAAATATATATCATTAATAATATATATTTTACATTAATAAAATAATTAGTTATAATCATTTTTGTAAATAAAATATAAAAATAGAGGCGCAACTGACAAGAGTAATATTACTTAGTTTGACAAACAGTGAGGTAATATAAAAGGGGAAGTTGCCGAAATGAAAAAGAGGTCAGGCTTTTTTGTTGGTAATTCAGAGAATATCTGTCTTACTGTCATTGAGAAATCAATGGAGTGCTATTTGTGATTGTAACTTATAAAATATATTTTATGATATTTTATCACAGTTTAGTATTCTAAACTGTGATTTTTTTATTTTAAAAAACAGGAGGACATATGTTTGAAGTAATTAAATTAATGCCAGTTGTTATACTAGCAGGACTTATGATAGGAGGATTTGATGCACTAATAGCAGCACCTATTGCTACAGTAGCAGCAGCATTAGCAGCAGTAATAACAGAAAAAAGAAAATTTAATGAAATTTTAGATGCAGCACTTTCAAATGTAAGGGAGATAGTGATAGCTCTATTTATTTTGATGATGGCATATGCTATGGCAGAAGTATTTATGTCAACAGGAGTAGGAGCAGCTATAATCAATCTAGCTTTGAAAATAGGGATAACAGGGAGAACAATAGCAATAGTAGGAGCAATTGTAACTTCAGTTCTTTCAATAGCCACAGGGACAAGTTGGGGAACATTTGCAGCTTGTACTCCGATATTTTTATGGCTTAATTATATAGTAGGTGGGAATATTTTCTTAACTTTAGGGGCAATAGCTGGAGGAGCTTGTTTTGGAGATAATATAGGACTTATCTCTGATACTACAATAGTCAGCTCTGGAATACAGGGAGTAGAGGTGATAAAAAGAGTAAGACACCAAGGGGTATGGTCTGGTTTAGTTTTACTATTAGGAATCATAGCTTTTGGAGTAGCAGGTTTTACTTTTGACTTACCTAATATAACTGGAAATGGAGCAGAGGCAATAGCTAAAATACCAGCAGATGTGTGGACAAAATTAGCTGCAGAAAGGGAGTCAGCAGTAACACTGCTTAACCAAGTAAAACAAGGTGTTCCTGTATATATGATTCTTCCTTTAGTGCTTGTTTTAGGAGCAGCTTTTAGAGGTTATCAAACTTTTATCTGTCTTTTTATAGGAATAATATCTTCATATGTTTTAGGAAAGATAGCAGGAACAGTTGTAGATACAAGAGATTTTTTAGAAAATCTGATAATGTCTGGATTTTCTGGGGCAGGGTCTTGGGTAATAGTAATGATGATGTGGGTATCTGCTTTTGGTGGAATAATGAAATCAATAGATGCTTTTAGACCTCTATCTACTCTACTTATAAAAATTTCTAAAAATGTTAGACAGCTTATGTTTTGGAATGGAGTTTTATCAATAGTAGGAAATATGACTTTAGCAGATGAGATGGCTCAAATAGTTACTGTTGGACCTATTATTAGAAACCTTGTAGAAAAAAATGTAGAGGGAAGTCCAGAAGATATGGAAAAATTAAAATTGAGAAATGCTACATTTAGTGATGCTATGGGAGTTTTTGGTTCGCAACTTATACCTTGGCACGTATATATAGGTTTTTATATAGGAATAGCTTCAACAGTTTACCCACTGTATGACTTCAAAGCTTTAGATATAATAAAATATAATTTTATTGCCTATATAGCAGTAATAAGTATGTTATTTTTAACAATAACAGGTTTAGATAGAATGATTCCAAATTTTGGATTACCAAGTGAACCAAAGGTAAAATTAAAAAAGTTTTAAGAATATTTTGTAATTACTAAGTCATTATTATTTTAAAAAGAAAACTAAGAATTGCTCCATATTTCAAGAAGTTGATTAACTATGAGCTTATCTCACTAAAAATGCAAGGGTTAAGTCTTCGACTTATTGCATTTTTTAGTGTTCGATTTCGCTGAGTTAATCTAACTTCTCTTCATAAATTACGCAATTCTTTGAATTTTCTTTTTTTAATTTACACTTGGCTAGTTACTAGATTCTCAAGAGTTTATTTAAAACTTGCTACATCTTTAGTATCGATAATTAAAGTAACAGGACCATCATTTAGAAGCTCAACTTTCATATCAGCTCCAAATATACCAGCCTCTGTTTTGATACCATAACTTCTGCATTTATCTAAGAATTTTTCATATAGTGGTTTAGCTATCTCAGGTCTAGCTGCCTCAACAAATCCAGGACGACGTCCTTTGATACAATCTCCATATAGAGTAAATTGAGATATAACAAGTAACTCTCCTTTGATATCTTCTAAACCTAAATTCATCTTTCCATTTTCATCTTCAAAAACTCTTAAATCTTTAATTTTTTTAGATAGCCAATCAATTTCTCTATCTCCATCAGTGTGAGTTATTCCAAGTAAAACCATAAATCCTTGATTTATTTTACCTACAATCTCTCCATCAACACTTACACTAGAATATTTAACTCTCTGTATAACAGCTCTCATAATCCGCCTCCAATTAATATTTATCCTCTACATAATAACATTATTTTTTTCAAAAAAAAAGATGTTTTATAGTAAAAAAGAAAAAATAATGATATAATTATATGGAAAAGACTATAAAATATAAGGAGTAAGAAAGATGGAAAAGTCGAGAGTATTGACAGATTTTGCAAGAGTTATAAATTCAGATAGATATCAATATACAGAGAGTGATATATTTTTAATGGAAAATATGGAAGAAAAAATAGCTGTATTTGATGTATATTTTAGAAAAACAGAAGATGGAGGATTTGCAGTAGTAGCAGGTGTTCAAGAGGTAATAAATCTAATAGAGATATTAAATAGCACACCAGAAGAGGAAAAGAGAATGTATTTTTCTGAAATACTAGAAGAGGAACACTTAGTAGATTATCTTTCTAAAATGAAATTTACTGGAGATATATTAGCTATGAGAGATGGAGAGATAGTTTATCCAAATGAACCAGTACTAACAGTAAAGGCTCCATTAATTCAAGCAAAAATTTTAGAAACTCCAATATTAAATATTATCAATATGCAGATGGCAATTGCAACAAAAGCTTCAAGAGTAACAAGAGCAGCTTATCCTATACCTGTATCATCCTTTGGAAGTAGAAGAGCTCACGGATTTGATAGTGCTGTAGCTGGAAATAAAGCTGCTGTAATAGGGGGATGTGCAAATCATTCAAATTTAGTAACTGAGTATAAGTACGGAATACCTAGTGTAGGAACTATGGCTCATTCATATGTACAAACTTTTGGTGTAGGAAGCCAAGCTGAAAGGACAGCTTTTGAGACTTTTATAAAGCATAGAAAAAATAGAGAAAAAAATAGTCTAATTCTATTAATAGATACATATAATACTATAGGAATGGGAATAAAAAATGCTATAGAAGCTTTTAAAAACTGTGGAATAGATGACAATTATAAAGGAATGTATGGAGTAAGGATAGACTCTGGAGATTTGGCATATCTTTCAAAAAAATGTAGAAAAATACTAGACGAGGCAGGATTTAAAAAAGCTAAAATAGTTTTAACAAATTCATTAAATGAAGAGCTTATCCGTTCTTTAAAAGAGCAAGGAGTATGTGCTGATTCTTATGGAGTAGGAGATGAAATTGCAGTAAGTAAATCTAATCCTTGTTTTGGTGGAGTTTATAAGATAGTTGAAATAGATAATGAGCCTGTTATAAAACTTTCAGAGGATGTTGTAAAAATATCTAATCCAGGATTTAAAGAGGTATATAGAGTTTATGATACTTGTGGACTTGCCTATGCTGATTTGATTACTCTTATGAAAAATGATAGAGATAGAGAGTTGCTTATCAATGGAAAGACTCTTACTATAAGAGATGAAAAATATGATTTTAAATCAAGTGAATTAAAAGAGGGAGAGTATACAGTAAAAAGATTGACTAGAGAGTACGTAATAAATGGAGAGATAATTATGTCAGAATATGAAAAATTATTTGATATAATGGATTCTCAAAAATACTATTTAGAAAGTCTTGAAAAAGTATCAGAAGAGAGAAAAAGATTAGAAAATCCACATAAATATAAAGTAGATTTATCATCTGATTTGATAGAATTGAAATATAATCTTATTAAAGGGATAAAGGCTGAAATAGAAAAGTAGTATAAAGAAAATTATAAGAAGAAGTTAGATTAACTCAGCGAAATCGAACGCTAAAAACACAACTGTTTGAATGAAACGAGTTTTCCAATAGTAGAGGAGGTTTAACGACTACTACTATTGAGACACAGAAATTTATTTTCTGTGTTACACTAAGGAAACACTGAAAGCTTTGCTTTCTGTGTCTCAAAATTCTTAGAGAGCTAAAGCTCTTAGAATTTTGGAAGCCATAGTTAATCAACTTCTTGGAATATGAAATAATTCTTAATTTTCTTTTGATAAGTAATTATAATTATTTTAATTTTAGTGCTGTTACTAATAGTTCAGCTGTTGATTGATTAGTTGCAATAGGTATTTTATGTACATCAGCAAGTCTGATAAGAGCTGAAATATCTGGTTCATGAGGTTGAGCAGTAAGTGGATCTCTAAAGAAGAATACTGCTTCCATTTCATTCATAGCAATATCTGCTCCAATTTGTTGGTCTCCACCAATTGGTCCAGATTGGTATCTGTGTATCTCTAATCCAGTTGCCTCAGCAATTCTTTTTCCAGTAGTGCCAGTGGCAACTAATGGGTATTTTTTGAAGAAGTCAACATGTTTTTTAGTAAATTCAACTAAATCATTTTTCATGTTGTCATGAGCTATAAGAGCTATTTTTTTCATAATTTTATCCTCCTTGGTAAGATAGTGTTGTAGCTATAAAGTATTATACAATAAAAAGAGAAAAAAATCTCAAATTTTTTTAAGAAAGGTGAAAACATGGAGTTTAGTAAAATAAAATATATAGAGAGGAAAACAGGGGAAATAAAAACAGAAAAAGTTCCTGGGGAAAAATATTTAAAATTTTTATATTATAATCCTTTAGGAGAGTTACCTTTAAATTTAGTAGTAAAGAAAAAATTTCTTACTGATTACTATGGAAAGAAAATGGATAAGCCAGAATCAGTAAAAAAAATTCCTAGTTTTATAGAGGAAGCAGATATAAATATAAGTGAAGCTAAAAAAAGAATAGAGGAGTTTACAACTTTTAATGATTTCTTTTATAGAGAGTTAAAAGAGGGAGCTAGAATTGTAGATTTTAATGAAAATCATCTTATCTCTCCAGCAGATGGAAAAATTTTAGTATTTGAAAATTTAGATAGAGAAAAAGAGTTTTATATAAAGGGAGATAAATTTACTCTTGAAGAATTTTTTGCTGATAGAGATTTAGCTGAAAAGTATAGAGATGGGGTTTTTATGATAATTAGACTTGCTCCTATTGACTATCATAGATTTCATTTTCCAGCAGATGGAGAGATAAGTGAGAGTAAGTTAGTAGATGGGGTATATTACTCTGTTTCTACCCACGCTATAAAAAAGAACTTCAGAATATTGTGTGAAAATAAAAGGGAATACTCTATTTTAAAGACAGAAAAATTTGGAGATATAGCTATGTTTGAAGTAGGAGCTACTATGGTAGGTGGAATAAAACAAAGTTATCAACCAAATACCTATGTAAAAAAAGGAGAAGAGAAAGGATATTTCTATTTTGGTGGTTCTACTTGTGTCTTAGTTTTTGAAAAAGGAAAGGTTAAAATCGATAGAGATTTAATAGAGAATACAAAAAAAGGTATAGAAACAAAGGTATATATGGGAGAGAAGATAGGGGTATCTTTGAGTTAAAATATGAGAGGGAGAAGATATTTTAGAGTAGGAGATTTAGTAGTATATCTATTTTTTATAATATTTTTCTATACCTTAGGAACAAAAGTATTAGAGTTAGGAGAGGAAAAACCATCAAAAGTGGAAATCTATGTAGATGGAACTCTTAAATATATTTATCCATTGCAAAAAGAGGAGAGAGATATTTTTGTAGATACTGTATTGGGAGGAGTAAATGTAAAATTTAAAGACAATATGGTAAGAGCAACTAGCTCAAACTCTCCTAAAAAAATAAATGTAAAAAGAGGATGGATAAGTTCTCCTGGAGAGGTCATAATAGGGATACCTGATAGACTTCTAATAAAAATAGTGGGAGATAAAAAAGATGAAGATGGCTTAGATTACATCATAAGATAGAGGTGATAAGATGAATAAAATAAGAGGGATTAAGCTCTTAGGAATAGGAATAGTATTAGTAATTATTCAAAGTTTTTTACAACAATATGATACATTTAGAGAGATATATAGCAAGTATGTAGGATATCTTGTACCTGTAATCTATGCTTTCTTTATAACAATTTTTTTAGAGCCAATAGTAACTATTATTGAAAAAAAATTGAAAATAAGGAGAATTTTAGCTGTTCTATTAACTATATTTTTGGTATTTGTATTGGTAGGGATCTTTATAGGGATAATAGCTCCACAAGTGATAGAGAGTATAAAAGATTTATATGGTAAATTGCCAGCAATGCAAGGACGATTAGAAATATATGCTGGTGAGTTGATAGAGTATCTAAAGAGAAAAGGCTTGTTACTTATGGGAGATGATGAGATAAAGGCTAGTATCACTAACTTCATAAAAGAGAATATGAAATATCTCCAAGATTTTGGTATCTCTGTTTTATGGAATATAGTGTGGTGGGGAATAGCTCTCACTAAGTTTTTTATAGGTTTCTTTTTAGCTTTTTTGATATTGATAGATAAAGAGTATTTTGTAAGATTTATAAATAATATTTTTTCAATTATTTTTGAAAGAGAAAAAGCTAAAAGTATTATGGTATTTTTAGGAGAATCAAGAGAGGTATTATTAAAATTTGTATGGGGTAGAATAATAGTATCTACAGCAGTAGGAATAATAACATTTCTTGTGATGTTTTTAAGTGGAACTCCTTATGCCCTTTTAAGTGGAATAATGATAGGAGTAGGGAATATGATACCATATATAGGTTCTATAATAGCTGGAGCAATAGCAGTATTACTAGTAGGATTAGCAGAACCTTTCAAGTTGATATTTTTAGGACTTGCTATTTTAATAGCTCAAACAGTAGATGGTTGGGTAATAGGACCTAAAATAGTAAGTGAAACAGTAGGTATGGGAACATTTTGGGTTGTAGTAGCTATACTTATAGGTGGTAGTTTATTTGGACCTGTTGGAATGTTTTTTGGAGTACCTGCCTTTGGAATTTTAAAACTTGTATATATAAAACTTTTAAATAAAAGAGGAGATAGTAATTGATGACAAATAGGATAACATTAATAGCGTCTACTACTATGGGAGTAGAGAGTGTAGTAAGAGATGAGTGTGTAGCTTTAGGTTTTGAAAATGTAAAAGCTTTTAATGGAAGAGTAGAATTTGAAGGAACACTAAGAGATATAGCTAAAGCAAATATACACTTGAGATGTGCTGATAGAGTATTTATCAAAATGGGAGAGTTTAAAGCTCTTACTTTTGATGAGCTATTTAATAATGTAAAAAGACTTCCTTGGGGAGATATTATAGAAGAGAATGGAGAGTTTCCAGTAAGTTGGGTAAGCTCTGTAAAATCTAAACTTTTTTCTAAATCGGATATACAAAAAATTACTAAAAAAGCTATTGTAGAGAAGATGAAAGAGAAGTATGGAAAGAGTTATTTCTATGAAGATGGAGCAAAGTTTGCTATAAAAATTCAAGCCCATAATGATGTTTTCTTAGTGATGATAGATACAAGTGGAGAGCCATTACATAAAAGAGGATATAGAGCTATAAAAAATGAAGCCCCTATAAAAGAGACTATGGCTGCTGCTTTAGTACTTCTATCAAGATGGAAAGGTGGAGATTTACCTCTTGTTGACCCTATGTGTGGTACAGGAACTCTACTTATAGAGGCAGCTATGATAGCTAGAAATATAGCTCCAGGTGCTAATAGAAACTTTGTTTCTGAAGATTGGAAACTTATTCCAGAAAATGATTGGATAGACGTGAGAGATGAAGCTTTTTCAATGGAAGATTATGAAAAAGAGGTAAAAATCTATGGTTCAGATATAGATGCTGACACTGTAGAGATAGCTAGAAAAAATATAGCAAAAGCTGGGGTGGAAGATGATATCCATCTAGAGTGTCAAAACTTCTTAGATATGGAAAGAGATGAGAAATATGGAGCTTTAATTACTAATCCACCATATGGAGATAGACTTCTTGATGAAGAAGCAGTTGAGAGATTGTATGGATTACTTGGAGATATTTGTAGAATGAGAATTCCTAAGTGGTCATACTATATAATCACTTCTCACAAAGGATTTGAAAAAGCTTTTGGTAAAAAAGCTACAAAAAATAGAAAACTATATAATGGTGGAATAGAGTGCCATTATTATCAATACTATGGAGAGAAAGATGGAAAGAAAAGAGTGTAATGAGATTTTAAAATTTTCTACTGAGGTAATACTTCAAGTTTTTGTAAAGATAAATAAAAGAATGGAAGAATTAAAAAATAATGATGAAATATCAGCTTTAGAAATTTTACAAAATGAAGTAATTCCTAAATATGAAAAGCTTTATAAAGGATTAAAAACTGAGATAAAAGATGATGAAGAGATAGATATTGAAAAGTTTGAAAACATAAAAAAATATATCTATGATATTATGAAAGAAAATAGTTTTACTGAGGAGTTTATTAGAACTCAAATGAAATTAAGAGAGAGGTTTCAAGGAGAGTCTGGAGCTGAAGTAGTAAAAAAACTTTTTGAGTATGAAAAAAAACAGATGGAAAATACTAAGTATAATCTATTAGATAAGGTAAATAAAGTTCTAGATAGAGAGGATAAACTTGCTATGGATTTAAAAAATGCCATTCAAGAGGAGGAACAGATAGAGTGTATCTATAAGCTCCAACCAGTGAGAGAGGAGTATAGAGCTTTAGAAGAAAAGGTTTTAAGAGTTCAAAAAAATATAGATGATTTAAAGAAAAAATTAGACTCAGAGTGGACTTATGAAATCTATGGAACAATATCTAAAGATGAGATGTTAAATACTTATAATCAAACTATGAAAAAATAGAAAAATGTGCTAAAATATGGAGGAACTATGAAAATTTTAAAAATAGTTGTCCTTTTGCTAATAATAGCTGGAGGGTTTTATTATCAAGCTCATAAGAGAGCTGGAAAACCATTAGATACTAAGGAGGGAAAACAGGTGGAAAATATAGTATTAAATGCTAAAATAAAAACTGCTAAGGGAGATATCAATTTAAAATTATTTCCAGAAGTAGCACCTATGACAGTTACAAACTTTGTACATCTATCAAGAAGAGGATATTATAATGGATTAAAATTCCATAGAGTAATAGCTGACTTTATGATTCAAGGAGGAGACCCAACAGGAACTGGTGCTGGTGGACCTGGATACCAATTTGGAGATGAATTTAAGAAAGAGGTAGTATTTGATAGAAAAGGATTATTAGCTATGGCTAATGCTGGACCAAATACAAATGGATCTCAATTCTTTATCACTCATGTACCTACTGAGTGGCTAAACTATAAACACACTATCTTTGGAGAAGTTGTATCTGAAGAGGACCAAAAAGTAGTAGATAGCATAGCTCAAGGAGATATAATGGAAACTATTGAAATATCTGGAGATGTAGATGCTTTCTTAGAAGCTCAAGCAGAGTTAGTAAAAAATATAGATGATATCTTAGCTCAAACTATGCCAGATTTAGGAAAGTAGCTTAAAATTAAATTTTTATATAGATGAGAAATTACTTCTATTTGTATTAAATTCAAATAGAGGTAATTTTTTTTATTTATTTACATATTTTTTACATAAATTTAAAATTAATTTAACACAGATATGTTAAAATTTATTTCGAAAAAATTAATTTAAAAAAGTTTTTTTTGCTTTTAAAACGAACAAAAAATCAGGTGAAACACTTTACAAAATATTATTGTTATTGTATAATTATATAAAAGAAATGTTAACGTTAACATTTTTAAGGAGAAAATATGAAAAAAAATATAACAATAAAAGAAGTAGCAAAATTAAGTGGTTATTCAACTCAAACCATTTCAAGAGTTATAAATAAAGATTTAAAAGTAAAAGCTGAAACAAGAGAGAAAATTTTAAGAATAATAGAAGAATGTGGTTATAAGCCTAATTTTTATGCTAAATCCTTAGTTTCTAAAAAAAATAAAAATATTTTAATATTATTAAAGAGAAAATCTGGGCATAAAGCAACTATTTGGACAAGTACTCTAGTCAATGAAATAATTTTAAAGAATACTAGAAGTGATATCTCTATTCTAGTTGAACAATATTATAAAGATGAAGAATTAGAAAAATCCTTACTTAGTAAAGCTAGTACGTTTATTGATGGAGCCATTATATTTTATGAAGAAAAAGATGATGAAAGAATAAAGTTACTAGAAAAAAATAATATTCCTTTTATTATTTTTGGAAAAAGTTATGATAAAAAAAATATATATGTAGCTAATGATGATTTTAATTCTTGCTATAAAGCAACTAAATATATAATTGAAAATATTGGAGAGAAAATAGTATTTATTACTGGAGAAAGTCTCCCTATGAATGAACAAAGAATAGAGGGAATAATAAAAGCATATACTGAGGTAAATTCTGATATTCAAGAGTTGAAAATAGAAAGATTTATAAATACTTCAAGTGAGATAAAAGAAATAGCTAAAAAATATATATATAATTTACCTGAATGTTTTTTTGTAAATGGAGATGAGAAAGCAATTGTATTAATACGTGAGCTATTTAATAATGGAATAAAAGTACCAAATGATGTTGCAGTAATGGGATTTGATAATCTTCCTGTATCTGAATATACAATACCATCACTTAGTACAATTTCATTAAATTATAAAAAATTAGCGGAATCTTTACTAAAAAAAATAATATCTTTAATGGAGGGAGGGAATGAAGTAACAGAAGAGGTAGAAAGTAAATTGATAATAAGAGAGAGCACTAAAAAATTAAAGAAAAATCAAGGAGGAAAAGATGAAGAGATTTAGAAAAGCACTTTTAATATGTTTGGGGGCATTAACACTTGGAGTAACAGCATGTAATGATAGCAAAGAACAAGTAGTAGAAAAAAAAGATGAAACAACAAAATTAACTTTTTATTTTCCAGTAAATGTTGGTGGTAAAGCAGCTAACTTGGTAAGTGAAATGACAGAAGAATTTAATAAGCAAAATACAGATATAGTAGTTGAGCCAGTTTATACAGGAAATTATGATGATACTGTTACTAAAATACAAACAGCTGCACAAGGAGGAAATCCCCCTGAATTATTTGTAAGTTTAGCAACACAAAGATTTACTTTATCGAATGCTGGAATGGCTATGCCATTAGATGACTTAATAAAAAAAGATGGAGAAGAAGGGAAAAAATATATAGAAGATTTCTTACCAGGATTTATGGAAGATTCATATGTTGAAGGAAAAATTTATCCTATCCCATTCCAAAGAAGTACAATGGTATTATTTTATAATAAAGATGCATTTACAGAAGTTGGTTTAGATCCAGAAAAGGCACCTACTACTTGGGCAGAATTAGCAGACTATTCAGTAAAACTAACAAATGATCATAGAAAAGGAGTAGGAATAGCTTTAAACTCTGGATCAGCTCAATGGGGATTCACAGGATTTGCTTTACAAAATAGTACAGATGGTAAAAATTTAATGAATGAAGATGGTAAAAAAGTATATTTTAATACTCCTGAAAATGTAGAAGCTTTACAATTTTGGTTAGATTTACAAAATAAATATAAATCAATGGCAAGTGGAATAGTACAATGGACAGATTTACCTACTCAATTTTTAGCTGGAGAGGTGGCTATGATTTATCATACTACAGGAAACTTTGCTAACATTAGAGATAATGCTAAATTTAATTATGGAGTAGCATTTTTACCTGGAAATAAAAGAGTAGCAGCTCCTACTGGAGGAGGAAATTTCTATATCACTCCTAATTTATCTCCAGAAAAAGAAGCTGCAGCTTGGAAGTTTATTAAATTTATGACAAATCCTGATAACGTGGCTAAATGGAGTATAGAAACAGGATATGTACCAACTAGAGAAAGTGCTTATCAAACTGAACAATTAAAAGAATATTATACAAAATATCCAGAAGCTTTAGTAGCTTATGAACAATTACCTTATGCAAAACCTGAATTAACAACATATAATGCAGCACAGATTTGGAGAATATTAAATGATAATATTCAATCTGCAGTAACAGGAGAAGCTACTCCTCAAGAAGCATTAGATAATGCTCAAAGAGAGGCTACTGAAGTTTTAAATGAATACAATTAATTAAAATAGTTGAGTGATTGATATGAAAATAAATAAAAAAATGAAAGAAAATTTAACTGCCTGGGCTCTTTTGAGCCCAGCAATAATCTTTATGACAATTTTTACTGTATATCCAATATTAAAAAGTATATATTTAAGTTTTAGTAAATATAATTTAGGAATGAAAGAGCCAATATTTATAAGATTAAAAAACTATGTTGATATTTTTCAAAGCCCATTATTTTGGAAAATTATGTGGAATACAATTTATTTTTCATTACTGACAATAATTCCAAGTTTAATAATAGGGTTGCTTTTAGCACTATTAGTTAACAGAAAAAATAAAAATGTAGGTTTTTTAAGAACTGCATATTTTTACCCTGTTGTTATGCCGATGATAGCAGTAGCAAGTATTTGGTTTTTTATATATATGGGGAAAAATGGACTATTTGATCAACTTTTAATTTCTTTGGGAATGGAGCCAATGAATGTATTATCAAATAGAAAAACAGTTCTTCCATTTATGGCTATAATGTATATTTGGAAAGAAGTTGGATTTATAATGGTATTTTATTTAGCAGGACTTCAAAATATTTCAGGGGAATTATATGAAGCTGCAGTAATTGATGGAGCAAGCCCATGGAAAATACTAAAATATATAACTATTCCACTTTTAAAACCAACTACTATATTTATTTCAACTGTAGCATTAACAAACTCTTTTAAATTAGTAGACCATATAGTTATAATGACAGAAGGGGCTCCAAATAATGCAAGTACATTGTTATTGTACTATATATATCAACAGTCTTTCATTAATTTTAATTATGGAAAAGCAGGAGTACTAACTGTAATAATGTTATTTTTATTGTTAATTGTATCTTTACCAAGATTTTTTAAACAAGATAAGAATACACATTACAATTCATAAGGGGAGAAAAATGAAGAAGAATAATACAGGTGATAAAATAATCACAATAATAGGTTATTTAATAGCAATATTATGGTTAATACCACTAGTTTGGATGGTAGGAACAGCTTTTTCTGAACCATCTTTTAAAATGTCATTGTTTCCTAAAACAGCCTTTACTTTGGACAATATAAAGTATGTATGGAATGCAGTACCATTTAAAACTTATTATATAAATACAATTTTAATCGTTATAGTAACATTTACTATTCAAGTATTTACATCAACAATGGCAGCTTATGCATTAGCTGTAATGGATTTTAAAGGTGTTGCAATAGTATTTGTAATAATATTTATGCAAATTATTGTACCAAATGACGTTTTGATAACTCCAAATTTTATGGTGCTAAGAGAATTAGGAATGTTAAATACAAAATTAGGAATTATGTTACCATTTTTAGGATCTGCATTTGGAATATTTTTATTAAGACAACATTTTAAAAGTATACCTAAATCTTTAGCAGAAGCAGCAAGAATAGATGGAGCAACCACATGGCAAATAATATGGAGAATATATATGCCATGTGCAAAACCAGCTTATCTATCATTTGCTGTAGTATCTATAAGTTATCACTGGAATAACTATTTATGGCCACTAATTGTAACCAATTCTGTAAATAATAGAACTTTAACAGTTGGGTTAGCTTTATTTGCAAAATCAAAAGAAGCAAATTTACAATGGGCTAATGTATGTGCAGCAACATTTATAATAGTTTTTCCATTAATTATCTTATTTTTTATATTACAAAAACAATTTATAGATAGCTTTATGAGTTCAGGAATAAAATAAAGGAGTAAATATGTTATTAAATTTTTTAGGAATAGGATCAGCTTTTTTTCCACAATTGAAGAATACAAGTGCTTATTATGAAACAGAAGATACTTTATATTTATTTGACTGTGGAGAAACTGTTTTTGACGAGATATTAAAAAGAAAATTAATTGAGAAAAAATATATAAAGGTTTTTATAACACATACCCATTGCGACCATGTAGGAAGTTTAGGAAGTTTGTTGTCATATTGCTATTATGTGCAAGATAAAAAAATAGTTGAGGTAATACATCCTACTGACTATTTAAAAAAATTTTTGGAGATAGTAGGAATTGGAGATGAATTATATAATTATAGTTACTCTTTAAATAATAATGAGATAAAAGTAGAAGCAGTAGTGGTACCACATGTATCTGATATGATATCTTATGGTTATTTAATAAGTATAAAAGGCAAAAAAGTTTTTTATAGTGGTGATTGTGCTAGAGTTCCTGAAGAAATTTTAGAAAAATATTTATCTGGAGAGATAGATGAACTTTATCTAGATATTTCAAGTAAAAAGACTTCTCATGCAGCTCATGGAAATATAGTTGATTTAGAAGAAATGATTCCTATAGATAAAAGAAAAAATGTTTATTGTATGCATTTAGATAAAGATTATAGAGAAGTAATAAGAGAAAAACAGTTTGGAGCAATAGAAATATAGGGGGAAAAAATGGCACAGATAAAAATTAAAAATTTATGTAAAACATATCCAAATGGATATTCTGCAATAAAAGACTTTACTTTAGATATAGAGGATAAAGAGTTTATTATCTTTGTTGGACCATCAGGATGTGGAAAATCAACAACTCTTAGAATGATAGCAGGATTAGAAGAAATATCTTCAGGAGAGTTATGGATAGATGATAAATTAATAAATGATGTAGAGCCTAAAGATAGAGATATAGCAATGGTATTTCAGAACTATGCATTATATCCTCATATGAATGTATATGAAAATATGTCTTTTGGTTTAAAATTAAAAAATACTAAAAAGCAAGAGATAGATTCTGTAGTTAATAAAGCAGCTGAAATTTTAAATCTATCATCTTTATTAGATAGATACCCAAAAGAGCTATCAGGAGGGCAAAGACAAAGAGTAGCAATGGGACGTGCTATTGTTAGAACTCCAAAAGTATTTTTGATGGACGAACCATTATCTAATCTTGATGCAAAGCTTAGAGCACATATGAGAGTAGAAATAGCAAGATTACATAAAGAGCTTGGAACTACTTTTATATACGTTACTCATGACCAAGTAGAAGCTATGACATTAGGAACTAGAATAGTTGTAATGAAAGATGGAATAATTCAACAAGTTGATAATCCAAGAAATTTATACTATCATCCTAAAAATATGTTTGTAGCTGGATTTATAGGAACACCTCAAATAAATTTTATTCCTAGCCAAGTTTTGGAAGAGGAAGGAAAAGTATATATAAAAAATGAGATGATAAAAAAAGAGTTGTTAGAAAGTGATGCTAAGATTTTAAGAGATAAAGGATATATAGGAAAAGAAATAGTTATAGGAATAAGACCTGAAAATATAAAGCTTAGTGATACTGGGAAAACATTTAAGATAAATAACTATGAAATGATAGGTTCAGAATCTTATATATATACTAAACTTGAAAATATAGAATTGATAGTAAGGATAAATTCTAATATTCCATTAACTGTTGACGATAATGTTAGTTTTGATATAGATGAAAACTTTATACATTTCTTTGATAAAGAAAGTGAGATATCAATAAAAGAATGAAAAAATTTCTAAATTTATTAGGACAATTAATTTTTTTAAATTTATTATTTATAATTTCGTCAATTCCAGTTATTACTTTTGGAGCAGGAATAAGTAGCTGCTATGAAGTAATTAAAATGTGGGATAAGGATATTGAAATAAATATTATAACTTTTTATTTTCAAAAATTTAAAAGGATAGTAAAGAAAGTACTTGTATTGAATATTATAATGTTAATACTAGGAATATTATTTATTATAATTTTTATTTTTTTATGGAATCAAGAAATAATACTTGCAAAAATAATATTATTTCCTTTTTTAAGTTCATTTTTAATCATATTAATGACAATGTCATATTACTATTATTATGTTATTGATAAAATTGAAGAAAAAAATTTAGATATAATAAAATATTCTTTTTTTAAAAGTCTAATAAATATAAAAAAATCATTTATAATATTATTATACCCTATTTTAATAATTATTTTATTTATATTATATAATATTTATATATGGGAATTTATTATTGTTATTGGTTTTGGAGTAGGTTTTTATATAAATTTTAAAATTTTAAGAAGTATTTATTAAAAATATTATAAAAAAGAGAAAGAGGGAAAATAGTTGAGTGAATTTACCAATGAGTTACCATTATATGAAATAATTTTGAGGATAGTAATGGCTATAATTATTGGAGGAGTAATAGGGTATGAGAGAGGACATCAAAATAGACCAGCTGGTTTTAGAACTCATATATTAGTATGTTTAGGTGCTGCTATTGTTTCTATGATACAAGATCAATTAAGAGTGAATATTTTGAAGTATACAATTTTACATCCAGAAGTAGCCCAAGTCTTAAAAACTGATTTAGGACGCATTGGAGCTCAAGTTGTCAGTGGTATAGGTTTTTTAGGAGCTGGAACTATAATGAGAGATAAAGGAATTATAGGAGGATTAACTACTGCAGCTTCTATTTGGGCAACCGGTTGTTTAGGACTTAGTATAGGTTGGGGCTTTTATTATTTAGCAATTCCAGCAGGAATTGGAATTATAATAGTTTTAGTGACTTTGAAAAAACTAGAGAGATACTGGATTGAAAATAAGCATATAATGAAGATAGATATTCAATACAATAAAGAATATTCTTATAGTGATATATTAATAAAAAACTATAATATTTTTAAAGAGATGAACGTAAGAATTAAAGATGTAACAAAATCTATTGAAGAGAATAAAATTTCTTATACTTTAATAGTGGCTAAACAGATGGAAGCAGTAGATGTATTACTAGAGCTTTCTAAGTATGAACATATATCACAAGTACAAATTCCATAATTATTAATAAAATATCAAATAAAAAATAGAGAGAGCAACAGAAAAATCTGAGGCACTCTCTATCTTTTATTTTTATCTAGAGGTTTGGTAAGCTAAATTATGAATAACTATATTCAATAGCTGAGAATTGTAAGCTAAGTTTTTTATAATTATCTCTTAGGTATCTTATCTCTTCAATTAAATTATGAGAAGCATTTGATATAGATATAAGATTTTTTAATTCTTTAGCACTTTTACCACAATCTTTAGCTACATTACTAAAAACTATATAGAGGAATGAAAGGGTAGTAGCCTGTATTCCTAAAAAGTCAATATTTATAGATTTACCTAATTTTATTCTTTTTGCAATTATTTTATACAACTGAAGTGCTTTTTTAGGAGAAGCAAGAACAGAAGTATTTAGTATTTTACTTAATATGAGCTTCATATGAAACCCTCCTTTAAAAGATATGAACTCTCCCACAAAATATTAAATAACTAATTATCAGGATAGGTAGCTTTACCTATTAATTTTCCTTTACTATTATAATATTTCCAAACTCCTTTAGGGATACCATTTTTAAATCTTCCTTGAACTTGAATCTGTCCATTAGGATGAAAAAGAAAATAATTTCCATTGTCTTTTCCATTTAGATAAGTTGTTTCAAAAATTTTTGTACCATTTTCTTGATAAAGAATATATTTACCAAAAAGTTTTCCATTTTTCCAACTTTCAATAGATTTAAGATTACCATTAGGATAAAAAGTTAACCATTTACCATGAGGTTTTCCCTCAAGATAGAAACTCCTATCTTTTTTAGTTATAACTTTTCCTGTAAAAGGAGAGGAGTCTTTTTTTAGATAGATAATTCCTCTTTTTTCTGTAATCTCATAATCATAAGCACTTTTAGTGCTAGAAAAACTTATATAGTTTATTATAAAAAATAAAATTAACAAATTGAATTTCACAGTACCACCTAAGAAATAAAAAAAACTATTCAACTAAAAAGATAACTATGATATAATAAAATTATCTTTATACTCTTTTGACTTAAAAATATAAAAAAAAGTTTAAAAGAAAATAAAAAAATGTAGGGGGATAAAAGTGGAAAATTATTCATTAGAGATGTTATTGATAATAACACTTATGATGGCTTACAAACTTTTGGTATTACATTAATGAGGAAGCACTGAAAAGGTTGCTTCCTTGTTTTATAAGGAGGGAATTTTGAGGGAGATAACATGTCCATTAGAGGCAATTTTTCATATATTGAGAGGTAAGTGGGCTCCTATGATAGTATGGAGAGCAAGATTAGGAAATCAAAGACTCACTGATTTAAAAAAAGATATTTTAAATTGCAATGAGAAGATGTTGATTCAGCATATAAATGAGTTGTTAGAGTACGGAGTTCTTGAAAAGATAGAGTATGATGTATATCCTAAACATACTGAGTATAAACTTACAGAGTTTGGGTGGAGCTTAATTCCTGTTCTAGCAAAATTTCAAGAAATAGGAATAGGATACTTACAAAATAGTCAGTTATTAACAAAAGATAAATAATATGATATCCTATAAAAAAACGTAGGAGGTATTATTTATGAAAAAGAGTTTAGTATTAGGAACACTTCTTTTAGGGGCATCAGCTTTTGGATTTGAACTTACAAGTTCTGGAATAGAAAATGGATATATTAAAGAGAAGTATGGACAATATGGAACAGAAAATATAAAAGGTATGCCATCTCTTTCACTTCCATTGGAGTGGAAAGGGGTACCTGAAGGAACAAAAAGTTTTGCTCTAGTGATGCAAGATTACGACGCTATCCCTGTAACAGGATTTTCTTGGATACATTGGGTTGCTGTTATACCAGGTAGCTATACAAAATTAGAAGAGAATGCAAGCTTAACAAATAAAGATATAATTCAAGGGGTTAATAGCTGGATATCATCAATGGGAGGACTTAGCAAAGCAGAGGCTTCTCATTTTGGAGGACCAGCTCCTCCAGATAAAGAGCATACATATGAAATAACTATATATGCTCTTGATAAGGAGATAAAATTAGAGAATGGATACTATCTAAATGAGCTTTATAAAGAGATGGAAGGGCACGTATTAGATAGTGCAACTTTAGAAGGAGTGTATAAGACAAAATAACTTATAGACTTTCCAACTCTGGAGAGTTTTCTGTAAAAACTTTTATTCCATTTTTTAAAAGTAATTCTGTGGTAGTACCATTTCCAGTGATGAGAGTTTTTGAAAAACTACCATCATAGATTTGACCACAACCACAAGATGGACTTTTAGCTTTAAGAATAGCTATTGAGCAGTTGAAGATTTTAGCAAGTCTAAGAGCTTCTTCTGCTCCTTTTTTATATTGCAAAGTTACATCTTCCATCTGGCTATTAATAACCTTATCCCCACATCTTTCTGAAGGAACTCTAGGTGTGGGAAGCCCACCTAATTGTTCTGGGCATATGGGAATAAGATTGTATTTAGAAAGTAATTTTTTTATTCTCTCTACCTCTTTAGATTTTCCATCATATCTACAAGCTACTCCTAATAAACAAGCACTAACTAAAATATTCATAGTTATTTCTCCTCAATTATTTCTAAACATTTTTCTTTAAATGAATTTGGAACTCTTTTTATTCTATGAGTAGAATAATCAAAACAAACTAGAAGTGTAGAACCATTGATAACCTTCTCATCATTTTCGTTGAAAATTTCATATTTTATATTAAAACTTGTTTTAGAAAACTCTATCTCAGTTATTTTTATAACTATACTATCATCAAGGAAAAGTTGTTTATTATATTCTACAAATCCATTTTTTTGAATAACTCCTGCCCCTTCTCCTAAGTCCATCTCACTTAACCCTAATGACTCAAAAAAATTCATTCTAGCCATTTGGAAGAAAAGTAAAGCTCTTTCATTTCCTACATGACCACCATAGTTAATATCTTCTTTTTGAATTTTATAATTAAATTGAAACATGAATCCTCCTAAATATCATAGATTTTTTTTAATAATTAAATTATAATATAATTAAATAGAAAAGAAAAGTGAAATCTTATAAGGGAGAGTGAAGATTGTGATAAGATATGGAATGGATAAAGATTTTGAAAAAGCTAAGAAAATTTGGCAGAAGTGCTTTTTAGATTCTGAAGATGAAGTAAAATTTTATTTTGATAACTTATATGATAGACATAAATATCTACTTTTAGAAGAGAATGGTGAAATAAAAGCTTCTCTCCATGAAAATCCCTATAGATTAAATTTTAATGGAACAGTTTTTGAATCTATCTATATAGTAGGGGTAGCAGTATCTCCAGAGTATAGAGGTAAGGGATATATGAATGAGCTAATAAGAGAATCTCTTATAGAAAACAGAAAAAGAGAGGTTCCCTTTGTATTTTTATCTCCAATAAATCCAGAGATATATAGAAAATATGGGTTTGAATATGTAACTAGATTAAGTAAATACTCTATGAGAACAGAGAATCTACCTTATAATAAGATAGAGAGAGCTTATGATATAAAAAGAGTAGAATTAAACAGTGAAGATGAACTCTATGAAGATTTGGTAGAGGTATACAATAACCAGATGTCAGAGATATCTCTATATGTAGAGAGAGATGAAAAATATTATAGAGATTGGGTAAGGGAGATAAGAAGCGATGGTGGAGATGTATTTTCTATCTATTTAGATGAGGAGATAAAGGGATATATTGCTTTTTATAGAAGAGAAAAGATAGAGATTAGAGAGATTTTTGCTAAAGATAGGAGAGCCTTAGAAAATCTTTTAGCTTTGGTAAAAACTTTCAAAGAGTATTACCCAAAGTTAGAGATAAAAAATATTGATGGAAAGTATTTAGAGTATTGTTTTGTAAATCAAAAATCTTTTGAAAAGATAGAGTTTCCATTTATTATGGGAAGAATTTTAAATCCTATGGAAGTTTTTAAAATGATGAATATTTATGATATTGATATGAAAATATTAGTAACTGATAGCATAATAGTGGAAAATAATGGTGTATATAGATTTACTCAAGAGGGAGAATTAACTTATAATGAAGCAGGAGATTGGGATATAAAAATTGATATTGGAGATTTATCTTCATTGATATTTGGGCAACTTAGTATAGATGAGTTAGTTTTTCTTGAAAAGTTAGAAGTAAAAAATAAAGAGGTAATAAAAAGGATAAGAGAGAAAGGTATTTTTACATTGAAGAGAAACTATATTCAAGATTATCAATAAACACTTACAAAAAATAGTAACTACTCAGCCAGTAAATTAATTTGAGAAAGCTCAAAGAATTGTGTAATTTATGAAGAGAAGTTAGATTAACTCAGTGAAATCGAACGCTAAAAAACACAACTGTTTGAACGAAGTGAGTTTTGTGTTTTTAGTGAGATAAGCCATAGTTAATCAACTTCTTGGAATATGGAACAATTCTTAGTTTTCTTTTTAAATAAGAAATATCTGAATAATTACAAAAAATATAAAAGCTGTCAGAAAATAACTGACAGCTTTTATATTAAATTAAGTAAATTAAAACTCTTTAAAAGAAAGGATACTTGAATTATACATTAACCTACTAAAAAAGTCAAGAATATTTTTTATTTTTTTAGTAAAGAAATATCTTTAAGGGATAATTTAGGAACAAAGTGATGGTTATTATCATCTCTAGAGTATGTTGTATTACCATCAATTGCCTCAGTAATAGTTACAGTATCCTTAGGTTCTCCAAGGGTAAGAAGTGTATGAGAAACATACCCTTCTGGTAATCCTACTAATTTATCTACTTCAGGTTTATTGTATGAACCAATTATACAACCAGCATATCCCATCTCATTAGCTACTAACATAATATTTTGAGAAGCAATTCCCATATCAAAATAAAGACTTCTTTCAGTAAAATTAACTAAAGGATTTTCACTACACATTAGAATATATGCAGTAGGAGCTTCTTCAATAGTTGGATTCCAAGGGATAGCTCCAGCAAATTTTACAAGAGGAAATATTTTTTTGCAAAGTTCCTCATCATTTATTAAGACATATCTAAGTTTTTGAGCATTTCTAGTAGAAGAAGCATATCTAGTACTTTCCACCATTTCTTCTAGCTCTTCCATAGAGATTTTTTTCTTAGTAAAACTTCTATGAGAACGAATCTTTTTTAAAGTTTCCATAATCATAATCAATTACCCCCATTTAAAATTAATTCTCTATACTCCTTGGCTGAAATTTTAGTTTTAGGAAGATTTTTACTACTTAATTTTCCAGCTAACTCCCTTCCAAATATTCCAGAATTTTTTGAGTTGATATGAGTGATAGCAATAGCTAAAGCATCAGCAGCATCATCAGGCTTAGGAATTTCAGAAAGTCCTAAAATTCTCTGTACCATAAGTTGTATCTGTTTTTTTTCAGCTTTTCCATATCCAGTAATACCTGTTTTTACTTGAAGAGGGGTGTAGTGGTTTATCACAAGATTATTCTGCCTTCCACATAGAACAATAACTCCTCTAGCTTGACCTACTGATATTACTGTCTTATTATTTTTGAAATAGAATAGCTCCTCTATTGCCATCTCACTAGGAGAATATTTTTTTATTATCTCTGTAAGTTCTGAATAAATTTTACAAAGTCTATCCTCCATAGGCATATCTTTATCAGTATAGATACAACCATAATCTATAACATTAAATCTATTATTTTCAAAGTCTAAAATAGAAAAACCTACAATAGCAGTTCCTGGGTCAATACCCAATACTCTCATAAAATTTTTCACCTCATCAATCTTTAGATACGTCTACCCACTCACCTTGAGTGATTTTGGCAAGCATATCTACACTAATTTTTACAGCAGAGTGTGGAGAGCCACCAGCAGGGTATACTATATCAAACTCCTTTAGAGTTTTATCTAAGTATATTTTAAGAGGAGTCTTTAATCCAAAAGGACATACTCCTCCCACTGGGTGTCCAGTTGCTTCAACTACCTCATCAAAAGGAATCATTACAGCTTTTTCTTGGAAAATAGCTTTAAATTTTTTATTATCAAGTTTAGCTGTCCCTTTACTAAGAATAAGAATATACTCTCCATTTTTTAATTTATATCCCATAGTTTTAGCAATTTCATCTTCCATTATTCCAAAGGCTTCAGCAGCTAATTTAACCGTACTAGTATCCTTTTGTGATTCCTCTACATAAAGTGGAAGATTATTCTCTTGAAAAAAATTTTTAACACTCTCTAAGCTCATGATAAAATTTCCCCCTTTGTTTTATCTAGTTATTATTTTTTAAAATTAAAATCTGTTTGTCTAAGTGCTTCATATAAAATTATAGCAGCAGAGTTTGAAAGATTTAATGAACGTCCCATATCTATCATAGGAATAGTGATACAGTTTTCTTTGTGGGCATTTAAAATCTCCTCTGGGATTCCTCTTGACTCAGGTCCAAACATTACAAAGTCATTTTCTTTAAACTCTATATCAGAATATCTTTGTTTTGTTTTAGTAGTAGCATAGAAAATTCTTGCTCCTTTGTTAGCTTCTACAAACTCTTCATATGATTCCCATACCACTAAGTCTACTAGATGCCAGTAGTCTAATCCAGCTCTTTTTAATTGCTTTTCATCTAAAGAGAATCCAAGTGGCTTTATAAGATGTAATTTTGTATTTGTAAGAACAGAAGTTCTTCCTATATTTCCTGTATTATAAGGTATTTCAGGATTTAATAAAACTATATTCAAAGTAATTCCTCCTTAAAAATTTATATACATATAATTATAACATAGATTTTGAAAATTATCAGTAATATTTTGACAAGAGAGAAGAGGTAAAGTATAATATTTATGTAGACAATAAAGAAGATGAATTGGAGGAAAAAATGAAGATACAAACTTTTTATTTAGGAAGTTTAATGACAAATTGTTATTTAGTATGGAATGATAAAAATGAAGCATATCTTTTTGATTGTGGTGGAGAAAATATAGGAAGAGTAGAAACTTTTATAAAAACTCATGGACTTACTTTAAAATATATGGTATTAACTCATGGACATGGAGATCATATAGCAGGTCTTAATAGAGTAAAGGAGTTATATCCAGAAGTAACTGTATACATAGGAAAAGAGGAAGAAAGTTTTTTAACTGAGCAAGAATTAAATCTTATGAAGTACATCAATGGAATAGGATTTACTTATGATGGAGATTATGTAACAGTAAAAGAGGGAGATATGGTAGGGGAGTTTAAAGTTTTAGATACTCCAGGTCATACAATAGGATCTAAGTGCTTCTACAATCCAGAAAGTAAGATATTGATATCTGGAGATACAATGTTTAAAAGAAGTTTTGGAAGATATGACTTACCTACAAGTGATGGAACAATGTTATTTAATAGTTTGAGAAAACTTTGTACAGAGCTACCAGAGGATACAAAGGTATATAGTGGACATAGTGAAGTTACAACTATTGGAGAAGAAAAGGCATTTTTAACTATGCAAGGAATGATATAAGAGGTGAAAATATGGAAAAGATATATGATGTAATAATAGTAGGAGGAGGACCAGCAGGACTTACAGCTGGATTATATACAGGAAGAGCAAAATTATCTACATTGGTAATAGAAAAAGCTGGAATGGGAAGTTTATATATGGCTCATAAGATAGATAACTATCCAGGATTTCCAGAGGGATTAACAGGAACAGAGTTAAATAATCTTATGAAAGAACAAGCTAAAAAATTTGGAGCTGAGTTTGTAGAGGGAACACTTTTAGGATTTGATCCATATGAAGAGGTAAAAATAGTAAAAACTGATGCTGGAAATTTTAAAGGAAAAAATATAATTGTTGCTACTGGAACAGGAAAAAGTTTTGTTAAAAAGATTAAAGGAGAGAAAGAGTTACTAGGTAAAGGTGTTTCTTACTGTGCTACTTGTGATGGAGCATTTACAAAGTTTATGACTGTATCTCTTATAGGACAGGGAGAGGAGTTAGCAGAGGAAGCTCTATTTTTAACAAAGTTTTCTAAACATATAAGAGTTATGGTAACAGAAGATGAGTTTAAATGTAGTAAAGAGAGTTATGAAGCTCTTACTTCTTCTGAAAAAGTGGAGATAATCACAGGAGTAAAACTTCTTGAGATAAGAGGAAAAGAGTATGTAGAGGAGTTATTAGTAGAAGAAAAGGGAGAGGAAAAGACTTATAAATCTGACTTTGCTTTCCTATATCTTGGAACAAAAAATAATACAGAGATGTATGGAGAGTTTGCAAAATTAGATAAAGAGGGATATATAATAACTGGAGCAGATATGAAAATGAATGTAGAGGGAATGTATGCTGCAGGGGATATTAGAAGTGGAGTTGTAAGACAGGTTACAGTGGCAGCTGCAGAGGGAACAGTAGCTGCTCTTGAGGTAATAAAGAGAGTTTTAAAGAAATAATATCAATTTAAAGAAGGAAATTTAAGATTTTTCTCGAAGATATAAATATAGCACACTTGGACTTTATTACTCAAAGGAGTTGATTCATATGAGAAAGATTTTTGTGTTAGATACTAATATTCTTATCCACGACCCTAAGTGTATCTATAATTTTAGAGGAAATGATGTTATTCTCCCTATATATGTAGTAGAGGAAATTGACAAATTAAAAAGAAATCAAAATACTGCTATACAGGCAAGAATGGCTTCAAGAGTCTTAGATGAGATAAGAAATAAAGGAAGTTTAGCTAAAGGTGTAGAACTTCCACAAGATATTTTTTTCAAAGTAGAGATAAAAAATGATAGAAGTCTATTACCAGCTAATCTAAGTAAAGATGTAATGGATAACAATATTATCTCTGTAACATTGGGAATAAAAAAAGAGAATCCAGACAGAAGAGTAATAATAGTAACTAAAGATATAAATATGAGGATAAAAGCAGATTCATTAGGGCTTGAAGTAGAGGACTACAACACTGATAGAGTAGAGTATAACGAGTTATATGATGGATTTTTTGAAGTAGATGTAGATAAAAAGCTCTATGATAAATTTGATAAAGATGGTAAGATAGATTTTACTGATTTAAAAAGAGAGGATATTTTACCAACACCAAACTGTTTTTTCAAATTAAAGTATAAAGATAATATTTTATGTGGTAGATATATAGAGGGAAAAATCAAAAAATTTATTCTAGGAGATGGACAAGCTTGGGGGCTTAGAGCTAGAAATGATGAGCAGAGATTTGCTATGGAACTGCTTATGGACGACAGTGTAAAAGTAGTTACATTGGTAGGAGGAGCAGGAACTGGTAAGACACTTCTAGCTATTGCTGCTGGACTAGAGCTTGTAGTAGAGAAAAAAAGATATAAAAAGATTTTAATAGCTAGACCTATTATACCTATGGGAAAAGACTTGGGATACCTTCCAGGAAGTGAAAAAGAGAAGTTAAAACCGTGGATGCAACCGATTTTTGACAATATAGATTTCTTGAGTGAAGCTAAAGAGGATAGGGCTGGAGAAAAGGTAGTAGAGGGATTAGAGTCTATGGGTATGATGAAGATAGAGCCACTTACATATATAAGAGGTAGAAGTATACCTAAGGGATTAATTATCATAGATGAGGCTCAAAACTTGACACCATTGGAGATAAAAACAATAGTAACTAGAGCTGGGCAAGATACTAAGATAATATTTACAGGAGACCCTCAACAGATAGATAACCCATACCTAGATGCTAATACTAACGGACTTACTTATATGGCTGACAAATTAAAATTTGAAAAGATAGTAGGGCACATCACTTTGAAAAAAGGAGAGAGGTCTGAAATAGCAGAGATAGCTGCAAGATTATTATAGATAAATTATAGCTAAAATAGAAAAATGGATTTCATTGTTATTTTTTATAAAATAATGGGAAGTCCATTTTTATTTTATATTGAAATCAATTATTCTCTATGATACAATATGATGTATAGTAAAAATTAAAAGAGGTAGAAATGAGGAAATTTTCTATTTTAATTCAGTTGAGGTTTATTTATGTATATATGTTTATATATTTAGTTATTGGTTATTTTTATGATAGCTATTTAAAACATATAGGTTTGTATAAATTTATAGAAACATATTTTGGAATAAGTTTCTTTTTCATATTATTTTTGGTGTTGTTAGATTTTTACTCTTATTTTATAAGATGTAGTAGAAAAAAAATGGTGTACAGTACAAGAAAATTTTTCTTCTGTATTTTAGTAATAAGTTGTATATTTCTATATTTTATGTACAACTTAAATATTCCACTGAAAAAAGAGTTAGCAGATGAAAAACTTTTAGCAAAGAGTATAGAGATAATTTTTTATCAGAAAAAATTTGGACTTATACTTACATTTCTTTTTGATATCTTAATAAGCAAATTTTATTTTTTATATCTATATGTAGCTTTTTACTTATTGGCTTTTATCTCATTTTTCTTTATAGGGGCAAAAACTATTAGAAAAATTATTGGAAAAATAATAATGGCTGAAAAGGAAAGAAGAGAGATAAAAAGAAATAGAGAAGCATTAGAAGAGCAAGAGAGAATAATAAAATGGATAGAGGAAAAAGAGAGACAAGCAAGGGAGGAAGAAAAGGATGATATTGGCATCTAAATCTCCAAGGAGAAAAGAGATACTAGAAAATATAGGTTTTAATTTAGTGATAAAAAGTGAAGATATAGAAGAAGTAAGTGATAAGGTAGAGGTTGTAGAAAAGATAAAAGATATTGCTTATAAAAAAGTGGAAGCTGTAGCAAAAAAATATCCAAATGAGTATGTAGTAGGAGCAGATACTATAGTAGAGGTAGATGGAGATATAATAGGAAAACCTAAAGATGAAGAGGAAGCTAAAAAAATATTACAAAGGTTGTCAAATAGAAGTCATAATGTAATAACAGCATTTTCTTTTATAAATAAATCTAAAGATATCTGTATAAAAGATGTGGCTATTACAAAGGTTTACTTTAAAGAGCTATCTTCAGAGATGATAGAATGGTATATAGCTAGTAAAGAGCCTATGGATAAAGCTGGAGCTTATGGGATACAGGATAAAGGTTCAATATTTGTAGAAAAGATAGAGGGGGATTTCTTTACTGTAATGGGATTTCCAATAGAAAGATTTATGGAAAGATTAAATGAATTAGGAATAAAACTAAAAGATATTGAAAGAATATAGTCAGAGGTGAAAAATGAAAAAGATAATTAATAAATTTTTAGGAATATTTTCAGAGGATTTAGGAATAGACTTAGGGACATCAAATACATTGATCTGTGTAAAAAATAAAGGGGTAATCTTAAATGAGCCTTCAGTAGTAGCTTTAAATCTAAAAACAAAAGATGTATTTGAAGTGGGAGAGAGAGCAAAACTTATGCTTGGTAGAACACCTGGAAATATTCAGACAATAAGACCTTTAAAAAATGGAGTTATTGCTGATTATGAAGTTACTGAAAGAATGATAAGAAATTTTTTAAAGAAAGCAAATCCTAAAAAAGGGTTAGCAAGCCCAAGAGTAATAATCTGTGTACCTGCTGGAGTAACTCAAGTAGAAAAGAGAGCTGTTATAGATGTAACTAGAGAAGCAGGAGCAAGAGAAGCGTACTTGATAGAGGAGCCTATGGCAGCAGCTATTGGAATAGGATTAAATATATTTGAACCAGAGGGAAATCTTATCATTGATATAGGAGGAGGAACTTCTGAAATAGCTGTAATATCTTTAGGAGGAATAGTAAAAACTTCATCATTTAGAGTGGCAGGAGATAGATTTGATACTACAATTATAGATTATGTAAGACAAAAACATAATTTATTAATAGGAGAGAGAACAGCTGAGGAGATAAAGAAAAAAATAGGAGCTGTTATGGATTTAGAAGAGGAAGAGTGTATTGAGATAAGTGGAAGAAATGCTTTAAATGGACTTCCTAGAGATATAAAAATCTGTTCCTCTGAGATAGTAGAAGCTCTTGGAGATTTAGTTCAACAAATAATAGAAGAGGTAAAAGTAATATTAGAAAAAACTCCACCAGAATTATCTTCAGATATTAAAAGAAAAGGACTTTATATAACAGGAGGAGGGGCTCTTTTAAGAGGTATAGATAAGAAAATATCTGAAAATTTAAATCTAAATGTAACTGTGTCAGAAGATCCATTAAATTCTGTAATAAATGGAATACAAGTACTACTTAAGAATTTTGATGTTTATAAGAAAGTATTAATCTCTCCAGAGAGTGATTATTAATTTTAGAAAGAGGGAATATATGAAAAAATTTATAATATTATTTATGATAATTCATATTTTTTCATATGCTAACTATCTCATTAGTAATAGTGAGATAGTTCTTTTTTATGATAAAAGTTATAATAGTATTCATTATATGAGAGGAGATATTTTCCAAGGGATAGATATATCAAGAATAGAGGGAAAGTTGATATTAGATGGAGAGAAAGTCATCTCAGTTAATAAATATTTTGAAAGTGCTAATCTGATACCACAGACTAATATATTAAAATTAAACTATAACATAGATGGAAAATATCTTACAGTAAATATAATTCCATCTATGATAGAAAAAGATAAATTGTATTTTGTAGTGGAATTTGTAAATTTTCTAAAGGATAATAGAAAGGTTGATTTTGCTTTTAGAATAGCACCACAATATGATAATAAATATGTTGAGTATAATGAGAGTAAGGACTCATATGGATATGATAGATTTTACTTCAAATCGGAAAACTATAAGGGAGAGACTTATATAGCACGAGATTCTGTCATAGAAGAATTGATGTTAGAAAAAGTTGAAGGAAAAATTAAAAAATATCAAGATGATAATATGTACTATATTATTCATAATGTAGATTATAATAAGCCGATAGAGTTTGTAGTAAAATTTTATAGAGATTTTGAAGAAGATAAAAAAGAGGAAGGAACTGAGGTCTTATCTAAAGAGTTAGCATATTGGGAAAATGTAAATAGTAATATAAAGTTTTTAGATAGAAGAAATAACTTTTTTAACCAGCTAAGAAATTTAGAGGTAATGGTTTCAAGAGCAGTTATTCCTAATCAAATCTCTTATAATACAAGTGATGAGAGTTTAAATACTAAGATGAAGCTATATTACTTAACTAGTAAATATGATAAAAATTTTAATCCTAGTAAGTTTTTAGAAGATTTATATAGTAAAAAAAGCGAAAATCAAAAAGTTGTTTATTATACTTTCCTTTTTAAATATTTAAATGTAAGTGGAGATTATTTAGCTCCAAAACTTTTAAATGAGAAAATAATTCCAGAAGTAGAATCAATATTGGGATATTTAGAAGAGGAAAATGAAGAGATTATTAATATAAGGGATAATATAAATAACTATTATTGGTATTATGAGTTGATAAATAATATAGAAAATAGACCTGAATTTGCTGAAAAGAGAGATTTTATATTAGCTAAGAAAAAATTGTTACTAAATTATATCAATAGAAACTATGTGTTAGATGATGGCTTGAAAATAAGAAAGGAATCTAGTGAGAGCTATTATAAAAATATAAGATTTATGAGTTTTCTTCCAAAGGAAAAGCAATTAAAAATTCTTAAAGAGGATTATAAAAAGTATTATAATAGATTTTATGGATTATTAAAACCTAAAGGAGAAGAGAGAATAGATTTAGGTTATAATTTAGATTTTATAATAAAATTATATGAAAATGGAGAGAGAGATTTAGCAAATGTTTTATTTGCTAACTTAGAAACTTATATTAGAAGAAATGACTACTATATAATACCAGATATTTATCCAGACAAAGATAATCCAGCTGGAATCTATGGAGAGTTACTGTATCTTTATTTTATAGCAGCAGAGAATAAGGAGAGATATGGAAATTAAAAATAAGATAGAAGCAATTTTACTTTTAGGTGGAGATGAAGTAAAGATAAGAGAGCTTTGTAAATTTTTCTCTATACCATTAGAAGAGATGTTGAAAATCTTAGAAGAATTAAAAAATGATAGAAGGGAAACAGGAATAAATATAGAGATTGATGGAGAGGTAGTAAGCCTTGCTACAAATCCCATCTGTGGAGAGATAATCAATGATTTTTTCCAGCAGGAGAGTAAGCCTAAAAAACTTTCAGGAGCAGCACTAGAAACTCTCTCTATAATAGCTTATCGTCAACCTATAACTAAAGGTGAGATAGAAGCTATAAGAGGGGTGTCTGTAGATAGAATTATTCAAAACTTAGAAGAGAAAAAATTTGTTAGGGTTTGTGGGAAAAAAGAGGCAGTTGGTAGACCAAATCTATATGAGGTAACTGATAAATTTTTAAGTTATATTGGAATAAGAAGTATAGAGGAGTTACCTAACTATTTTGAAGTAAAAGGAAGTAGCGAAGATGGAAGAGATTAGAATAAATAAGTACCTTGCTTCTTTAGGTGTAGGCTCAAGAAGAGAGATAGACAAGCTTATAGAAGAGGGAAAAATAAGAGTAAATGGAGAGGTAATCAGTGCTGGAGTAAAGGTAACTGATAAGGATATAATAGAGGTAAAAGGGAAAAAAATCTCTAAAGATATAGAGAAAAAAGTATACTATATGTTAAATAAACCTTTAGAAGTACTTAGCTCTGCAAAAGATGATAGAGGAAGAAAAACAGTAGTGGATATAGTAAAATGTAAAGAGAGAATTTTTCCAATAGGAAGATTAGACTATAATACAACAGGACTTATACTACTTACAAATGATGGAGAGCTTTTTAATAGAGTGATACATCCTCGTTCAGAAGTATATAAGGAGTACTATGTAAAGGTACTTGGAGAGATAAAAGATAGCTCTATAAAAAAATTAGAAGATGGAGTGGAGTTAGAAGATGGAATTACTCTTCCTGCCTATGTAAAACTTATCTCTAGAGAGAGAGGTAAAAGTGAACTTATGGTATCTATTAGAGAGGGAAGAAATAGACAGGTAAGAAGAATGTTAGAAGCTGTAAATACTCCTGTACTTGTATTAAGACGTGAGAGAATAGGAAAATTATCTTTAGGAAAATTAAAGGTAGGAGAGTATAGAGAGCTTACAGAGAGTGAAGTAAAATATTTATACTCATTATAAAATTATTAGCAAATTTATAAAAGTATGGTATAATTAAATGAAATATTTAAGGATAATTCAGAATAACGAAGATTCACTTTTTAACTAAGAAAATTCTAAGAATTGTGAAATTTATGGAGAGGAGTTAGATTAACTCAGCGAAATCGAACGCTAAAAAATGCAATAAGTCAAAGACTTAACCCTTGCATTTTTAGTGAGATAAGCCATAGTTAATCAACTTCTTGGAATATGGAGCAATTCTTAATTTTCTTTTATAAAGAAAGTTATTCTTGAATAGAGAATTAAAGGGAGGAAAAAGATGGCACTAACAAGAGAAGAGGTTTTAAAAATAGCAAAGCTTGCTAGATTAAAATTTCAACCTGAAGAGATTGAAAAATTCCAAGTGGAATTAAATGATATTCTTGGGTATATTGATATGTTAAATGAAGTAGAAACTGAAGAGGTATCAGCACTATCACAGGTAAACTCTCACGTAAATAACTTAAGAGATGACAGTGTAAGAGAATCACTTACTGTGGAAGAGGCACTAAAAAATGCTCCAGATGGAGAAGATGGTGCTATTATAGTTCCAAAAGTTGTAGGAGAGTAGAGAAAATATTAAGGAGGAATTTTTCTATATGAAAAACTTATATAAATTAACTGCCTCTGAGATAAGAGAAAAAATCTTAAATAAAGAGGTTAAAGTAGAAGAGTTAGTAAAAGAAACTTTTGAAAGAATAGAAAAAGTAGAGGGAAAAGTAGGAAGTTTTGTACATTTAAGAAAAGAAAAAGCTCTTGAAGAAGCTAGAATATTAGATGAGAAAATAGCTAGAGGAGAAAAAGTAGGAGCATTGGCTGGAGTACCTGTGGCTATAAAAGATAATATGGTATCAAAGGGAGATATCACTACTGCTTGTTCAAAAATATTGGGAAACTATGAAGGAATCTATGATGCAACTGCTGTAAAAAAACTAAAAGAGGCAGATGCTATAATAATTGGAATTACTAATATGGATGAGTTTGCTATGGGAAGTACAACAAAGACATCTTTCCACCATTTAACTAAAAATCCTTGGGATGCTACAAGAGTTCCTGGAGGAAGTAGTGGAGGAGCAGCAGCTTCAATAGCCGCTCAAGAGGTATACATATCTTTAGGTTCAGATACAGGAGGAAGTATTAGACAACCAGCTTCATTCTGTGGAGTAGTAGGAATGAAACCTACATATGGAAGAGTATCAAGATATGGACTTATTGCCTTTGCTTCATCTCTTGATCAAATAGGACCTATGGCTAAATCAGTAGAAGATATTGCTCTAACTATGAATGTAATAGCTGGGGCAGATGACTATGATGCTACTGTTGTAAATTGTGAAGTACCTGATTATACAAAATTTTTAAATCAAGATATAAGAGGAATGAAAATAGGAGTACCTAAGGAGTACTTTATAGATGGAATAAATCCAGAAGTAAGACAAATAATGGAAGATGCAATAGAGAAATTTATCACTTTGGGAGCTGAGATAGTAGAGATATCTCTACCACATACAAAATATGCTGTACCTACTTACTATGTAATAGCTCCAGCAGAAGCAAGTTCTAACCTTGCTAGATTTGATGGTGTAAGATATGGATATAGAAGTAAAAATATCCAAAACATCAATGACCTATACGTAAACTCAAGAAGCGAAGGATTTGGAGATGAAGTAAAAAGAAGAATAATGATAGGAACTTATGTTTTAAGTGCTGGTTTCTATGATGCATACTTTAAGAAAGCTCAAAAGGTAAGAGCTAAAATAAAAGAGGATTTTGATAGAGCATTTGAAAATGTAGATGTAATATTTACTCCAGTATCTCCAAGTACAGCTTTTAGATTAGATGATAAAAAGACTCCAATAGAGTTATATTTAGAAGATATTTTTACAATCTCTGCTAACCTTGCTGGTATACCTGGAATCTCTATTCCAGCTGGAAAAGCACAAGGATTACCAGTAGGTATTCAACTACTAGGAAAACCTTTTGGAGAGGGAGATTTAATTAAAGCTGGTTCAGCTTTTGAAAAAGTAAGAGGAGAATGGGAGCTTCCTGAATTAGACTAGGAGAAAAGGAGAAAAGATATGAGAGAATGGGAATCAGTAATCGGGCTTGAGGTCCACCTACAATTAAAAACTGGAACAAAGGTTTGGTGTGGTTGTAGTGCTGACTATGACAATGCTGAAGCAAATACACATACTTGTCCTATCTGTTTAGGACACCCAGGGGCATTGCCAAAACTAAATAAAAAAGTAGTAGAGTATGCAGTAAAAGCTGGACTTGCTCTTAATTGTAAAATAAATAATGAGAGTAGTTTTGATAGAAAAAACTATTTCTATCCAGATACTCCAAAGAACTATCAAATTACTCAATTTGATAACTCTTATGCTGGAAAAGGATATCTAGAGTTTAAATTAAATTCTGGAAGAATGGTAAAAGTAGGAATTACAAAATTACAAATAGAGGAAGATGCTGCAAAATCTATACATGCTGAGCATGAGTCACTAATAAATTTCAATAGAGCATCTATACCATTAATAGAGATAATATCAGAGCCAGATATGAGAAGTTCTGAAGAGGCTTATGAGTATCTTAATACTTTAAAGAGTGTAATAAAATATACTGGTATCAGTGATGTATCAATGGAATTAGGTTCACTTAGATGTGATGCTAATATATCTGTAATGGAAAAAGGATCAAAAGTTTTTGGAACAAGAGTAGAGGTAAAAAATCTAAACTCATTTAAAGCTGTTGCTAGAGCTATTGATTATGAAATAAGTAGACAGATAGAAACTATTGAGAATGGTGGAAAAATAGACCAAGAAACAAGACTTTGGGACGAAGAAACTCAAACTACAAAGGTAATGAGAAGTAAAGAGGAGGCTATGGACTACAGATATTTCCCAGAGCCAGACTTATTAAAACTTGTTATCACAGATGAAGAGATAGAAGCTATTAGACAAACTATGCCAGAATCTAAAGTTGAAAAGTTAGCTAGATTTATAAATGACTATGGATTACCTGAATATGATGCTAATATTCTATGTGAAGATATAGAGTTAGCTGATTATTTTGAGAAAGTTGCTAAAACTTCTGGAAATGGAAAACTAAGTGCTAACTGGATAATGACAGATGTTATGAGAATATTAAAAGAGAAAAATATAGATATAGAAAAATTCTCTATATCTGCTGAGCATCTAGGAGAGATAATAGCTCTTATAGAGAAAGGAACTATCTCTACTAAGATAGCTAAGGAGTTATTTGAGATAAAACTTACTGATGAGAGAGCTCCTGAAGTAATTGTAAAAGAAAAAGGAATGGTGCAAGTAGCAGATACTGGTGCTATTGAAGCTATGGTAGATGAGGTAATAGCTAATAATCCTAAGATGGTAGAGGATTATAAAAACTCTGACGAAGGAAGAAAGCCAAGAGTAATTAAAGGGCTAATAGGGCAAGTAATGAAACTTTCTAAAGGAAAGGCAAATCCTACTTTAGTTACAGAGATAATGACTAAAAAATTATCTTAAGAATATTAATAGTTTTGAGTTATTAAGTGGAGACTATTTACTTTCTAGGAATATATTGTATAATATATTAAGAAATAAAACTAGAGAAGGAGGTAGTTTCTATGAAGAAGACATTAATAGTTTTGGGAATTTTAGTAGCATTGTTAGGAATAACTGCATGTACACGTACTGAGAAAAATGTAGCAACAGGAGCAGCTGTTGGAGCTGTTGCTGGACATGTTATTGGTGGCAGTGGTACAAGTACTGTAATTGGAGCTGGTTTAGGAGCTGGAGTTGGGGCTATAATGTCTGAAAAAGATAAATAGCTACCCTATATAATATAACAAATAAAAAGAACTACACTTTTTATCTAGATTAAGATAAAAGGTGTAGTTTTTATATTGTTTTAAAAAAATCTTGGGAAATGATGAAAATGTAATCTGTGTAAAAATGGTAGTGGAATATGGAAAAAATGTTCTACTAAATAAAGTATTATTATGATAATTAGTATAATCCAAAGGATGTTACTATTTGAGGTGGAATTTTCACATGAACATTTTTTTCTAAAAAGAATAAAGAATAATAATATGATAATAAGTAAAAGCATTTATTTTTCCTCCTTTTCTGAATAAGAGCTAATAAGTTCATTTATATTTTTATTTAATTCTAAAGCTTTTTCTGTATAACGTTTTGGATATTTAATTATATTTATATTAAGGTTTTTCACTAATTTTTCTTTTTCTCTTATTGCTTCATTCAATTTAGTTTCTAAATTTTGTTTTTCTTTTTCATTTTTAGAATCATTAATTTTCTGCTCTAAACTAGTGATAGTAAAATCCAAATCCTTCATAAGATTATTAAAAATATCTTGTTGTTCCTCTTTTAAAAATGTTTTTAAATATTTATAATTTGGAGTATCTAAGTAATCTCCAAATGATAAAATAGAATTAATAGATAAAATAGTAATTAAAAATAATTTTTTCATGTTTTTTCCCTTCTGTATTTATTATAAGAAAAGGATACTATTTTATTGTGTCCTAAGTATGTCAGAAAAAATATAGAAATTTTATTATGAAAAAGATGATGAAATTATGAAATTAAAAAGTTGGAAAAAACAAAAAAATACAAGTTAATTACATAAAAATATCAATACTAGGGTATATACTACAATCATAGAAAAAGGTTATAAGTGTGCTAATCCTTATAATAATTATCTTAACCAAAATCCACAAGATGATAATCTATATTCTCCCAAAATTAAGGTTATCATCTTCAATGTCAATAACTGTTTAGCAGTTTATTATAAATAAATACTAGGGGGTATTTTTATGAAAAAATCAATGTTATTAGTAGGTGCATTTTTAGCAGTTGCAGCTATGGCACAAGCAAAAGAAGTTGTACCAGCTCCAGTAGTAGTAGAAGAAGCTCCAGTACAAATTGTAGAAAAAGAAGTTATTGTCTATAGAGACAAAGAAGAAGGATTCAGACCTAATGGTTATGTAGATTTACAATACAGATACTATGGAGATACTGAAGGAAACGAAAGAACAGCTCCAACTACAGATGCTTGGAATAAAAATAATAAATATTCAAGAATTCAATTCCAAGGTAATATCAATATGACTGAAAAACAAAATTTAGAATGGAGAATTAGAGGATATAATACGCTAGATGAAAATAAGGAAGAAGGAGATACTAAATATCAAAATAATACTGAAACAAGATTAAGATATTTCTATGATCATGGATATTTAGGAGATTCTAAAGTTGATTTAACATCAAGAGTACACTATCAAAATAATGCTGATGATACTAATCAAAATGTAGAGTATCAAGCAAGATTTGATTTTGCTGATTATATGTTTAACAATGATATGTTCAAAACTGATTACTTTGTAGTAGCTCCAAAAGTAGGATATACTTGGTCTGATGATAACAGTTCTGACTATTCAAATCAAGTAGGATTTGATGTATATACTTGGCATACATTACCATGGGGATTCTCAACAGAGTTTAACTTATACTTTACTCAAAACTTCTATGGACAAGATCAAGCTTTTAATAATGGAAATGATATGGAGGATAAAAACTTTACAATAGATATGGAATTCTATATCTATAATACAACTAATCTTTATACAAATGGAAACTTCTCTCTAGACTTTGGATTTGAAGGAGGTTATGATCCTTATACTTGGTCTCAAGAGAAAAAATTTGGATCAGCTGATGGAGATAATTTAGGAACAGATGATAGTAAATATTCTCTATATGCATTACCATATCTTCAAGCTAACTATGCTGTAACAGAAAATATGACTGTATATGCAGCAGCTGGAGCAGAGTATAGAGACTGGACAGTTGATAATGGACACTCAGCATCTAACTGGAGATGGCAACCAACTGCTTGGGCAGGATTCAAAACAACATTTTAATAATTGGTAGTAAGAATGATTAATTTATAAAACTTATCTTTAAAAAGAGTCCTAACAATTTTGTTAGGGCTCTTTTTCTATATATTTTCAATTTAAAAATATGTTATTTATGTGGTGGATAATATTAAATAATTAGAATAAAAAGACAGAATTACTTCATAAAAATAATAATATTTTGGGATAGAATTAAAACATATAGAATAGATATAGGAGGTAATTTTTATGAAAAAGAGTATATTATTAGTAGGAGTACTATTATCAGCTATGGCATATGCAAGCAGTGATACAATAGTTCCAATAGAGGTAGAAAGAAATATAAATAAATTCTATCAAGATTCTGATTTTTCACAAAGAAATCAATATGCAAATATGCAAAGAAAGGCTTATATAGAGATGGTGGATTATATAAATAACTCTGATATTCCAACAGAGGAGAAAGAGGGAATATTAAGAAATGTAGAAAGTATGTATCCAAATAACTATGTAATGCAAAAGGTAGAGGCTAAAAGTAGAGTAGATCATGTTAAAAGTTTAATGTAAGAGTAAAAAAATTAAACTAAAAGAGCACTTATCTTTATGAGAAGTGCTCTTTTTATATGTATATAAAAAATTATCTATTTTTAAAGTAAAAAATACCAGAGCCTATGACTAATCCAAGGATAACATTAGTTAAAATCATTCCAGTAATAACTTCTATCATAACAAGAAATTGTCCAATGGTAGTAAGAGGATATATATCTCCATAGCCAATAGTTGTAATAGTAATAAAGCTAAAGTATATGTGTCTAAAGTAAAATTCAAACTCTTCTAATGTTTTAGGAATATTATTAAAAGCTATATCATCACTGAAAAAACTTATAATGGTGTAAACTAAACCAAAACTTATAGCAAGAGTAATATACGTAGTGATAATGATAGTAATATCATTGGGAACAATCTGCCTTTTTCTTTTAAAAAAGTCAGTAAAAACATATTTTAGTAACATTATATGTGAAGTTATTAAAAGTAATACGTTTATAAAAGATAGAAAGTAAAAAAAATATTTTAACTCTTTGTCTATTTCAGAAAGTTCTAAAAAAATATCTACAATAGGTACAATAAGGAGATAATATAGGATAAGGCAACTAGATTTTAAAGGACCATCTTTAAACAGAAAGTTTTTTTGCTTTAAAAATATAATAGGTAAAATTCCTAAAAATACCTTTATACTACTTGAAAATAGTATAGAGATAGTTATTTTTATATCATTGAACCAAAGTGCTAATATGGAAAAAAGAATAGATAATAAAAAAGCATGTGTAGATATTTTAAAAAAATAGTTTAATTGAACTTGTTTGTATAGCTTCATAATAAATTCCCCTTTTATTTTTTATATAATTTATTATAACATATGAAGGGAAAAAAGAATAAAAAATGTTGAAAGACTGGACAAGTTAAGTGTAATAAAATATAATATTCATATCAATAGTTATTCATATTTTGTTCACATTCATCATATATACTAAGTCGTGAATAAAGAAATTAAGGTTTGGAGGGGTTTTATATGAAGAGAATACTAATTGTTGATGATGAAGAGCAGATAAGAAACATTTTGAGAATGTATCTAGTAAAAGAGGGATATGAAGTAAGTGAAGCAGAGGATGGAGAAAAGGGATTAAAACTTTTTTATGAAAAACCTTTTGACTTGGTAATACTAGATGTAATGTTACCTAAAAAAGATGGATGGAGTATTTTAAGAGAGATAAAAAAATATACAGAGACACCAGTTATTATGTTGACAGCTAGAGATGATAGTGAAGATGAAGTATTTGGGTTTGAAATGGGAGCTGATGACTACATTACTAAGCCATTTAATAATAAGGTATTATTAGCTAGAGTAAAGTCTTTATTAAGAAAGACTAATAATATGGTGGAATCTATAATAGAGATAGGAGATTTAGTAATAAATGATACTTCACATAGTGTTAGTAATTCAAAAGGTGAAATAGAACTAGCACCAAAAGAGTATGATTTATTAGTATATCTTATAAAAAATAATAAGATAGCATTGAGTAGAGAAAAACTTTTAAATGAAGTGTGGGGATATGATTTCCTTGGAGATGATAGGACAATAGATACTCATATAAAAAATCTTAGAAAAAAAATTGGAAAAAATGCTATAAAAACAATTAGAGGAATAGGATATAAATTAGATTTATAGTGAGGTTATATTGATGAGAAAAATATTTTATAAGATATTTCTTTACTTTTGTTTAGCAGCTTACTTACCTTTAGCCTTAATATATGCTTTTAATTTTTTTTATGTAGATAAATATATTGTTGAAGAAAAAAGAAGTGCCTTGATCCAAGTTGCTGAAAATATAGATATTACAGAATTAAAAAAAATTGGTAAGCAGGATATAAAATATGGTGAAAGTAAGTTAGATGTACACTTAAGATATATAAATTTAAATGAAAAAAGTGGAAGTTCAGACTTTTTTAAGTTTTTTAGTAGAACAGAGATGAAAATTGATATTAGAAAAATGGAGTTAAATGAATATAGTATAAAAACTGTAAAATTATCCTCTTTAACAAACCATTTCTTTTTAATTAAGAAAATTTCAGACCATGAAATAGTAGCAGTCATTGGAGAGAGTATAGTCCCAAAAGTAGTTACTGGAATAATGATAGGAATTTATAAACAGTATACTCTTTTTATTATTCCACTTCTCTTAATAGGCTCATATATTATTTCTAAAAATTTTTCTAAACCAATAGAAATATTAGAAAAAGTTTCTGCCCAAATATCTAATTCTGATTTTACAGAGGTAGTAGATATAAAATCTAAAAATGAGTTGGAAAGTTTAGGAAATAATATCAACAAGATGGCATCTAAATTAAAACAAAATATTGAAGAGTTAAATGGCTTAAATGATAAACTAAAAATCGAGTTGAAGGAAAAAGAAAAGCTCTTAGAAACAGAGAAGACTTTTATGAGAGCAATAGGGCATGAATTAAAGACACCAGTAGCAATAATAAATGGATATATAGAAGCTCTACAAGATGGAATTATAGAAGAAACTGAAAAAGAAAAAATATATGAAATTATTTATAACGAGGCTATGTCTATTGATAAACTTGTAAAAGATATAAATAGTTATTTAAAATCTGAATTTAAAGATTTAAAACCTACATTTGAAAAAATAAATATGAAAAAAGTTATAGAATTTGGATTAAAAAAATACTCTTTAGATATAGAGCAGAAAAAAGTAGATTTAAAATTGGAGCTAGAAGATTTGGAAATAAAAACAGATGTAAAGATATTTAATATAATTTTAAATAACTTACTAACCAATGCTTTAACTTATATGAATGATGAGAAAAAGCTAGGAATATATCTAAGAGATAATAGTTTGGTAATAGAAAATAGTGCTGATACTATATCAGATGAGGTTATAGAAAAAATATTTAATCCTTTCTATAAAATAGATAGCTCTCGGAATAGAAAGTATGGTGGAACAGGATTGGGATTATCAATTGTAAAAAATTTATTGGAAGCTTTAAACTTAAAATATAGTTTTACATATGACAAAGACAGAAAATTTGCGAAATTTACAATAATTTTTTTATAAAAAATATTGACTCTCAAGTCACTTTATGGTTTATAATATTTAAGTTAAGATAGATTGTAATATGGAGATGAGAGAGGTGGGAAAAAAGGAATTAATAGTATCCTCAGCTAAAAAAGTTATTTTAGAAAAGGGATATAAGAATATATCTGTAGAAGATATTACTAATGAAGCTGGGATAGCTAAGGGAAGTTTTTATACATATTTTAAAAGTAAAAATTTAGTAATTGATTATATTCTTGAAGAGGTAATAGCAAAAAGAAAAAATGAGTTTAAATTAGATAAGAGAAAGTCTTTAGAAAATACTATAAAAAGTTTAGTAAGAACTAGAATAAAATTAGATGATGAAAAGTTGAAAGAGAATTTAGTGTTAGTTAATCTTTTTAGAAATGTAGCTTCTTTAGATGAAAAGACTTTGATGTTACTAAAGGAATTGGAAAAAGTTATAATAGAAAGGATGGAGAGTATAATATTAGCCTATCCAAAAGAGATAAAAATAGAGAGAAAGGATATAAAGTTTTACTCTAAAATGTTAAATAATATTATCTCTAATTATAAAACTTTTACTCTTTTTTTCTCAGAAAAAAGTAATCAATTTATTACTGATATAGAAGAGGTAAAGAAAAAATATCAAACAGAAGATTTTGAAAGAAATATAGAAATAATTTCAAAAAGTATTTTAAAAATTTTAACATATTAGGAGGTAAGTTATGAAAAAAACTTTAGGATTACTTTTACTTTTAAGTAGTTCAGTTTTTGCAAGAGAGCTAACTCTTGACCAAGCCATTCAAATGGCATTAGATAACAGTAAAGAGATGCAAATATCTCAAAGAGATGTAGAAACAGCTAAATTAAATGTGGGGATAGCATTTAAAAATGCACTACCAAGTGTTGTGTATACTGGTTCATATACTAGAAGTGAGTATGATAGAAAAATAACTGCAGAAGAGAGACCAAATCACAGATTAGAAAAAAATGGTTCTAGAGAAGTGGAAGCTAAAGGTGGATATACTCAAAAGATAACTATTTCTCAGCCAATCTTTCAAGGGGGAGCTATTTTAGGTGGTATTCAATATGCAAAAGCATATAAAAGCGTTGCTAACCTTATGTATTTAAGTTCTCAGAGAGATGTAAGACTTGAAACTATTCAAATATACTCTGATATAGTGAAGAGTGAAAAAGATTTAGAAGCTCTTATGTCATCTAAAGAGGAGTTAAAAGCTACTTATGATAAACAAAAAGCTCAATTAGATTTAAGACTTATTACTAAAGCTGATCTATTAAAAACTGAGTACTCTATGTTAGAGGTAGACTCTCAAATTATAGGAACTCAAAATCAAATTACAGTTCAAAAGGAAAATTTAAAATTAAAATTGGGATTACCTAAGACTGAAGATTTAACAGTAGTAGAGTTTGATGTTCCTATGTACTTAAGTAGAAATATTGATTTCCAAGCTGATTTGAATCAAGCTCTTACAGAGAGTATAGATGCTATGGTAGCTAATAAGTATGTAGATATGGCTGATGCTCAAAGAAAAGTTGCTAGAGCAGATATGTTACCTCAAGTTAGCGCTTTTGCTAGTTATGGTGTAGATTCTGATAGAAGAAAATATAATGCTACAATGGATGATGCTGAGTGGAGAGGTGGAGTTCAAGTAACGTGGAATGTATTTGAATTTGGAAAAAACTACGATACATATAAAACTGCAGCAATAGCTAAAGAACAAGAAGAGTTAAGAGAAAAAATATCAAAAGATACTATTGATATAAATGTAACTGATGCGTATTTAGAGCTAGTTAGAATGGAAAAAGATAGAGATTCTAAGGGAAGAGCTTTAGAAGCTGCTATGGAAAACTATAAGATAGATAAGGAAAAATATACTGCTGGTTTAATCTCTACTATAGATTTCTTAGCTTCAGAAACACAATTAAGAGAAGCTAAAGTAGCATACAATCAAGTAGTTATTGATTATCTATATGCTTTTGAAAAATATAGAAGTATGTTAATTTAAAAAATGAAATAGACTATCAGGAGGAAAAAGATGAAAAAAGCTAAATATTTAGTATTTGTATTGATGCTAATACTAGTAGGTTGTGGAAAAGAGGAAGAAACAAAAGTAATAGAAAAACCTGCTAAATATGTTGTAACTGAGGGAGTAAAAACAAGAACAATGAATCAAATCTTTAGAAGTGATGCTGTTCTTGAACCTAAAGATAAGATTAACCATCAAACTGAAAAAGGTGGAACAATAGTAAAAATATTAAAGAAAAATGGGGATAAAGTAAAAAAAGGTGAATTAGTAATGGTACTATCTGATAGTGCTACTGAGTCAGCTTATTTCACATCAAAGGCTGATTATGCAGCTTCTAAAGCTTCTATGGAAATAGCTAAAAATAACTATGAAAAATTTAAAAAACTATATGATGAACAATTAGTTTCATACCTTGAGTATGTAAATTATGAAAATAACTACATCAGCGCAAGAGGAGCTTATGAGTCAGCAAAAGCTAACTATGAATCAGCTAAATCTGATTATGATAAACTATATAGAAAAGCTGAGATAAGTGGAACAATAGGAAACTTATTTGATAAAGTTGGTAAAAAAGTTGCCGCTACAGATACAGTATTTACAGTGATAGATGATACTTCAATGGAAGCTTATGTAGGATTCCCAGCAGAGTGGTTAGATGAAATTAATTTAGGATTAGAAGTTCAAGTACAAGTACCAGCTATAGATAAAACTTTAACAGGAAAAATTGTGGAGATTAACCCAATAGCTGAAAATGATACTAAGAAATTTAAAATAAAAGTAGCTGTTGATAATAAAGATAAAGTAGTAAAAGATGGAATGTATTCATTTGTAACTGTACCAGCAGGAAAAACAGAGGCATTATCAGTAAATGATGAAGCTATATTTGTAAGAAACTTACTTTCATATGTATACAAAGTAGAAGATGGAAAAGCTACTAGAATAGAGGTAAAAACAGGAGCTACTAACTTACCTTATACACAAATATCTTCTAACGAGATAAAAGAGGGAGATAGAATAGTAGTAAAAGGAGTATTTGGTCTTGAAGAGGGAGATAAAGTAGAAGAAAATACTCAAGCAAAATAAAATTAACGAGAATTAACGAGGTGAAATATAGATGACACTAGCAGGTTTGTCAATACGTAGACCAGTAGCAACAACAATGGTAATGATTTCCATTATGTTTATTGGGCTTATGGCAATGTTTACAATGAAATCTGAGCTACTTCCAAATATGGATATTCCAGTTGTTACAGTAACTACAACTTGGAATGGAGCAGTAGCTGAAGATGTAGAAACACAGATTACTAAAAAAATAGAGGAGATACTTCCTAACGTTGAGGGAATAGATAAAATTTCATCAACATCTTCTTTTGAGCAATCACAAATAGTTATAGAATTTAACTTTGGAATAGATGCTGATGATAAAACAACAGAGATTCAAAGAGAGTTATCAAAAATAACTAATGATTTACCAGATGATGCTGATACTCCAGTAGCTAGAAAGGTAGAGGCTGGAGCAGGAAACTTAACAATGGTAATGATGTTCTCAGCACCAAATAGAGGAGAATTAAGTACATTTATAGATGAGTATTTAAAACCTAAATTTGAAAGCTTAACAGGGATAGGACAAGTAAATGTATTTGGTAACCCAGATAAACAGTTACAAATACAATTTGATAGTGATAAGTTAGCAGCATATAACTTATCTCCAGTAGAGCTATATAATCTGATCTCGATGTCTAGTAAAAATTTACCATTAGGAACTGTAAAAACAGGTAATAAAAATATAATTGCTAGATTTATGGGAGAGTTAAACTATATAGATGAATATGAAAATATGATTATTCAAAGTAATGGTAATACATTAAAATTAAAGGATGTAGCTGATATAGTTTTAACAACAGAGGATTTTACAGATAAAGGGTTCTTATCAGGAAAGGAATCAATAGTTGTTGCTGTTGAGAAATCTGCAGATGGAAGTACTATAGAGTTAAATAAAGCAGCAATAAAAGCTCTAGATAGTTTAAAATCAGTAATGCCTCCTGGAACAGAGTATAAGACACTACTAGATACATCAGAAGATATAGAGCAATCTATTTCAAGTGTTTCTAGTAATGCTGTGCAAGGACTTGTGTTAGCTACAATAGTATTACTAGTATTCTTAAAAAATATCAGAGCAACATTTTTAGTTTCTGCAGCTCTACCAGTTGCAATAATATTTACATTTGCTTTCTTGGCATTAGCAGGAACATCTCTTAACCTAATCTCACTTATGGGGTTATCAATAGGGGTAGGAATGCTTACAGACAACTCCGTTGTTGTTGTGGATAATATATATCGTCATATGACAGAGTTACACTCTCCAGTAATGGAAGCATCAGAAAATGGAGCTACAGAAGTAACACTATCAGTTATAGCATCAGCATTAACAACAATGGTAGTATTTATACCTATACTATTTATACCAGGTATTGCAAGAGAGATATTTAGAGATCTATCATACTCTATTATATTCTCAAACGTAGCTGCATTACTAGTTTCTTTAACATTAATTCCAATGTTAGCAAGTAGATTTTTAACTAGTAAAATAGATATTACAGCTGAAGGAAAAATATTTACAAAGGTAAAAAGTACATATTTAAAAATTATAAATTGGGCTTTAGTAAATAGATTAAAAACTTTAGGTATTACAATTATTGTATTTATTTTAACTGTTATTGTAGGTGGAGGAATGCTTAAAGTAGAATTTATGCCTAAGCAAGACCAAGGAAGATACTCCATTGTTGCTGAACTTGGAAAAGGATTGGATTTAGATAAATCTGAATATATAGCTAGACAGATTGAAGAAATTGTAAAAAATGAACCTAATACAAAATTCTATTTTACAGTAGTAACTAATGATTTACTTTCAGTAAACGTAGACATTGGAAAGAAAGATATAAGAGATATTTCAGCATTTGAAATTATTGATAAAATTAGACCAATTGTTGAAAAAATTCCAGATACAAGAATAAGTGTATCAGAAGATTTTGCTATGAGAAGTCCATCAAGAGATGTGGAGTTTGATATAGTTGGAGCTAACTTAGAAGAATTAAAAACAGTTGGAAAAGCTGTATTAGATAAGATGAAATCATATCCAGGAGCAGTTGACGTAAAATCAACTCTTGATCCAGGTAACGTAGAGGCTAGAATTATTTTAGATAGAGATAAGATTAGAAGTTATGGAATAGACCCTGTAACAGTTGGACAAATAATGAGTTACTCTATACTTGGAGGAAATAGAGGAGATACTGTAACAGTAAAAACTGGTTCTGAAGAGATAGATGTTATGGTAAGACTTCCTAAAGATAAGAGAAAAGATATTAATGATATCCAAAATATTAATATCAAAATAGGAGATGGAAAATTTGTTAAGGTTTCTGATATATCTAATGTAATTTATGCTGAAGGTTCTTCTGAGATCAATAAGACAGATAGAATTTATAGTGTAACTGTTTCTGCTAATGATGGTGGAGTTGGTATTAGAGGATTACAAGAGCAAATGGTAAAAGCATTTAACGAAGCTAATCCACCTGCTTCAGTTTCATATAGATGGGGAGGAGATTCAGAAAACTTACAAGATTCTACTCAACAACTAGGAATGGCACTAGGAATTTCTATTTTCTTAATTTATGCACTACTAGCTGCACAGTTTGAAAACTTCCTATTACCATTTATTATATTAGGTTCTGTACCATTATCACTTATTGGAATAATAATAGGATTAGTTGTATTTGGACAACCAGTGGATGTAATGGTAATGGTTGGACTTATCCTACTAGCTGGAGTCGTTGTTAATAACGCTATTGTACTTATTGACTTTATTCAGTTGACTATTGAAAGAGGTAGTGGTAGAATAGAAGCAGTAGTAGAGTCTTGTAGAACAAGACTTAGACCAATACTAATGACAACAATGACAACAGTATTAGGAATGTTACCACTATCTTTAGGAATTGGAGAAGGTTCTGAGATTTATAGAGGAATGGCTATAACAGTAATGTTTGGATTAAGTTTCTCAACTATACTAACTCTAGTAATTATCCCAATACTATTTACATTAGTAGAGGACTTTATAGAGAAGTTAGGAAAAGTATTGAAAAAGCTTTTTAATAGAAAATCTGCTGAATAGTAAGGGGGATTAGCATATGAATAAATTTGACAACTATAAATTGATAATGATTTACATCAATGAATCTCATAAAACTATGCTTGAAGATTTCTTTGATGATATACATTTTCATATGTATACAGTGCAAAGGAAGGCTGAAAGTGTATGGAGTGAGAAGTTAAAACATAAGAATAATCAAATATGGCCAGGAACAGATTGTATATTTTTATTATCATTGCCAGGAGATAAAGTAGACAATATGTTAAAGATGTTAAAGACTTTTAGAGCTTCATTACCATATGAGATAGTGATGGCAATAGGAGTAATTCCTATGGAGAGAACTATTCCAGATATATCTAGAGAAGATAGTGTAGGAATAGATGAGGCACTACTTGAAAGGTTAAAAAACAAAAAGAAAAAATAATATTTTCTAATTGAATCTCTTGGATGAAAATTAATTAGATAAAAGAAAAAGGAGAGAGTTTTGCTGTAATAAGTAAAATATATCTCCTTTTTTATTATTCAAAAGATATTGTGATATTTAATGAAAATTATAAATTTTATAATCAATATATTATGGATAATAAAATAGATTAATAATATATTACACTTGAAATCTTTCATTTACATTGTGAATAAATTGTGTTAAGATTATAACAGAAAATACTTGGAGGGGATTATGGTGAAAAAGGTAGTAATATTATTAATTTTAGCTACTATTATTGGGTGTAGTGGAGAGAAAAAACAAAATACTACAACTCAAAAAGAGAATATAAAAATAGTAAAAAGTATAAAGTTGGAAGAAAAAACTATAGCTAATATAAAAAATTATAATGGGGAGTTAAAACCTCAACAGGAGATGAAAATAGTAACTACTACTGGTGGGGATATTGAAGAGATATATTTTAAAAATGGAGATAGAGTAAAAAAAGGGGAAGTAATAGCAAAAATATCTAATGCAGATGTAGAAGCAAGTTTTTTTGAGGCACAGGGGCAACTTTTAAAGGCAAAATCTACATACTCAACTGAGAAGATTAGTTTTGAGAAATATAAAAAGCTCTATGAAAAAGAGATAATATCTGAAAATGATTATTTAGCTATAAAAAATAGATATGAAACTGCTCAAGGAGATTTAAAAATAGCAGAAGGGAAATTTTTAAAAGCTAAAGATGACTATGATAGATTGAGAGTTATATCTAAAATAGATGGAGTAATTACAGATCTATTTGTAAAAAAATATGAGAGAGTAGAGAATGGAAAAGAGATAGTAACTATTGTAGATAGTTCTAAGATGGAAGTGGATATAGCAGTATCTGGAAATGATATAAAATATAGTAAGCTAGGAAATAAAGCTAAAATATATATAGAGGAACTTGGAATAAGTAGAGATGGAGTAATAAGTGAGATAAATCTAAGCTCTGATAGTAATAGTAAAAAATACTCTTTAAGATTATTAGTGGATAATGGAGATAATAAAATTTTAAAGGGAATGTATGCAAAAGTAAATCTAGAACAGGGAGAGGTAAGTGGTATCTTTGTTCCTACTAAAGCTGTTATGATAAAGGATTTATACTCATATATAGCTATAGTGAGAGATGAAAAAGCTACAATATATAGAGTAACACCTAAAGAAACTATTGGAGATATGCAACTAATAGAGTTTGAAGATTACAAAGCTGGAGATAGAGTAGTAGTAGAGGGACAATATCTATTAAATAATAATGACAAGGTAAAGGAGAATTAGTATGAAGTCGATACCAGAATTTTCAATAAGAAAGCCAGCTACTACAATAATGTTTCTAATCTCTATGATATTTTTTGGTTATCTAGGACTAAAAAAGATGCCAGTGGAGATGATGCCAAATATAAATAGACCTACTGTAAGAATAAGGGTAAAGTGGGATGGAGCAACTCCGTCTGATATGGATAAGATGATAACTAGAAAAATAGAAGAGATACTACCTAATGTTGAGGGAATAACAGAGTACAGCTCTGAATCAACAGCTGAAACCTCAATGATATATGTAAAATTTAAATATGGTACTGATGTAGAAACAAAAATAACTTTGATACAAAATGAGATAAATCAAATAAGAAAAAAATTCCCAGAGGATATGGATGAGCCAATAATAAGAAAAAGTTCATCTTCTGATGTTCCAGCTCTTACTTTTTCTATGGCTGGTGGGGATTTAGTAGAGATGAGAAGTTATGTGGAAAGCACTCTTAAACCTATGCTAGAGAGAATAGAGGGAGTATCAGAGATAGAGGTATTTGGAGGAAGAGAGCAAGAGGTAGCAGTAGTAGTAGACCCAGATAAATTAGAAAACTACAATCTAGGTATTATGGATGTATATAACAAGATGGCTAGTGCCAGTGTAAATATTCCAGGAGGGATACTTAGAGAGGGAGAGAAAGAGTACTTAATCAAAGTAGAAGCTGAGATAGAGAGAGCTGATGAGATTAAAGAGATAGTACTTTTAAATAGAGATGGTCATATTTTAAAATTAAAGGATATAGCAGATATAAAAATCTCCCCTAAAGATAGAAGCTCTGTAAGTAGAAAAAATGGAAAGGAGAATATAGTTGTAATAGTTTCTAAAACAGATGAAGGAAATGCAGTTGGAATAGTAAAAAATGTAAAAAAAGTAATGGAGCAAGCTAAGGGCTCATTTCCTATCAATACAGTTATGAATTATGAGTTTGATTCATCTATAACTATAATGAACTCTATAAAAAATGTTCAGTCTAGTGGAATAATGGGACTTTTACTAGCTTCTGGAATACTTTTTGTATTTTTAAAAAGTATATCAGCTACACTTATTATAGCTACTGCAATTCCAATATCTGTAATATTTACATTTTTCCTATTAAATGCTCAAGGGATAACTTTAAATCTGATGTCTTTAATGGGATTATCTCTAGGAATAGGAATGCTAGTAGATAACTCGGTTGTTGTTGTAGATAATATATTTAGACATATATCAGAGTTAGGGAAAAATAGAGTAGCAGCAGCTAGAGATGGAGCAGAGGAGATGGCTTTACCTGTACTTGCTTCTACACTGACTACTGTTGCAGCTTTTCTACCTTTGGTATTCCAAGAGGGGCTTGCTAAAGAGCAGTTCAATAATCTGTGTTATGCTATCTCATACTCATTGTTAGCTTCTCTAGTAATATCACTTACCTTTGTACCTATGATATCTAGTAAGATAATGAATGAGAATAAAAATCTTAATTCGGAAGGTAAATTCTTAAAATCTTTAAGAAAATGGTATGTGGTACTGCTTAAGTGGGCAGTGAGAAGAAGAGGAATAGTTGTGGTAATAATGATAGTACTTTTCTTAGGTTCGTTATATGTAGGAAGCAAATTAGGAGGAAGATTTATACCTACTGTGGATGAGGGAAGATTTGCTGTAGTGGCAAAGTTACCATCTGGAGCTGATGTAAATAAGGGAGATAGAATAGCTAAGATTTTAGAGGAGAGAGTTACAAGTTTTGATTTTGTAAAAGATTTTACTGTTTCTGGAAGTGGAGCTAGAGCTATTTTAAATATCAATGGAGGATTGAAAACTACTAGAGATAAATCTATGAGTGATATACTAAGAGAGCTGAGAAAAGTCTATGTAGATATACCAGATGTGGAGATAACTGTAACTCCAGGATATAAATTTGGAGTGAGGGGAATATATGATTTGGAGTTTGAGCTATATTCAGATAATGAGATACAACTTCAAGCTATAATTTCAGAATTAAAAGATAGAGTATCTAAAATAGATGGAATAAAAGATGTAACTACCTCTTTTGAAGGCGGAAAACCAGAGGGGAAATTCTATATAGATAGAGAGAAAGCTGAATACTATGGATTGAAAATCAGTGATATAGCTCGTATGATACAGGTACAGATACAAGGTGGAGTTCCAATAAAAATAAACAGTGATAATGATGAGATAGATGTAACATTAAAACTTCAACAAATATATAGAGAGTCTACTCAATATATTTTAGATTCTAGAATAACTTTACCTAATGGAAAAAATATAAAGATTTCAGATATAGCTACTTTTAAAGTAGAAGAGGGACCATCTAAGTTAGAGAAAAAAGATAAGAGAAAGAAAATAGTATTATATGCTAACCTTGATGATAACCTAGATTTAAAAACAGCACAAAATATGATAGTGGAAACTTTAGAAGAGATGGGAAAACCAGATAGTGTAACCTATGGATATGGTGGTAAGAGTGCTGATATGGCAGAGATGAGTGAGCAATTAATCTATACTTTTGGAATAGCAATATTCCTGATCTATTTTATCTTAGTATGGCAATTTGAGTCATTTATTATGCCATTTATAATAATACTCTCTATTCCACTTTCTACTACAGGAGCTTTCTATGCTCTCTATGGAGCTGGGCTAAGTATAGATGCTATGGTGTCAGTAGGATTTGTAATGCTAGCTGGTATAGTTGTAAATAATGCTATTGTGTTGATAGATTTTATCAATCTTAGAAGAGAGGCAGGAGATAGTAAAAATAAAGCTATAATAACTTCTGGAAGAACAAGACTTCGTCCAATACTTATGACAACACTTACTACTGTACTTGGAATGCTACCACTTATGTTTAGTAATGGGGAGGGTTCAGAGATGTATAAGGGAATGTCATTTGTAGTGGTATTTGGACTCTCTACTGCAACACTGTTAACATTAATAGTTATTCCTGTATTTTATTATTTAATTGATGACTTTACAGGAGCTATAAAAAGAGTTAAAATATTGAGTAGAAAAAAATAGAATGAAAGGGGCAGAGATGAAAGATTATTTAACAATAGGAGAGGTATCAAAAATTACTAGCTTACCAATTTCAACTTTGAGATACTATGATAGTGAGGGAATAATATCTCCAAATTATAAAGATGAAAAAACCAATTATAGATATTATAGATTTTTTCAGATTCCTATTATTAAGATGATAGTTCATCTAAAAAAGTTAGGTTTTAGTAATGCTAAAATAAAAAGTCACTTAGAAAATGTAAGTTACTCTCATACTTTAGAGCTGATGAATAAGATGATAGAGCAAACTCAATCGGAGATAGCAAGACTCCAAAATTTAGAAAAAGAGTTGAAAGAGAATGCTATTCAGATGAAATATCTCATAACTTTAGAAAATAATATAGATAAATTTTTTATTGAAGAAGAGGAGATAAAGGGAGTGTATGCAGAGATTGATGATAGTGAAGGGTATGACGGAATATCTAAAGCATTTAAAGAGATAGATAATTTTTTAATTGCTACTAATCAAACTTTGGTTCCTGTCGGTATGTTTGCATTTACAATAAAAAAAGATGAGATAGAGAAAAAAACTTACAATTATAATAGATTGATACTTTTAAAAAATTATGAAGATTATGAAAAGAGATGCCACTATCCAAAACAAAAGTATGCTTGTATGATATGTCAGAGTAAATTTGATGATATTGGACAGAGTGTAGAAAAAGTTGTGGAGTGGATGAAAAAAGAGGGAAGAGAGATAGGAGAGGATACTATTGTCCATATTCTTTCTGGTCCAGCTTTTGAAAAGGATCCCTCTGATGTAATGTATATTTTAAGAGTACCTATAAAAAGATAAGAATGTTGCCATCTCTTAAATTGAAATCAAAAAAATAAAATAATTTAATAATACAAAAGGAAAAAAGTTTACTTCCAATCGCTGGTGCTGACGCAATGCTCATTACAGTAAATTTTTTTCCTTTTCCTTTACTCTTTCTCTATCCTGATTTCAATTTAAGAAATATACTAGAGATATAAAAATCAAGAGTGACAAAGAGTGATTAATTATATATCTTTACTAAAGAAAACTCAAAGAATTGTGTAATTTATGAAGAGAAGTTAGATTAACTTAGCGAAGAGGGACGCTAAAAAACACAATTGTTTGAGTGAAACGAGTTTTGTGTTTTTAGTCCAACAAGCTCTAGTTAATCAACTTCTTGGAATATGGAACAATTCTTAGTTTTCTTAAATTGTAGCAATTTTATTTTTTTCTTTCTCTAGTAGAACCAAAACCTAGTTCCTCTCTATATTTAGCCACAGTTCTTCTAGCTACAGAGTACCCTTTTTCCTTTAAAAGTAGTGATAATTTCTCATCAGAAAATGGATTTTTTTTATTTTCTTCAGTGATAAACTCCTCAATTAACTTTTTAATTATAATAGTGCTACTGTCAATTACAAATAGAGATTTCATAGATATAATCCCCTGAGGAGTGTCTAGGTATTTATCTTTGATAGCCCTTGAGATAGTGGATTCGTGTAGATTAAGTTCATTGGCTATATCTTTTAGAATAAGCGAGTGTAGAAAATTTTCTCCCTTAAAGAAAAAGTCCTTTTGTTTAATAATAAGTAACTCCAATATACCATTAAGAGTTTGATATCTTTTTTCTAGACATTTCATTATATTGATAGCATTGGCAATGGAGTTTTTATTAGCTGAGGGATTATCAGAATAGGAGCTATTTATATTTATCTTTGGAATAAGCTCCTCATTTATTTTAAAGGTTAGTTTATTGTCTTTTATCTCTATTTTAGCTTCTGGAACTATGTAGTTATTACTAGTGCTGACTACATATCCTCTAGCTGGAATAGGGGAAAGAGTTCTGATTAAATCTAAATAATCTAAGATATCCTCTTTAGTAATATTTAACTCTTCCTCTATTAGAGAGAAATTTTGACTGGCTATCTCCTCAAGATAGTTATCAATAAGAGAGAAGAGAGTCTCATCAATAATATTTTTACTTCTAAGTTGTATTTTTAGACAATCTTTTAAATTTTCTGCACCTACTCCTATTGGGTCTAAGGTATAGATAATTTCAAAAGCTTCTTTTAACTGTTGGTTATTTATATTTAAAAGTTTTTTTATCTCTAATTTTGGTGTAGCAAGATAACCTCTAGCATCAAGGTTGTTGACAATAAATAGGCAGATATTTTTTATTTTGGATGAAATTTTTAGATAGCCAAGCTGTTCTTCTAAATAGTCAAAAAGAGTTTCCTCCTCACTTACAAGGTCTAGTGGAGAAAAATTATCCTCTGATGATGAAGGATTATAACTTTTATATGTATAGTTATTGTATGTTATCTCAATGGCTGGATTAGTAACAGCCTCTTTTTCTAGGTACTCTTTTAGTTGAGATGAGGACATCTGTAAAATATTCATAGATGTTTTCATCTCTTGAGTCAATATTAATTTTGTTTCCTGTTTAAGCTTTAAAGAAAAATCCAAATAAACTCCCCCTTATATTTAACTTTATACTTCAAGAATGATTTAAAAAGAAAACTAAGAATTGTTTTATATTTCAAGAAGTTGATTAACTACGAGCTTATCTCATTAAAAATGCAAGGGTTAAGTCTTCGACTTATTGTATTTTTTAGCATTCGATTTCGCTGAGTTAATCTAACTTCTCTTCATAAATTACACAATTCTTTAAGTTTTTTAAATTAATTTACTAATTGAATAGTTACTTTTTATTTTAGTTAAAAATAGGCTATTACAAATTCTGTAATAGCCTAAGTACAATTATTTCTGTATATTTTTATTTCTTTTCTTTTTCTTCCTCTTCACTTTCCTCTTCAATAACATCAACTAACTCTTTATCATTATCATCATTAGAGCTATCAAAGATTTTTGTAGCAAAGTTCATAAGGTTTATAATTACATAGAAGAATGAAACCACAAATAAACTATATTTTAATGTTACGATAACCACTAAAATAAATAAACCAGCAAACTTTTTAGGAATAAATGAGAAAGCTTTATCAGGAGTTTTAAATTTTATTGTACTAACCATTAATATAGCAGCTATAATTGTTATAGCCATAAAGATATCTAAGTTAAAAAGATTAATATCAAAATTCTTTTGTAGGTAGTAACATACTAAATAGTAAGAACAAACCATAGCAGCAGCGTTAGGGATAGGCATACCACTGAAGTCTCCCTTCTCATTAGAAGCCACTGTAATAATATTAAATTTTACAAGTCTCATTACTCCACAAAGAGCATATATAAATGAAACTGGAACTATGAAAGCACTAGCAGAAGCATATTGCATAAGGATAGAATATACTAAGATACTTGGTGCCAATCCAAATGATATAGCATCACAAAATGAGTCGAACTCTTTTCCAAACTCACTGAAAGCATCTAGTTTTCTAGCTGTTTTTCCATCTAGTCCATCACAAACCATAGCCAGTATAATAAACCAAATAGCTTGAATAAAATTTCCTTTAATAGAAGCTGTAATACTAAGGTATCCTAGGAACATATTAGCAGCTGTAATTGCATTAGGTGCAATATATTTTCTTTTAACCATTTTAATTCATCTCCCTTAATAACCATTATCTTTAGATTTTAGCACAAAAATATGTTTTTTTCAATATCTCAAAAATAATAACTAAAAAATAGTTTGCTATTTTGATGAAAATTGTATAAAATCAGAGTATAATATATATGAGAGGAGAGTAAGTTGGACAGAAAAAAATTTCAGAATATGTTTGTAGAGATAGATGAATTTTTAATAGGGGCTATCTGTGATGATATAGAGCTATGTGAAGAGATAGAGTACCCTGTATATAGTAAATACTTTTATCCACCACAGGTGTGTAAAAAACTTTCTCAGATGAATATAGGAAGTATAGATTTTTCTCTATGTGGAATCAGTGAAGGTTGTGAAAAAAATATGATAGCTGTAAAACCTAAGAATTTTCCACAAGAGGAGCTATACTTTCCAGTGAAATATTTTAAGGTAACTAACAGATCAAAATTTAAGGAGCTAGAGCATAAACACTACCTTGGTACAATAATGTCCCTTGGAATAAAAAGGGAGTTGATGGGAGATTTGATAGTAGAAGATGACTCTTGCTATGGAATAGTTAGTGAGGAGATTTTTGATTTCTTAGTGGACAATCTAAAAGAGGTAGGAAGAAATCCTGTAACAGTAGAAGAGGTAAATAGAAGTCAAGTTCCCAGTCTGAAATTTGAAGAGTTAATAGACAGTGTAAGCTCTGTAAGATTAGACAATATTGTTTCTGTGATGATTAATAACTCAAGGAGCAAAGGGCTAGAGTTGATAGAAACTGGAGAGGTATCTGTAAACTATGTGGTAGATAAGGAGAAAAATAGTCCCTTAAAAGAGGGGGATATAGTTACCATAAGAAAAAAAGGGAAGTTCATATTTGAAAAGATATTGGGGGAGAATAAAAAAGGAAAAATAAGAGTACTGATAAAGAGATTTATCTAGAAGATGAGGTGATGTTTATGAAGAAAAAGATAGGAATAGCAGTTGGGATACTTGTAGTTCTATTGGGAGGAGTATATTTTTCTAAAGACTATATAATAAAGAAGGTATTAGAAAATAAATTAACAGAGATAAATAAAGGTAAGGTAGATATAGGAAGTGTAGACTTCTCTCCATTTAGTAAAAAGATAGTGATAGAGGATATAGATATTACAAGTAGAAAAGATGGAATGAAAAACTTTATATCAATAGGAAAATTTGAAACAGATTATGATATCTATTTTAAAGATAAAAAGGTTTTAGTAAGTAGAGCTGACTTCAGTGATGTAAAATTTATGACTCCTAGAGATAGTGATGGTAGTACAGGATATGTAGTAGAGGAAAAAAATGATGTAGTCATAGACAAAACAGGAGTAGAAGAGAAGAAAAATGATGGGGTACAAGATTTAGAAGAGCTTATAAGAGCTAGAGCTATGGTAAACAAGATGACTCTTCAAAATATGTTACAACTTCAATATGAGGAGATAGAGGGAAAACTAAAAGAGAAGAGAGAGTATTGGAATGGTAAAATAGAGGAATTAGAAAAAACTCCTGAGTATATGATACTTAAACAAAACTATGAAAAGATATCTCAAGAGAAAAATCCATTGAAGATAATCAGAATGGAGAAAGAGATAAAAAATATGGTGGCAGCTTTTAAAACTTTGAGCAAAGAGTTTTTAAGTGATAGAAAAGCTATGAAAGAGGATTTTAAAAGTGTTCTAAGTGTCAATGATATGGATAAAAAACTTGAAACTACTGTAAATGAGTTAGTAGGAAGAGGGGAGTTTGTAATCAATGACTTAGACTCTATTATCAATTATTACCTAAATGAAATCTATGGAGAAAAGATAAAGGATATGGTAGTAAAATATAGAAATGTTATGAGAGAGGTGGAGCTAAGAAAAGATGAAGATGCAAAACTTCAAGATAAGTGGGAAGTATTTGCTGAGGAGATTACAGTAAACTCTAAAATCTATGGAATAGAGTTAAAGGGTGGAATAAAAAATATCTCAAGTAGACTCTCAAGAAACAAGACAAATATAGGAATCTATTTGACAGCTGACTCAGATATAAGCCACGGAGAAGCCTATGGATATATTGATTTAAATAAGATTCAAGGAAAGATAAATGTAAAAATTCCTAATTTTAACTTTAAAGATTTAGAAGATATGGAGGCTTTACATAAATATGTAGAGGAAGGAGAAGCGTCTTTAGATAAAGAGGTACTTCTTAGCAGAGATAATATAGATATCATTGGAGATGTGGAGATACAGGATATGTCTTTAAATAGTGATGAGATAACAGGAAAATTAAATATAGATAGTCCTCTTTTAAAGGCTATGATAAATCCTCTATTAAAAGATTTGAGAAGTGGAAATGTAAAATATAGCTATAATTCATTAGATGAGAAATTAGTAGTAGAGAGTGATTTATCTCAAGAGATAATGAATATATTAAATGATAAGGATGGAAGTGTAAAGAAAAAAATAGTAGAGGATATGATAAAAGAGGGTAAAGAGGAGATAAAAAACTATAGAGATACTTTGGATAAGGATAATCAAAATAGTTTAGAAGAGCTAGAAGAGAAATTAAATGAAAAATCAAAGTACTTGGATAAGGTGCAAGAAATTTTAGATAAATTCAATATTGGAGGAATATTGGATAATATTTAGAAAAAATTATTGACGTAATCTAAATTTATTGATATAATGAATTGTCATGGAAATCAGAGAGGAATCTTATGGCGTAATAGTATCGAACCGTGTCAGGTCTGGAAGGAAGCAGCACTAAGGTATTTATTATGGGTATAGGATCTACTTTTTTGGTTTTCATGGCTTTTTTTATAAATAGGGGGATTTTCTATGTATAAAATATACACTTTAGAAGAATTAGAAGAGAATTTTGGTAAAATGAAGGATATAGATGAGGACTTTATAGAGGATAAAGATGGAGAGTACTTTGTTATAAAAGTTCAAGATAGCTTGGTAGGATATATCTTAGTAGATGAGGATGAGAGATGCTATCTTATTAGAAGGATTTTTGTAAGAGCTGGAATGAGATATAAGTCTTATGGAATGAAGCTTATAAAATTTTTGGTAAATCATGGGATAGAACAGAAAAAAGAGAAGATAATATGTATAGATTTTTCTAAGCAGGATTTTTTTAAGAAAAATGGATTTAAAGAAAATGATGGAGTTTTGGAGATAGATAATATTCAAAGGGAAACTTTGAGAATGAAAGAGGGAAAAAAAGTTGTAATCTCTTCAATACTTCAAAATATCTTTCTTGCAGTTATAAAAATTCTAGGGGGAATATATGGAAATTCTAGAGCTTTAGTATCAGATGGAATAAACTCTCTATCAGATGTGGGAAGCTCTTTTGGAATTTTATTAGGAATATATTTTAGTAACAAGCCAGCAGATGAGGAACATCCATATGGACATGAAAAAATTGAGAGTATAATAGGAAACATGTTAGGGGTATTTTTACTTCTTACAGCTTTTGAATTGGGAAAGGGAAGTGTGGAACTACTTATCAGTGGAGAGTACACTAACACTCCAGCTTATACTACAATTATCTGGGCTGGAATCTCTATGGTAGTGAAATTTTTTATGTATAGATATAAGCTAAAAGTGGGAATGGCAACAGATAACAGTGCACTGATAGCTGATGCTAAGGATAGTAAAAGTGATGTCTACTCATCTGGAGGAGTAATATTTGGAATACTTCTATCTATATGGGTATCTCCAATATTTGACATCATACTAAGTTTGATAGTGGCTCTTTTAATATTTAAAGAGGGTATCTCTATAATATTTGAAACTTCTGACTTGATACTAGATAAACAAGATGAGGAGTTTATAGGAGAGATAGAGAGATATCTAAATGAAAACGAAAATATAAAAAATGTACATGATATCTTTATGAGAAAATCTGGAGATAAGGTATTTCTATCTATGCATATAAGAGTACCTAAGGAGATGACTGTCTATGAGGCTCACAATATGATAGATAGTATCAGAGAGGGAATAGTTTTAGATTTTGAAAATGTAAAAGATGTAATGATACATGTGGATTATTTACACTAAAATTGTAAAGATAATTACTTTAAAATTTTTTCAAAACTTATTAAAAATAGACATAATAACAGTTGTTATGGTATAATTATTAATTAGAAGGAGTTGAAAAATTAATGAGTATATTAGATAAATTAAATGATAAGCAGAGGGAGGCTGCTGCTAAGATAGAGGGAGCTCTTCTTATATTAGCAGGGGCAGGTTCTGGAAAGACTAGAACTATTACCTATAGGATAGCTCATATGATAGATGAGATAGGGATATCTCCTTATAAAATCCTAGCTGTAACATTTACTAATAAGGCAGCTAAGGAGATGAAGGAGAGAGTGGAATCTCTAGTGGGAGAGGACGCTAAAAGAGTTATGATATCTACATTCCACTCATTTGGACTTAGACTGCTAAGAGTGTATGGAGATAGATTAGGATACAATGCTAACTTTACTATCTATGATACAGATGACCAAAAGAGAGTAGCTAAAAATATAATGAAAGATTTGGTAGTAAAGGATAAAAGTTTAAAAGAGGGATTGGTAGCCTCTATTATCTCAAAATTAAAAGAGGACGGAATATCTCCTGATGAGTATGAGACAACTGAAAAGTATAATGACAATGGAAAGATAGTAGCAGAGGTATATAGAAGATATAACTCTGTACTTAAAAATAATAATGCAATGGACTTTTCAGATATCCTAGTAAATACAGATAGGTTATTAGATATTCCAGATGTACTAGATAAGGTACAGGAGAAATTTAGATATATAATGGTAGATGAGTACCAAGATACAAATAATATTCAGTATAAGATAGTGAATAAGATAGCTAAAAAATATGGGAATATCTGTGTAGTAGGAGATGAAAACCAAAGTATCTATGGATTTAGAGGGGCAAATATCCAAAATATCCTAGATTTTGAAAAGGATTATCCAAATGCAACAGTGGTAAAGCTAGAAGAGAACTATCGCTCTACCTCTGTAATACTAGATGCTGCTAACTCTGTAATCAGAAACAACTCAAGTGCTAGAGATAAAAAGCTATGGACTAAGAAGACAGTGGGAGAAAAAATCACTGTGGAAGGTTGTTATGATGGAAGAGAGGAAGCTGGATTTGTAGTTGGAGAGATAATCAAAGGAAAGGCTAAGGGAGCTAAGTACAAAGATTTTACAATCCTATATAGAACCAATGCTCAATCGAGAATGTTTGAGGAAAAACTACTTCGTGAAAATATCCCTTATAAGATTTTTGGTGGAATGCAATTCTATCAAAGAGCAGAGATAAAAGATATTGTAGCTTATCTAGCTGTAATCAATAATACTACTGATAATCTAAACCTAGCAAGAATCTTAAATGTACCAAAAAGAAAGATAGGAGATAAGACAGTAGAGAAGATAGAGGATTTTGCTAAAGAACAAAATCTTTCACTATTCAGTGCACTGGGAAGAGCTAATGAGATAGCTGGACTAAGTGCTAATCTTAAGATAACTCTTTTAGATTTTTACAATATGATGAGGGAGTTTATTGAGCTAAGTGAAGGGATAAATGTTTCTGAGCTATTTGATACAATAGTTAGAGAGATAAAATACAGTGATTATCTAATAGCTAACTATGAGGACTATGAAGCTAGAAAAGAGAATATAGAGGAGTTGAAAAACTCAATAGTGGAGTTGGAAAAGGTAGTAGAAAATCTTACTTTGAGAGAGTATCTTGAGAATATCTCACTAGTCAGTGCAACAGATAACCTTGAAGATGAAAAAGATTATGTAAAACTTATGACTATACATAACTCTAAGGGATTGGAGTTTCCTACTGTATTTGTAGTTGGAGTAGAGGAAGGACTGTTCCCTGGAAGTAGAGCAGACTTTGATAGCAATGAGCTAGAGGAAGAGAGAAGACTTTGTTATGTAGCTATCACTAGAGCAGAGGATAAACTCTATATGACATATGCTAAGAGTAGAATGATGTATGGAAATGAAGATTGGGGCAGAGAGCCATCAAGATTTTTAGATGAGATACCTAAGGAGCTAATAGAGAGAGCAACTCCAGCAGTTACTGAGTATGTACCTAAAACTGAGAAGGGAAGCTTTATTACAGAGAGAGCTTTCAAAAAGATGATAACTATTGAAGATTTAAACAAAACAGCTAAAAACTTCCCATACTCTGTGGGAGAGAAGGTTATGCATAAAAAATTTGGTCTAGGAGTAGTTAAAGCTGTAAATGATAAAAAAGTTGAGATAAACTTTGTAGATGGAAAAAGAGAGATTGCTATGGCAGTAGCTGAAAAATTCTTAACTAAGTGTTAAGGTAAATTGGAGAAAACTAAAAGAATTGTGTTATTTAAGAGAGTTAAAATCGTAGAATAACGAAGATTGAAAAGAATAATTAGAGTAGCTTAGCGAGAACGAACGCTAAAAAACGCAACTGTTTGAACGAAGTGAGTTTTGCGTTTTTAGTGAGTACAGCTCTAGCTAATCTTTATTCTTTGAACGAGAGTTATTCACGATTTTAAATCAAAACAGTTTAACAATTCTTAGTTTTCTCAGAGATTAGGTAAGTGAGGAGGGAGCAATGAAAAGAAAAACAATAGCTAAAGAGATAGAATATATTGGTATTGGACTCCACAAAGGAGAGAATATAAAGATGAGATTACTTCCAAGTGAAAATGGAATAATCTTTAAAAGAGTGGATTTAGAAGAGGGAAAAAATGAGATAACTTTAGATATAGCTAATACCTTTGATTTAACTCGTGGAACAAATCTACAAAATGAATATGGAGCAAAAGTACATACAATAGAGCATTTTCTATCAGCTCTTTATGCATTAGATATTACAGACTTAGTGGTGGAATTAGATGGAAATGAGCTACCTATCTGTGATGGAAGTGCAAGAGTATTTATAGAGATATTTGAAGAGGCAGGACTAAAGGAGTTAGACTCAGAAGTAGAACCATTAGTAGTAAAAGAGCCTATCTATTTGACAGTTGGGGATAAAAATGTAATAGCTCTACCATATGATGGGTATAAGCTAACTTATGCTATTAGATTTGAGCACACATTTTTAAAATCTCAATTGGCAGAGTTTGAAGTAAACTTAGAAAACTATAAAAAAGAGATAGCTCCAGCTAGAACTTTTGGTTTTGATTATGAGATAGAGTATCTAAAGAAAAATAATCTAGCACTAGGTGGAACATTGGATAATGCCATTGTTATAAAAAAAGATGGGGTATTAAATCCAAGTGGACTTAGATTTGAAGATGAGTTTGTAAGACATAAGATGTTGGATATTATTGGAGATTTAAAAATATTGAATAGACCAATAAGAGCACATATCATAGCTATAAAAGCTGGACACGCTTTAGATATAGAGTTTGCAAAATTACTAAAAAACATGTAAAATATAAATAAGACAATTTGAGGAGGAAAAAATATGTTAAATACTTTAGAAATAATGGAAAGAATCCCACACAGATATCCATTCCTATTAGTGGATAGAATCATTGATGTAAACAAAGAGGAGCAAAAAATAAGAGGACTTAAAAATGTAACTATCAATGAGGAGTTCTTCAATGGACACTTTCCAGGACATCCTATTATGCCAGGAGTACTAATAGTAGAGGGAATGGCTCAATGTTTAGGAGTACTTGTAATGGAAGGAGTAGAGGGAAAAGTTCCTTACTTCGTAGGTGTAGAGAGTGCAAAATTCAAAAATCCAATCAGACCTGGAGACCAAATTATATATGAAGTAGAAGTAGAAAAAATCAAAAGAAACTTCGTAAAAGCTCACGGAAAAGCTTTAGTAGATGGAAATGTTGCTTGTGAAGCAAGCTTTACTTTCTGTATAGCAGATAAATAATAGACGGGAGGCAATTATGATAGATATTCATAATACTGCTATAATTGAAGAGGGTGCTATAATAGAAGATGGAGTAAAGATAGGACCATATTGTATAATCGGTAAAGATGTAAAAATTGGTAAAAATACTACAATCCAATCTCATGTTGTAATAGAAGGGATAACAGAGATAGGAGAAAATAATACTATCTACTCTTTTGTTTCTATAGGAAAAGCATCTCAAGACTTAAAATATAAAGGGGAACCTACTAAAACTATAATTGGAAACAATAATACTATCAGAGAGTTTGTAACTATTCATAGAGGAACAGATGACAGATGGGAAACTAGAATAGGAAATGGAAATCTTATTATGGCATATGTCCATGTGGCACATGATGTTATTATAGGAGATGGTTGTATATTCTCTAACAATGCTACACTAGCAGGGCATGTGGTAGTAGATAGCTATGCAATAGTAGGAGGACTTACACCAATACACCAATTTTGTAGAATAGGTTCTTACTCTATGACAGGGGGAGCTAGTGCTGTAAACCAAGATATATGTCCATTTATATTAGCCGAGGGTAACAAAGCTATACCTAGAGGGCTAAATAGTGTAGGACTTAGAAGAAGAGGATTTACAGATGAGGAGATAAGCAGACTTAAAAAAGCTTATAAGATAGTGTTCAGAAGTGGACTTCCTCTAAAAGATGCTCTTGCTCAAATAGAGGCAGAGATAGAACAAGATAAAAATATAACATACTTTGTGGATTTTATAAAAAATAGTAATAGAGGTATAGCTAGATAATGAAAAAAGTAGGAATAATAGTAGGTAATGGGAAATTACCCCTCTATTTTCTTGAAGAGGCTGAAAAACAGAATATTGATGTTTTTCCCCTAGGGCTATTTGATACCATAGATGATAGGATAAAGGCTCATAAAAATTTTGTGTCTTTTAATATTGGAGAGGTGGGAAGTATTGTAAAGTACTTCCTGCTAAATGGTATTGATGAGATAGTTATGTTGGGAAAAGTTGAAAAAGATATAATATTTAAAGATATGAAATTAGATAGATTTGGAGAGGAACTTCTGAAGAGATTGCCAGATAGAAAAGATGAAACTCTCCTTTTTGCAGTTATAGGATTTTTTAGATTAAATGGAATAAAGGTGTTACCTCAAAATCATCTTTTGAAAGACTTTATGTTTAGAGATGAGTGTTATACTAAGATAGTACCTAGTGATGAGGATAGAAAAACTATAAAGATAGGAATAGAGGCAGCTAAGGCTCTAAGTGAGGTAGATGCTGGACAGACTGTGGTGTGTAAAGATTCATCAGTAGTGGCACTAGAGGGGATAGAGGGAACAGATAAAACAATAAAAAGAGCTGGAGAGCTAGCTGGTAGTGGGTGTATTGTTGTGAAGATGTCAAGACCTCAACAGGATATGAGGGTAGATATACCAGCTGTAGGAATAGAGACAATAAAAAGGGCTGTAGAGATAGGAGCTAGAGGAATTGTTGGAGAAGCAGGGAGAATGCTTTTTTTAAATAGAGATGAGGCTATAAGATTAGCAGAGGAAAACTCTCTATTTATCCTCGGAATAAAAGTTTGATAGGAGATAGTTATGAAATTTTTTGTATCAACTGGGGAAGTTTCTGGGGACTTACATCTTTCATATTTAGTGGAAGCTATCAAGAAAAAATATAGAGATGTAGAGTTTTATGGAGTTGCAGGTAGACATAGTAGAAATGTTGGAGTAGAGGTTATCCAAGATATAGATGAGCTTGCAATAATGGGATTTACTGAGGTGTTGAAAAAATATAGCTTTTTGAAGAGAAAAGCTAATGAGTATATAGATTTTATAAAAAAAGAGAATATAAAAAAGGTTATCCTAGTAGATTACGGAGGATTTAACCTAAAATTTTTGGAGCTATTAAAGCAGGAGATAGAGGATATAGAGGTGTACTACTATATTCCACCAAAGCTTTGGATATGGGGAGAGAAGAGAATAAAAAAACTTATAAAAGCTGACCATATTATGGTAATCTTTCCTTGGGAGGTAGATTTCTATAAAAAGCACGGGGTAGATGCTATATATTATGGAAATCCTTTTGTAGATAAATACATAGTGGAAAAAAGAAGTGAGGAGTATATCCTTCTTTTACCAGGAAGTAGAAAGCAGGAGATAAAGACTCTTTTACCTACTATGTTGGAGATAGTAAAAAGAGATGAAAATAGAAAATTTTTACTAAAGCTTTCAAGTAGAGAGCATCTAAAATGGATAGATGAGGATTTGACAAAATATCCTAATCTTACTCTTGAGTTTGAGAAAAAACTTCCAGAGTGTGTAAAAAAATCTAAGGTAGCTATAGCTGCTTCTGGAACTGTAACTTTAGAACTTGCTCTTATGGGATTACCTACAATAGTGGTGTATAAGACAGGATTTATCAATGCATTTATAGCTAGACATATTTTAAAAATTGGTTTTGTTTCTCTACCAAATCTCACTTTGGATAGAGAGGTATTTCCAGAACTTCTACAAGAGAGATGCAGTGTGGAAGAGATAGAAAAATATCTAAAAAAGATAGAAGATAATAGAGAGAAAATCCAAAAGGATATAGAAGAGGTAAGGGAAAGACTTTCAGGAAAAAATGTAGTGGAAAGTTATGGAGACTTTCTAGTGAAAGGAGAGAAATGAAACTAAATTTATTTCAAAATAAATCATTAAACACATTCTTAAGATACAGTTTTAAATATAAGTGGGCTATGGTAGCTGTAATACTTATGTCTGTACTCACTTCATCAATGGGAGCTGTGCCAGCGTGGCTTAGTAAATATTTGATAGATGATGTACTAGTAAAAAAAGACCCTAAGATGATGGTACTTGTAATATCAGCAATTTTTATATCTACAGTTATAAAGGTAGTATCTGCTTACTATGCTAGTATCTCATCTAACTATGTAACTGAAACTATTAAAAGGGATATAAAAATAGATGTTTTTAATCATTTGCAAAAACTTCCTATCTCTTACTTTAGAAAAAATAAGTTAGGAGATATAATGGCAAGACTTTCTGGAGATTCATCTACTTTAGGAAGAATTGGATTTATGCTTTTTGATATGTTAAAGGAGTTTATAACAGTTGTAGCCTTAGTATTTAGAATGTTTCAAGTGGATTGGATATTGGCTTTGGTATCACTTACAGTTATGCCATTTATTATTTCTACTGTAAAAAAATATACTAAGAAGATTAGAAAATCTGGAAGAATTAGACAGGATACCTCAGGAGCTGTTGCAGCTTTTATTCAAGAGAGCTTATCTGGAATATTTGTAATCAAAGCTTTTAATAATAGTGATATGATTATTGATAGATTTAAAGAGATAAGTATGGACGAGTTCCAAAAATCATATAAGAGTACTAAGATAAAGGCAAAAGTATCTCCAATAAATGAGGTAATAACTACTCTTATGGTTGTATTAGTAGCTGCCTATGGAGGATATCAGATAGTTGTTACTAAAACTATGTCCCCAGGGGATTTAATATCTTTCGTTACAGCTATGGGACTTATGAGCCAACCTCTAAAGAGATTAATCTCTAAAAATAATGATGTACAAGAAGCTATTCCATCAGCTGACAGGGTAATAGAGATATTGGATATACCTATTGAAACAGATTACTATGGAGAAGAGGCAGAGTTAAAAGGAAAGATAGAGGAGATAAAATTTGAAAATGTATCTTTTGCTTATGATGATGCTAAGAGTAATGCTCTAAAAAATATAGATCTGGAGATAAAAGCTGGAGATGTTGTAGCCTTTGTAGGTAAGAGTGGAAGTGGAAAGACTACAATAGTAAATCTTATCCCTAGATTTTTTGAAACTACTGAAGGAAGACTTCTTATCAATGGACATGATATAAAAAATATCTCTTTGAAAAAATATAGAGATTTAATAGGTATAGTTCCTCAAGAGAGTTTTCTATTCTCTGGAACAATATCTGAAAATATCTCCTTTGGTAAGGAAAATGTATCTCAAGAGGAGATAGTAAAAGCAGCTAAGATGGCAAATGCTTATGAATTTATAAAAGAGTTGCCTGAAGGGCTTGAGACTGAAGTAGGAGAGAGGGGAGTAATGCTATCTGGAGGACAAAAACAGAGAATAGCAATAGCTAGAGCCCTAATTCAAAATCCAGAGATACTTATACTAGATGAGGCAACATCTGCCCTAGATACTGAGTCTGAAAGACTTGTACAAGATGCCCTAGATAGACTTATGGTAAATAGAACAACATTTGTAATAGCTCATAGACTTTCTACTATTATCAATGCTGATAAGATAGTGGTAATGGAAAATGGTAGAATAAAAGAGGTTGGAAGACACCAAGATTTATTAGATAAAAATGGACTTTATAAACATTTTTATGATATACAGTTTGGAAAAGAAGTAAAACAAAGAGATGAGATGAAGATATAGGAGATAGAATGAATATGATAAAAGAGATGATAATTGAAGCTGATATGAGAACAAAAAAACTTAGAGAAGATGGAAGAGATGTAGATGAGCTAAGAGTATTAAAGGCTACTAAGGATTTTAACCTATATGCTGAAGGGTCTGTACTTATGGAGTGTGGAAATACAAAGGTAATATGTACAGCTACTGTAAGTGATAAGGTACCACCATTTTTAAAAAATCAAGGGAAAGGTTGGCTTACAGCTGAGTACTCTATGATACCTAGAGCTACTGGAGAGAGAAACCAAAGAGAATCAGCTAAGGGAAAATTAACAGGTAGAACTATGGAGATACAAAGACTTATAGGTAGAGCTCTTAGAACTGCTGTGGATTTAGAAAAGTTAGGAGAGAGAACTATAACTATCGACTGTGATGTAATACAAGCTGATGGGGGAACAAGAACTACTTCTATAACTGGTGGATATATAGCTCTAGCCCTTGCTATGAAAAAACTTGTAGCTGAGGGAGTGTTAGCAGAAAATCCAATCATCTCTAATGTGGCAGCTATCAGTGTGGGTATTGTAAATGGAACACCTGTACTAGACCTTAAATATACTGAAGATTCAGCAGCAGAGGTAGATATGAATGTTGTTATGAATGGAGAGGGAAAATTTGTAGAGGTACAAGGTACTGGAGAAGAGGCTACTTATACAAGAAAAGAGCTAAATGAGATGTTAGATTTAGCTGAAAAGGGATTAAAGGAGATAATGGAGCTACAAAATAGAATAATTGGAGAATAGGAGAGGAAAATATGAAAATATTTTTAGCTACTGGAAATAAACATAAAATAGATGAGATAAAAGCAATATTTGCCAATGTAAAAGATGTAGAGATACTATCTATAAAAGATGGTATAGAGATACCTGAAGTAGTAGAAGATGGGGATACTTTTGAAGCAAATTCTGCAAAAAAAGCTTTGGAGATAGCAAAGTTTACAGGAATGATAACTATTGCTGATGATTCTGGACTTTGTGTAGATGCACTAGGGGGAGCACCTGGAGTGTACTCAGCTAGATATTCTGGCGAGAATGCTACTGATGAATCAAATAATGCTAAGCTTATGGAAGTAATGAAAGATGAAAAAAATAGAAAGTGCCACTTTGTAAGTGTAATAACTCTTGGAAAACCTGATGGAAGAGCTTACTCTTTTAGAGGGGAGATAGAGGGAGAGTTACTATGTGAACCAAAGGGAAAAGATGGATTTGGATATGACCCTTACTTCTATGTAGCTGAGTATGGAAAATCTTTAGCTGAGATGCCAGAGATAAAAAACAGGATTAGTCATAGAGCCAATGCTTTGAAAAAATTGGAAAAAGAGTTAGATAGAGTATTAGCTGATTAATTATCAACAAAATTTGTAAGTAACTTTACTTATTTTGAAAAATATATTATAATATACTATGTATTATATTTTGTAAGGAGAGATTAAATGAAAAAGATATTGTTACTTTCATTATTAGTAGCAGCTACTGTTTTTGCAGAAACACCTAAAAAGCCAGAGTTAGAGTATAGTGCTCAACCAAAACTTGGAATTATAAAAGGAGATTACTACAAAAATGAAAAAAGATTCCGTCAAGGACATCTAGGAACATTAGAAGTAGTAAAAGATAATGGGAAAATTGTACTAGTAGAGTTTAATGAATTGACTAGACCTAACTACTACAATCGTTATTTCCAAAATGTATCTAAACGTTACTCTTCATATAACTTCAAAATGTTTGAAGGAAAGGGAGCAGCTTGGATTCAAGGAGTTTTAAAGGCTGAAAAACAAATGTTAGATGAGCAGAGATTAACAGGGGAGTTTGACCTTGTAGCTGGAGCGTCAAATAGTATAGAACAGTCAATGTTACCATTAGCAGCAGAGTTAGAACCTGCAACTCACAACTCATCTTCTCAAAAATACTACAGCATAGCTGAGGTATTAGGAAATGGTGTAACAGGAAGATTAAAAGTGATAGTAGAAGATGGAAAGATAATCTCATGTAGATATGATGAGATATTTGCAGATTCTCCTAAGGATATCAAACCAGGAAAATTTAAAAAATATTTTAAACAATCTAAATATGAGAGTGTAGATTATGATGAACCATCACGTATAGGATTTAATATACAGATGGATGCTTTAAATGAGAAAGTTGTAAAAACTCAGGATATGTTTGATTTAACAGGACTTCCTGCTACTGAAGATAGTGGAGATTATAAAAAATCTGGATATACAACTAGAAATACTGCTTGGGATAATTATTTAAAATTAGCAGAAAAACTACATGCTGAGATGTTAAAAGATAAAGTTATAGCAAAATAGAGTTTATAAAATAGTGAGGATAAGTTCTTCACTATTTTTTATTTGGGGTATTTTTAATGATAGTTAAGATTAGAATGAAATAAAATAGAGATTTAACAGGGAATATGTTATAATATTAATAATTAGATTATTGAATAGAGAGGTGAGAGCATGTTAAAAGGAATACCAATAGGAAGAGAAGATTTTAGAGATATAAGAGAAAATAATTTATACTACATAGATAAAACTAAATTTATAGAAGATATTCTATTAGATGGAACACAAGTAAAATTATTTTGCCGTCCAAGAAGATTTGGAAAAACTCTTAACATGTCTACTCTTAAATACTTCTTTGATATAAAAGATAAGGAGAAAAATAGAAAATTATTTGATGGATTGTATATAGAAAACTCTCCTTTAATAAAGGAACAAGGGAAATATCCTGTTATATTTATTAGTATGAAAGGAATAACAGGACTAAGCTGGAAAGAGAGTTTCAGTGAAATTAAACTTAAAGTAAAAGAATTATTTAGAGATTATAGTAGTTTGGTAGATAAATTTGATAAATATGATAAAGGAGATTTTGAAAAGTATATATTAGACATAGAGAATATTGGAGAAGCTGAGTTAAAAAAATCCTTACATATGCTAACAAAATTATTATATAAATACTATGATCAAAAGGTAGTAGTATTAATAGATGAATATGATTCTCCAATAATGACAGCTTATGAAAAAGGTTACTATACAGAGATGATAAATTTTTTTAAAGCATTTTATGGAGATGTACTTAAAACTAATGAGTATCTACATATAGGGGTACTTACAGGAATAGTTAGAGTGGCACAAGCAGGGATATTTTCTGATTTAAATAACTTTATAAGCTATACAGTTTTGGATGATAATTATAACCAAGCATTTGGATTAGTAGAGAAAGAGGTTAAAGATATTTTAGAATATTATCAAATTGGATATGAGATGCCAGAAGTAAAAGAGTGGTACGATGGTTATAACTTTGGAAATGTAGATATCTATAATCCTTGGAGTATATTAAATTTTGTAAAAAATAAAAAGGTAAAATCATACTGGGTAAATTCCTCAGGAAATGCAGTGATACTAAATATGTTATTATTATCAGATGGAGCAGTATTTAGTAGTTTAGAAGATTTGATAAAAGATAGAGATGTAATAATATATATTAATGAAAGTATAAGGATGGGGGATAATCTCTCTCCTAATAATATATGGGAATTGATGCTGTTTTCAGGATATTTAACAGTAAAAGAGGAACTAGATAGTACTACATATATAGTGAAGATACCTAATATGGAAGTTAGAAAACTGTTTAAAGCACTATTTGTAGATTCAGTATTTAGAGGACAAAATAATATAGGAAATATGATACAAGCTCTTCTAAGTAAAGATGCAAATCAGGTGGTTAATATTTTTGAAGAGGTAGTTATAAATGCAATGAGTTACTATGATGCAAGTAAAAAGTATGAAAATCCTTATCAAACATTGCTAGGAGGATTTTTGTATGGACTTGATAATTACTATATTATGTATCCCAATATAGAAAGTGGGTATGGAAGAGCAGATATAGTGTTGAATCCAAGAAATAAAAATTGGGTAGGATATATATTGGAATTAAAAAGAGGAATTAGTAGTGATGATAAAAAAGAAGCTGACAGAGCTCTAAATCAAATAGCTGAAAATAAATATGAAACTATATTAAAACGAGATGGAGTAAAAGAAATAATTAAAATAGGATTAGTATTTGATGGAAAAAAGATAATAAGTAGTTATATAAAATAGTGAGGATAAGTTCTTCACTATTTTTTATTTTTTGTATTAGAACAGATAGGAACCTGTTACATTTATTTCCTCTAAATAAGATGCTACAATATAATTAAATCTAAAAAGAGGAGGAGATAGTATGGAAAAATTAAATTATTTTGCAATAATGCCAGCGAAGGTGAGATATGATGAAAATTTAAAACCTATGGAGAAGCTTATCTATTCTGAGATAACTGTTTTAACAAATTTTAAAGGTTATTGTTATGCTACTAACTCTTACTTTGCAAAATTATATGGGGTACATAAAAACTCTATCTGTGCTTGGATAAGTAATCTTGTCAAATATGGATATCTAAAAGTGGAATATGTGTTGAAGGAGATAGATGGAGAGAAAAAACAGGAGAGAAGAATATATATTGTAGATATAAAGGAGATAAATCAAGCTAAGAAAGAAGTAGTGGAAAAAATCTTAGAGAGAAAAGTAAAAGAGAGTAAAAAGGAAGAAGAGAGAGAAGTAATAGAAAAAGATGTAGAGGTAGAAGAGAAAGTAGGGACAAAAAAAGAGATAGAGGATACAAATTTTTGTGAGGGGGTATCACAAAAAACTGTGATGGTCACAGAAAATACTGAGGGACCCTCACAAAAAAATGTGAGGGGGTATCAATCAAATTTGGGAGACCCTCTTAATGAAAAGACGGAGGAGAATAATACAAGTAGAATAATAAAAGAGAATAATTATTATATATATACATATAGGGGAGAGGAAAATCTTCCTGTTGTAAGAGAGATTTTGAAAAAGTATAGTGAGCTAGGATTACCACCATATGAATATCCACCAGAGAAGAATCTAGTGATGAAAGCCTATGGAGAATTAGGAGCAAAGGGAGTATTCAAAGCTTTAGAGATAATGTCAAAATCTAATTTTGTTATGGAGAAGATGTGTGTAGATACAATTTTAAAAGTGGAGAATCTAAAGAAAGCTCTCAATGGGAACTTTAAAGCTGATGTAGAGGAAAAAAGTGTTGAGCTAGTAGGTAAAAAGAGAGAAAGCATTAAGAAATCAGGAGATGAGAAAAAATTTGAAGAGAGTGAAGAGGGTAAGCAGTGGAAAGAGGAGCAGAAGAGAAAGATATCTGAACTTTTAGAAAAAGATGTGGAAGAGGAAGATACACCAGAGTTGTTTAGTGTAGAGGAGTTATTTGGAAAGAGATAGAGAGTGGGAGGAGTAACATATGAAGTGTCAATATTGTGGGAAGGAGTATGTAAAAAATGAAGCTGAAGGATTAGAATACTTACCAGAATTTATTAGACAACATATAGAGTATATTCCAGCTTGTGATTGTTTGGAAAAGAAAAGACTAGAGGAGATGGAAGAGGAAAAGAGAAGACAGGAAGCAGAGTCCATACGAAATAGGGTAAAAAGATATAGGGATATATCTGTAATGGATAGTAGATTTTTAAAGAGCAATTTTGAGGGAGCAGATATGAGTGGAGAGTATATGAAATTAGCTCTTCGTTATGCTAAAAGTTTTATGAAAAAGAGGATGGATATAGGGATAATATTTTATGGGGGAGTAGGTACAGAGAAGACATTTGCTAGTGGCTGTATAGCTAATTACCTAATGAGTAGAGGAAAGAGTGTACTTGTGATAAATCTAGGATTATATCTACTAAAAATCACTAAGGAGTGGGGAGAAGCAGAGAGTGAGGTTTTAAAGGTTGTAGAAAGTTGTGATTTACTCATAATAGATGACTTTGGAATGGAAAAATCCCTTGAGGATAAAAATAGTGCTTGGAGAGGAGAGAAGATATATAATCTCATAGATAGTAGGTATAGATGTGAAAAACCTCTGATTATTACTACAAATTTGGAGTTTAGCAAAGATGAGAGTAGATGTGAGATAGCTAAGAAATTCTCTATGGGAGGAAAAAATAGGATAAGGGATAGGATAGTGGAGATGTGTTATCCTGTGGAAGTAAAGGGAAAGAGTAGAAGAGAGATAGATGAGAAGAGATTTTTTAAGCTACTGGAGATATAAAAAAAATAGAGAAAATTATAGCCAACCTATGCTAACACTAGTGTTATTTTATAATAAAAAATGGTACTCTATATACATAGGGAATCGCGATTATCTAACAAATCTAAAAATAAAGGGAGGAATAGAAATGTCAGTAGTAACAACAGTTCAAAAGGAGATTGAGAGTTTAAAAAATTCTATAAAAAGAGAGAAAGCAATAGAGTCAAATATATTTGATATGACAGCAGTGATAGAACATATAGCAGAGTTGAAAGAAGCCTCAGAACCTATGGCAGAGGAAAGTCCATACGAATCATATGAGGAGTGGCAAGCAGCAGCAGAAAAAGAACTAAAAGGATATCAAAGCTCATTGGCAACAATAGCAGAGAACAAGGAGATATTAGTAGCATTGGAGACTTATATATCTGAGCATCCAGAAGGGGTGTAGAAGTTATAAGAGTTATTTCATATGTAAAGAACTTGATTAACTATGGCTTACTTCACTAAAAATGCAAAACTCGTTTCACTCAAACAGTTGCATTTTTGGTCGTTCAGTTTCGCTGAGTTAATCTAAATTCTTTTCATAATTTTCATAACTCTTAATAAATTTCTGTATTAATTTTAGGTAAGGAAGGGAGAAATTACTTGAAGTGTAGAGCAAAACTCACTTAGGAAATTTCTCCCTTTTGTTATGTAGGAGGGGTATATGAATAAGGCAAGTGTAAGGAGTAAGAAAAAATTAGAGGGAGTAGATAGTAGGTTAGTACTGTTGGTAGGATATGCTTTGGCAATATCTCCAGTGGATTTTTTTGTAAATGAGGGGGTAAGAAGTGAGAAAAAACAAAAGGAGTACTATAAGCAGGGAAAAAGTAAATGTGATGGGGTAGTAAATAGAAGTAAACATCAAGATGGAAAGGCAATAGATGTGTATTATGTGGGATGGGAGAGTGATGATAGTTTAACAGATGACAGATGGTATATTTTAATAGAGAGTTTTAAAAAGGCTGGTAAGATGTTGGGATTGAAGTTAGAGTTTGGATATGATTGGGGCTGGGATAATCCCCATATAGAGTTAAGGTAGCACAAAAAATAAAAAGACCCCGAAGGGTTCGAGGAACACTATCTGTTCTTATACCACCACCAAACAATGATAAGTAGAACAATGAAAGTTCCACCTTCAATAGAATTGATGTTGATTGTGATGTACATATAGTGTACCTCCTTTGAAATATGCTCGACTATTTATAAGGCTCGTTACACCTTATAAATATGAAATAAGCCTCCACCGAAGTGAAAGCTTAATTCATAACGAATTTTTGCATATTTCAAAGTCCCCAACAGAGTGTCAATCAAAGATTGACTTATGTAGCTCTATTAAGTAACTAGATTATAGCATAAAAATGACAAAAAGTCAAAAAGGAGAGGAGGGAGAGAATGGGAAAAGTATTGGGTATGGTAATCAAATTTGTAAAGTATTTTATCTGTAAATGGTTTGCAACAAGAGTGATAGAAAAGATAGTGATACTATTACTAGAGGAGCTAGTAAAAAGAACAGATAGTAAATTAGATGATAAAATCTATCAAGCAGTATTTGAAGAAGTAGAAAATAGAGCATAGGGTAAGAAGATGACAAAGGGAATAGAAAAGGGGGGCTAAATGAAAAAGCATAGCTATATAAAGTATATGATGTGGATAGGGAGAAGGGCAAATGAGTGGGGGTAAGCATGGAGTATATAAAAATAATTAGTGGAGTTTTAGCAATATTTATAGGGTATCACAAATTTATACTCTCTCTACTAGATAGAAAGATAGACAAAGAGATCTGGGAAAGAGAGAAAAAACTTTTAGAGAGATTAGAGGAGGAGAATAGAAGGAATATGGTAGATGGAATAAAGAGAATAGAGGAGAGGATGGTGAGGATAGAGGAAAAATTAATGAGATAAAATTTGAAAAAGTACAAAAAATATAGTATATATTGATTAAGGCATATTTTATTATAAAATTAAAAGGGGGCTATTCTATGGTAAATATACAAAATCCAACTGAACTTTATATTTTAAAAAGATTAAAGGAACTTTCTGAAGAAGACCAATTATTGGCAGAAGAGATGGTAAGAAGTTTAGGTGAGTGGTGTAGAGTAGAGGAAGTAGCTAGCTATCTAAAGAAAAGTACTAGGTCCATATACCAAAGGATAGCTAATGATGAGATAATAAGTAGGCATTATGGAAATAGTGTAATTATTTTTACTAGAAGTTTAATCTTTATTTTGGAAAAAAGAGAAAATTGGAAGCGATCTAAATAAAAAAATTAAATCACTTCCGTAGATAAAGGATAGATTATGTAAAATTTGAAAGGTGCATAATCTATCTTTTTTTATTTTTTGTAAAAGTACATATTTTACTGAAAAAGCGTACTTTAAGTATATGTAATCAATTTATTTTACCCTTTTTTCTATTTTATGTCAATAGCCTTAACCTAAATAAGTAGAACTTTTTTTAAAAAATTATAATTTTTAAAACAAATTTTTAATACGTAAATTCGCTTTTTCAGTATAAAAAGAACTCAAAAAAGGAGGAGTTTTTTTGGCTAACTATATAGTTCAATTTCCTTTGAAAGTAGAGAAGTATCAAGAGGATGTCCTTGAAAAAAGATTTAGGATAGGTAGGGATATATACAACTCTCTTTTGAGAAAGATGATGAAAAAATATGATGAGATGAGAAAGCAAAGAGTATATAGGGAGCTACTCCATGAGATAGCTAATACTGAGAAGAAAAAACCACTGTATAAAAAGCTAGAAACAATTAGAAAAGAGAGTGGATTTACAGAGTATGCTTTTCATAAAGAGGTAAAGGATATGCAGAAATTTTTTAAGCAGAATATAGATTCCTTTACAGCTCAAAAGATAGCTTCACAGGTGTGGAGAGCTTTTGAAAAGATGATGTATGGAAGCGGTCAGAGGGTACATTTTAAACAGGAAGATGATTTCAAATCTCTTGAGGGAAAATCCAATGGAACAGGGATTAGATATATAGATGGATATATAGATTGGAAAGGACTTAGATTAAAAGTTCTAATTGATGAGGAAAACCACTATGAGAAAGAGGCTCTTAAAAGTGAGATAGCCTATTGTAGACTTATTAGAAAAAATATTCGTGGAAAACTCAAGTACTATACACAGATAGTTTTTAAAGGTATGCCACCTAGAGAGATAGATAAGAAAACTGGAGAGTATAGAAAAAGAGTAGGTAGTGGAGAGGTAAAGGTAAAGATAGGTAAGGAGTACCTTGTCTATGAAAAAGATGGGGAGTCTAAAGAGATAGAGCTAGCTGATAAAATTTACTCACTAGAGGTAAGAAGAAGAGAGCTCATCGAGAAGATAAATAGAAGAAAAAGAGAGGGGCTATCAACACTCAGTGTAAGACATAGAAAACTAGTAGAGGAGTTAAAAGAGGTATATAGAAAACAAAGTGATGTGAGAAAGTACCAACATGAGTGCTTGAGTAATGAGATACTAAGCCTTGGAGATAGGGTAGAGATAGAGGAACTAGAGAGTGTACAAGAGGAGATTTACTCTAAGGGAAAAGAGAGAAGAGTGAAGATAACTAGAAGTGGTAAGAGAGGAAATAGGGCTCCTAGAATGCTTGTGGAGATAATTGAAAGAAAACTAGATTATAAAGAGTAAATTATTAGGTTTTGACATGAACCTAACTAGTAATAGTGAAAACTTCAAATGAAAAAGATTGGGCTATCACTCTTTAGAGAGGGATAGAAAGTCTTGAGTAGTGAGGAGTAAGAAGTGTCAGTACTTTTCATTTGTTTAAAAAAATATTTAACAGATAAATTGGGAATTGGAGAGAATTTTTTATGAAAAGACAGGTAGCAAAAGTTGTAATGATAATAATGCAGTTTATTTTCTATTTTGTAGTGAATGAACTGTTTGATGTGCCAGATAGGATAATGTATAATACATTTTTTATTTATCTGGCTTTAAATTTAACCAAAAATATGTATTCTTTTAAAACTATTCTAATATGGGAAGAATTGAGAAAACTCCTATTAGTTCATGCTGAGTATCTAATAATTATGCTTATTAATGACTTGGCTTTCTGGGGTATGAAATTTATTCCTGTACACCTTTTTGTAGGACTTACTTTTACATTCTTTAATATTTTCATAATTAGGTTTATAAGAACAGTATTTAGAAAAAATCTTGAGAAGAGCTTATTGATAATAGGGATAGGAAATACTGCTAATCAGATAACAAGGATAATAAGAGATAATAATACCTTTACTATGTATAAACTACTTGGATATATCTCAGCTAATAGTATAGAGGGGGTAAATCAAGAGGTACATGTAGAAAAAGATAGAGTGATAGGTACTTATGAGGATTTGGATAAAATCCTAGATGAAAATAAGGTGAATGAGGTACTGATAGCTTTACCACTAGCAGATAATGAACAGATGGAAGAGATAATTAATAAGTTAGATGGTAGAGTGGATAAAATTAAGTTTATTCCAAGATTAAATGGCACATATACACTTAACTCAACAGTAGAGGACTATGATGGAATGATGGTGTTATCTACTTACAATGGAATGAATAAGAAAAGATATAAGATACTGAAAAGATGCTTTGATATCTTTGCTGGTAGTGTAGGTTGTGTAGTATTAGGACTACTTTATTTAATCTTTGCTCCTAAGATAAAAAAAGATGGTGGAAAAGCAATATTTACTCAAAATAGAATTGGTAAAGATGTAAAACCATTTAAGATGTATAAGTTTAGAAGTATGTATGTAGATGCAGAAGAAAGATTACAAGAGTTATTAGAAAAAGATGAGAAGAAAAGAGAGGAATTCTATAGAACTTTCAAACTGAAAGATGACCCAAGAATAACTAAGGTAGGGGAGTTTTTAAGAAAAACTTCATTAGATGAGTTTCCACAGTTCTTGAATGTGATAAAGGGAGAGATGTCCTTTGTAGGACCTAGACCAGTGGTACAAAAAGAAGTAGATATGTACTATGGAAAAGAGAACGCAAGAAAGATATTTATGGTAAAACCAGGAATAACTGGAATGTGGCAAGCTAATGGAAGGTCAGATGTAGAGGATTATGATTCAAGAATAGCTTTAGACTTATACTACATACGTAACTGGTCATTGTGGCTAGATGTGATAATAACAGTTAAGACAATAAAGAATGTTATATATAGGAAGGGTGCATATTGATGAAAGAAAAAGTTTCAGTCTTGATGTCAATATATTTTAAGGAAAAGCCAGAATATTTTAGGGAGAGTTTAGAAAGTATAAAAAATCAAACATATGAAATAGATGAATTGGTTTTAGTAAAAGATGGTGCTTTAACAGATGGACTAGAAGAAGTAATAAAAAAGTATAAGGATGTATTAAATATAAAAGAAGTCCCTCTAGAAAAAAATGTAGGATTAGGATTAGCTTTAAGAGAAGGAATATTACATTGTTCTAATGAAATAGTAATTAGAATGGATAGCGATGATATTATGGATAATTCTAAAATAGAAGAGCAGATAAAAATATTTAAAGAAAATCCAGATTATATTTTAGTTGGAACAAATGCATATGATTTTAATAAAAATATAAAGGATATTTTATCAGAAAGAATTCTCCCAGAAAAAAATGATGAAATACTAAAATTTTCTAAAAGAAGATGTCCTTTTATACATGCAGGAATAGGATTTAAAAAAAGTTATGTATTAAAAGCTGGAAATTATGAAGATTGTTATTGGTTTGAAGATTATGATTTATTCCTAAGAATGTTAAAGTTGGGTAAAAGTTACAATATTCAAAAAAATCTTTTATATATTAGAAGTAATTTAGATGTTTATAAAAGACGAGGCGGTTTAATTTATATAAAAAGAGAAATTAAAGCACTAACTAAATTTTATAAACGAGGGGATATTAATTTTTATTATTATATAACAAATATGATAATAAGAATTGGAATTAGAGTTTGTGGAAATAAATTGAGAAGTTTGATATATAAGAAATTATTAAGGAGATAAATATAATGAAAATAATAGGAAAGATACTTTTAATCTTAATATTTAAAATATTTAATCTGTTTCCTATTAATAGGAAAAAAGTTATATTAGGGGAGTGTCCTGGAATAGGATTTGATGGAAATGTAAAGAGGGTATATGAAGAATTAAAAAAAAATAAAGATTTACAATTTATTTGTATTTCTTTAAAGAAACAAAAATTTGAATTTTGTGTAAAAGAAAAATTGAAACAATACTCTGTATTGGAAATAAAAGGAATTTGGCATTTAGCAACCTCTGGATTTTGGTTTTCAGACTCTGTATTTTTTTCTTTTTTCCCACTAAAAAAAGAACAAAACAACATACAACTTTGGCATGGAGCAGGTGCTTTTAAAAAATTTGGAAGAGATGTTAGTAGTGGGCTTAAGTATTACATTACTTTTTTGAGCGTTAGTTCAAATGAAGTAATTGATATTTATGCAAATGCTTTTAGAATTTCAAAAGAAAAAGTGAGAAATTTAGGTATACCAAGAGCAGACATCTTTTTTAGAGAAGAAGAAAAACAAAGGATAAGGGAAGAATTTTATAAGAATTATCCAGAATTAAAAAACAAAAAGATAATTCTATATGCACCAACTTTTAGAGATAATGAAAAAAATAAATTTAATTTAAAATTGGATATAGAATTAATGAAAGAAAATTTAGAAGGATTAAATTATATATTGTTATTAAAACTACATCCAGGAATAAAAAGTAAAGATATTCAAGTTGATAATAAATTTTCATATAATTTTTCTGATTATTCTAATACAGCAAATTTGTTAATCATTTCAGATATTTTGATAAGTGATTATTCATCGATAATATTTGAATTTTCAATAATGAAGAAACCAATATTATTCTATGCGTATGATGTAGAAGAATATATAAGTGATAGAGGATTTTATTATAATTATTATGATTTTATTCCTAATAAAATAAGTTATACAACAGAAGAAATAATAAAAGCAATTATAAATCAAGAGTGGGATTTAGAAAGAATAGAAAAATTTGCAAGATATTTCTTTAATCCTTTTGATGGGAACTCAACTGAGAGAGTTCTTAAAGAAGTTGGTTTATGGGAGGAAAATAAATGATATTTGGAGCAATTTTAGCAGGTGGAACTGGAAGTAGAATGGGTTTAACTAATATGCCTAAGCAATTTTTAGAATTAGGAGATAAGCCTATTATTATTCATACATTACAAAAATTTTTATTAAATCTAAAGTTTGATGTTATATATTTAGGAGTTCATGAAAATTGGACTGGGTATATGGAGGATTTAATAGAAAAATATATAGTAGATGAAGAAAATAAAAATAGAATAAAAATTATAAGTGGTGGAGCTGATAGAAACTCTACAATTATGAATATAGTAGAAGATATAGAAAAAAATTATATTTTGACTAATGAAGACATAATAGTAACACATGATGCAGTAAGACCATTTATCACATCAAGAATACTAGAAGAAAATATAGAAATATCGTTGAAATATGGAGCATGTGATACAGTAATTCCAGCAATAGATACAATAGTAGTTTCAGAAAATAATGAGATAATAAAAGAAATACCTAACAGACAATATATGTACCAAGGACAAACACCACAAAGTTTCAAGATATTAGAATTAAAAAATTTATATAATGAACTTTCTAAAGAGGAAAAAGAAATTTTAACAGATGCATGTAAAATTTTTGTGATAAAAGGTAAGGAGGTTCATTTAGTAAGAGGAGAAATTTCTAATTTGAAGATCACTACTCAAGAAGATTATAAAATAGCTCAAGCAATGATAGGAGTGAAATTAAATGATTAATTATGTATATCAATTAATATCTCCTAGGGTAATTTCTATAAAATATGAGAATTTAAATTTAGATGATAAAGTAATAGTAAAACCTTTATATATGGCTATATGTCATGCTGACCAAAGATATTATACAGGTAATAGAGATAAAAAAGTATTAAGTAAAAAATTACCAATGGCTCTTATACATGAATGTTGTGGAGAGGTAGTAATTGATAGAAGTGGGAAATTTAAAAAAGGACAGAAAGTAGTCTTAATTCCAAATGTACCAGGACAATATAATAATGAAATATATGAAAATTATGGAGAGGGAGCTAAATTTTTATCGAGTGGTTATGATGGATTTATGAGAGAATATATAGATTTATCTAGTGATAGAATAGTTCCTTTTGATAATATTCCATTAGAAATAGCAACTATAACAGAGTTTGTAAGTGTAAGTGTTCATGCAACAGAAAGGTTTAAAAATATTTCTCACTCTAACAAAGAAGGGATAGGAATTTGGGGAGATGGAAGTTTAGCTTTTGTAACAGCGAATGTATTAAAAAAAGAATTTCCTAATTCTAAGATAATAGTATTTGGAAAAAATAGGGATAAGCTTTCTTTATTTTCTTTTGTAGATAAGACAATATTAATTGATGAAATTCCAGTTGATTTAAAAATAAATCATGCTTTTGAATGTGTTGGAGGAGAAGGAAGTTTTTATGCTATTGATGATATCATAAAATATATAAAACCTCAAGGAACAGTTATGTTAATGGGGGTAAGTGAGAATAAGGTTGGAATAAATACAAGAGATATTTTAGAAAAAGGTTTAACTTTTGTAGGAAGTAGTCGTTCTGGATATCAAGATTTTGTAAGAGCTATAGAGATATTACAAGATGAAAAAGTTCAAAAAAGATTAAAACTTATAATAGAAAATTATGGAGTAATAAAAAAGATTGAAGATATACACAAAGTATTTAATTTTGATTTAAATACTCCATTCAAAACTGTATTTAGATGGGAGATATAGAAGTGCAAGAGATAAAAGTAAGTGTAATAGTGCCAATATATAATACAGAAAAATTTTTAAAAAAATGTATAGATAGTATAGTAAATCAAACTTTAGAAGAAATAGAAATAATACTAATAAATGATGGCTCAACAGATAATAGTCATAATATTTGTGAAGAGTATAGCAAAAAATATCCTCAAAAAATAAGATATATAAATAATAAAAATATAGGATGTAGTGCTAGTAGAAATTTAGGAATGAGTTTAGCTCAAGGAGAATATATAGCTTTTGTAGATAGTGATGATTATATTGATAAAGAAATGTATCAAGAAATGTATGAAAAAGCTAAGAAAGAAAATTTAGATATAGTTGTTTGTGGAATAACTTATGTAAATCAAGAAACTAAAAAAAGAATATCATCTATTCCAAGTAATATAAGTAAAAAAAGTGACTATTTAATTTATAAAAATAGGATGGCTAATCCTGTAAATAAATTATATAGAAAAAACATAATAAAAAATATATTATTTCCAATAGATACTCATTCAGGAGAAGATATAGTATTTTGTTATAAAAGTATATTGAAAGCTAAAAAGATAAATCATATAGAGAAATCATATTATTATTATATTTATCATGGAAATAATTCAATCTTTAATTTAGAAAAAAGATTAGGTATTTTTATTGCTTTCAAGGAGCTTTATATTTATCTAAAAGATAATGATTATCTAAAAAATAAGGAGATAATAAAAAAGTTTTATGAGAATTTTAATTTTTATGCAATAAGAGGAGCATTTTTTATGTTATTAAATCCTAAATTAGTATCGAATGAAGAATATGAAAAGTATGACAAGTTATTTTATAAAGAATTAAAAAAGATAAAGTTTCTTCCATTTAAATCAAAAGTATTAGTATATTATTATAGAAATATTATTTGGGGAATTAGAAAATTTAATTTATATGATATTTTAAAAAAAATTAAAAATAAAGTTGGAGAATTTTATGAAAGAAACTAAATTTTTATTTATAGGTATCCTATTTTTTATTTTTTTAGGATATTATAGTTCAAATAGATATAATGTAACATATATAAAAGAAGGAAGTATACTTTTTATATTAGGTTTAACATTAATTTATGGGCTGATAAATTATAAAAAATTATCTAAAAAAGATTTTAAGTTAATTATTGGTATATTTTTTAATTTAATTTTTATTTTAAAATATTATTTAAGTTTTTATTTAATTATAATTTCGAAAGGTATAAAACGAAAAAAAAGAATTTTTTATTTTTTATTAATAAGTATATTTTTTTATTTATTAACATTTTTATTAGATAGAATGAATTTAATTTCTAATAAAGAATTTTATAGAAAAACATTAGAAGGAATTATAAATAGAAATGATTTAGGATTTGGGCATCCAAATACAGCTATGATGTCATTATTACCAATTTTCTTTTCAATATATTATTTATGGTATGAAAAAAATAAAATAAAAGTAATAGGAGTAATCCTAATTTTATCTCAACTAACATATAAAGTAACTAATTCTAGGACTGGATATATTTTGATATTTATTTTCTTAATTTTAATTCTAATAAAAGATAAATTTTTATATAAATTGAGATATTTTATATATGGAGAATTTTTTTTCTTACTATATTTTAGTATAGTATTACCTTCAAAATTAAAAGCAACTGTTTATAATAAATTATTAAGTGGAAGATTTTGGTTATTTGATTATTATTTAAATAATCAAGAAATAACATTATTAGGAAAAAGAGAGATAGAAAAACTATATAAAATTTTACCTTTAGATAATACTTATATTAGAGTTTTATTTGAACACGGAATAATAGGTCTGATTATTTCTATATGTTTAATTTTATATGTATTTAAATTATTATATAGATATAAAGATTATAAAGCTATAAGAATTTTTATAGTTGTTTTAATTTTTGGAATAATGGAGGGACAAGCACTTTATTATCACTTTAATATTATTTATTTAATAATTTATGAATATTTAATAAAAAAGGAGAAAAATGAAAAAAATAAGCATATTAATTCCAGTATATAATACAAGTAAATATTTAGAAAGATGTTTGAATAGTATTATTAATCAAAATTTAAAAGAAATAGAAATAATTTGTATAAATGATGGTTCAACAGATAATAGTTTAGAGATTTTAAATAGTTTTGTTCAAAAGGATAGTAGGATAAAAATTATAAATAAAAATAATGGTGGATTAACTACAGCAAGAAATGTAGGAATAAAAAATGCTACTGGAGAGTATTGTTTAAATATAGATAGTGATGATTGGATAGAGCAGGGATACTTAGAGGAAATATATAAAAAGGCTAAAAAAGAAAATTTGGATATGGTTATTTCAGATATTATTTTTGATTATGAGTATAAGAAAGAGGAAATTATAAAAAAAGATTTAAATATAGAAGAAAATAAAATTTTAACTGGTAAGGAGTATTTAAAAATTTTTTTAAGTAAAAATTTTTATGGTTATACTTGGAATAAACTAATAAAAAAAGAAATTTATGAGAAATTTGGAATAGAATATGATGAAGAAATTTTTTTATATGAAGATGTTGAAGTTATAGCTAAATTAGCACTTCATATGAAAAGAATAGGGAAGATAAATAAAGCATACTATCATTATATTCAAGGAGAAAATAATGGAAGTAGAGTTATTAAATTTAAAAATTATTTAGATATGGAAAGATGTTTTAATGAAATAAAAAAATATTATTTAAAAAGTAATATTGAGAAAGAAGTAATGAACTTTTTAGAATTTCGTGAAGAGTATAGCTTGTTTAAAAATTTACTATTTTCATCTTATAAAAAAAATAATGATTATTATGAAAGGGTAAATAAAGTTTTATTCAAAATAGAAATAATGAAAAAGTATAATGATTTGTTGGAAGAGAAAAGTGTTATATTATTTTTTAAATTAGAAAAAAAAGTGAGAACATTAAAAAATAAAGTAATAATTTTTGAAATTATTAAAAAACTAATTTGGGTTAAACAAAAATTAAAGAGGAGTAAGTAAAATTTTATGAGTATAAAATCAATAGTTGGATTAAATTTAAGAAAAATATTAGAAAAAAATGAAATAAGTAAGTTAATAAAAAATTATCAAAATATAGAAAAAATTATATATTTTTCAACACCAGAGCACAATAATTTAGGAGACCAAGCAATAGCGATAGCAATAGAAAAAATACTAAAAGATAAATATAAAGATAAATTAATTTTAGAATTTTCATACAATAAATATAATAGAAATAAAAAAATGATAAGAAAGTTATTAAATGAAAATGATATTATAGTAACAATTGGTGGAGGAAATTTTGGAAATTTATATTTATATGAGGAAGAACAAAGAAGGGATATAGTAGAAAGATTTCCAAATAATAAAATTATAGTTATGCCCCAAAGTATATCTTTCACAAATGACGAAATTGGAAAAAAAGAAATAGAAAAAAGTAATAGTATTTATTCAAAGCATAAAAATTTTAATATAATAACAAGAGATAGAAAAAGTTATAAATATGGAAAAGAGTATTTTCCAAATAATAATGTGTATTTAACTCCAGATAGTGTGTTATATTTAGAAGATTGGTATAGAAATGATGCTGATAGGAAAGATGTTATTTTGACGTTAAGAAGTGATAAAGAAAAAGCATTAGATAATGAAAAAGTAGATAGAATAATAAAGCATTTGGAGTCAAAAAAAATAAATTTTAGAAGAGATGATACTATTCAAAAATATTCTGTGAATAAAGAAACTAGAGAGTATGAAGTAAAAAATATGTTAAGAAAAATTTCATCAGCTAAATTAAATATAACTGATAGATTTCATGGGGTAATTTTTTCTGTAATTACAAATACACCAGTAATTGTTTTTAAATCATTAGATCATAAAATAGAAGAGGGAGTAAAATGGTTTAAACATTTAGATTGGGTTCACTATGTTACAACAGTAGAAGAGGCAGAAAAGTTGATAGATAAATACATGAATTCTGAATATAAAGTAGAAAAAGAAAAATATGAGTTAAAAGAGAAATTAAAAGAAGTATTTTTTAATATTTAAGATTTTTGGAGAATAAATGAATAAATATAAAAAATTAGGATATAATACATTATTTATATTAATAGGAAATATTGGTTCAAAGTTAGTAAGTTTTTTATTATTACCATTTTATACAGCTTATTTATCTCCAGAGCTTTATGGAGAGTTAAATATGATAACAATGGCAATAACTTTTTTAACTCCATTATTAACTTTACAATTTGCTACTACTGTTTTTAGATTTGCTAATCATCAACCAGAAGAAAAGCAAAATATGATAACTTTTATAGCGTTATCAAGCGTAATTCCTATAATATTAATAGTAAGTATATTTTCAAAAAATATTATAGAATATTTTAGGATAGATTATATAACTAGATATTATAAATATATTTTAATAATTTTTATATTTTCATATTTAAATAGTGTATTGAAAGAAAAAATTAGAACAAATTCAAGAGTAAAATTATATTCTGTTATTGGAATAATAGAAACATTTATAACAGTTAGTCTAAATGTTTATTTAGTTCCAAAATATCTGGTATTAGGAATGATAATGTCTATGACCTATTCAGCAATTATAATTTCTATAATTTTAGCTTATTTTTCAAGATTAGATAAAATTATAAGAATAAAATATTGGAATAAAGATGTTTTTAAAGAAATGTTAAGGTATTCGATTCCTTTGATTCCTAATGCTATTATATGGAGTATATTAGCCTTAGCTGATAGAATATTTTTAAAATATTATTATGGATTGGAAGAAGTAGGTTTATATTCAGTAGCAAGTAAAATTCCTATGATATTAACAGTAATTTTTAATATTTTTTATAATTCTTTGCAAATTTCTATGTTAGATGAGTATAAAAAAGAGGGATTTGATAAATTTTTTCATAATATTTTTTATAATATTAGTTTAATCCAAATGTTTGGTGCAATAGGAATAACAATTTTAATAAAACCAATGATTAGATTTATTGTAGCAGATACTTATATTGAAATTTGGAAATATATTCCATTATTTTTATTAACTATTCTATTCAATAATTATTCAGCAATATTAGGAATAAAGTATTTGTTAAAAAAAGATACAAAAAATTTATTAAAAAGTTCATTTATAGCAAGTATAGCTAATATAGGTTTTAATTATTTATTAGTTCCGAGATATGGAATTTTTGGAGCTATAATAGCTACAGTGATATCATATATAGTATTATTTTATATGAGAAAAAAAGATACAGAAGATATGATAAATATTGAAAAGTCTTTCTATCTAGGAAATATAATTATTTTATTACTAAGTTTATTACCTATATTTGAGAGCCTAGAAAATTATAGATTATATATAAGTTTCGTTTTAATTTTTTTATTTATAATAATACAAAAAAATTATTTATTATCTCTATATGATTTTGTTTTAAAAAGATTTAATAGAAGGAGAGTATAATTTATGAAAGTAACAAAAGCAGTCATACCAGCAGCAGGACTTGGTACTAGGGTATTGCCTGCAACTAAGGCACAGCCTAAAGAGATGTTAGTAATAGTAGATAAACCGTCATTACAATATATCATAGAAGAACTTGTAGAGTCTGGAATAAAAGATATAATCATAATTACTGGTAGAAATAAGAATAGTATTGAAGACCATTTTGATTACTCTTATGAATTAGAAGATACTCTTAAAAAAGATGGAAAAGATAAGTTACTAGGAAAAGTAGAGAGTATATCATCTATGGCTAATATCTGTTATGTTAGACAAAATCATCCAAAGGGATTAGGACATGCTATATTAAAAGCTAAATCTTTTGTAGGAGATGAGCCATTTGTAATAGCTCTAGGAGATGATATAGTGTACAATGATAAACCAGTAGCTAAGCAGCTAATAGAAAACTATTCTAAATATCAATCTAGTATAGTAGGTTGTCAAGAGGTAAAGGAATCTGATGTTTCTAAGTATGGAATAGTAAAACCATCTAAATCATTAGATGAAAAAACTGTAGAGATGGTAGATTTTATAGAAAAACCTAGTATAGAGGAAGTTCCATCAAGACTTGCCTGTCTTGGAAGATATCTACTTACTCCAAAAATATTTGAATACTTAGAAAAAACAGAACCAGGAAAAGGTGGAGAGATACAGCTTACAGATGCCATAGTAGCTATGATGAAAGATGGAGAAAAGGTATTAGCTTATAACTTTGATGGAAAAAGATATGATATAGGTAATAAGTTTGGATTACTTAAAGCAAATATAGAGTTTGGACTAAGAAATGAGGAGACAAGAGAGGAATTATTAGAATATCTTAAAAATATCTAGGAGCAACTTATGTTTAAAATCAACCAAAGCATATACAACCAAATAGGAGAGTTAGGTGTATATATCTACACCCTCTCTCTTTTTATATCCAAGTCAGGTGTAAATATAGGGTTAGGATTTTTAGCTCTAGCCTTTTTACTCTATCTTTGGGATAGGAGAAAAATTAAATTGACAACAGAGGAAAAATATATATTGGTTATCCTTATTCTACTACCAATATTTAGCTTTTTCTCAGCAGGTGGAATACACTCTTTTCAAAGAGCTTTAGAAAAATCATACAGATATATTGGACTCTTTTTTATGCCTTACTTTCTTTATAAGGATAGAGTTGTAAAAATAGTACTATCACTTTTTTCCCTTAGTATAATAATATCTTTTATCAATGGTATTCTATACTACAAAAAACTTAAATGGAATTTTAATGTAAGATTTCTCAGTTTCTCAAGTAATACCTTAGATGAGGCACACATATTAGCTATGGGGAGTATGCTGATTTTAGTAGCCATTATCTACTATATCAAAGGAGGAAAATATATAACCTTACTATATACATTTACCCTTATCTTAGCAGTAGCAGCCTTAGTGATGACACAGGGAAGGGGAGCATGGTTAGGTTTTGGAGCTAGTCTATTTGTAGTTTCTTTCTTTCTCTTTAGAAGTAAAAAAATCTTTATAGCTATAACTATTCTTACTCTGCTTTTAGGTTATGGGGGTATCAATAGTAAGGCTTTAGAAAATAATAAATATATCAAGAGAATAGAGAGTATAACTAATACAGAAGCAACGTCTCCAAAGGTAAGGCTTCTTCTATGGGAAAGCTCAATAGATATGTTTAAAAATAACCTTCCCTTTGGAGTGGGAAGAGATAATGCTAGTAAGTATGCTTTAGAGTATATGGAGAAGAACCATAAATATGATGAGATGAAGTATAAATGGGCAAAGGCTCATCTTAAAGAGATAGCTGGCTCTGGTAATCTTCACAGTATGTACTTCACAAGTCTTGCTGAGGAAGGGATACTAGCTTTTCCTTTTATAGGGATGTTTCTATTTATCCTATACAGACAATTTAGATACTGTATAGCTAGAGAAAGAGATTTGAATTTCTATCTAGTAGTAGGTACAATGGGTATGCTTGTAGCCTTTTTAGTAGGTGGGCTTACTGAGAATGTATGGAGAGAGATATGGAAATCCAATATGTTGGTATTCTCTTTAGGGCTATATCTATCCAGAGTAAAGAGTGAGAATTAGAGAGTTTAGGCTCTCTATTTTTTTTACACATATTATGGTATAATATATGAGAGATAAGGGAAAAAGAGAGGTGTGGATATGTTAAAGGGATTACCAATAGGAGTAGAAGATTTTAAGAAAATAAGGGAAACAGACTGTTACTATATAGATAAAACTAAATTAATAGAAGATTTACTAATAGATAAGACAGAGGTAAAGCTTTTTTGTCGTCCAAGAAGATTTGGAAAGACTTTGAGTATGTCAACACTAAGATATTTCTTTGATATAAAGAATGGAGAGGAGAATAGGAAACTCTTTGATGGGCTATATATATCTAACTCTCCACTGATGTCAGAACAGGGAAAATACCCAGTAATATTTATCAGTATGAAAGGAATTACAGGTCATACTTGGAAATCAAGTTTTAGTGATATTAAATTAAAAATTAAAGAGTTATTTAAAGATTATAGCTACTTAGTAGATAGTTTTGATAAATATGATAAGCTAGATTTTGAAAAATATATTTTAGATATTGAAAGTTTGGAAGAGGCAGATTTAAAAAAATCATTACATATACTGACAAAGTTATTATGTAAATACTACAACCAAAAAGTAATTCTTTTAATAGATGAATATGATTCTCCAATTCTTTCAGCTGTAGAAAAAGGTTACTATACAGAGATGAAGGATTTCTTGAGAGCTTTCTATGGAGATGCACTAAAAACTAATGAGTACTTACAGATGGGGGTACTAACTGGAATAATTAGAGTAACACAGGCAGGAATATTTTCAGACTTAAATAATATAGAGAACTACACAATATTAAAAAAATCTTACTCTCAATATTTTGGACTATTAGAAGCTGAGGTAGAGGAAGCCTTAAGATATTATGGAATAGAGTATAAGCTAGATGAGGTAAGAGCTTGGTATGATGGGTATAATTTTGCAGGAACAGAGGTATATAATCCATTGAGTATCTTAAAGTATATTAAGGAAAAAGAGTTAGAATCATACTGGATAAATACTTCAGGAAATGCACTAATTATGGAGATAATAGCCAATAGTGATGATAGAGTAATCAAGGATTTAGAGAAGCTATTTGAAGAGAAAGAGTTAGAAACAACAGTAGATCTAGAGCTAGATATGGGAAAAAGTTTGTTAGAGAGTGATATATGGAGCTTGATGCTGTCATCTGGATATCTGACAATAAAAGAGAAGATAGATAGAAAAAATTATATAATCAAAATACCTAATAAGGAGATAAGAACATTCTTTAAGGATGCTTTTATCAAAATGGTATTTAAAGGAACAAGATATGTAGAGGATGTAAAAAGAGCACTACTAACTAAAGATTTAGAATCCTTTGAGATAGCTTTTCAAAATATGGTGTTAGAAAGTATAAGTTTCCACAACACTACTCTGAATATGAAAAAAGAGGAAGGAAAAGAGATAGATGAACTTGCCTACTCAGAGGTACCATACCAAATGTTTATGTTGGGCTTTTTAACATCAATGCAGGATAAATTTTTTGTAACACCAGAACAGGAGAGTGGCTTAGGCAGGGCAGATATCTTGCTAGAACCAAAGAATAAAAATGGAGTAGGATATATATTAGAGATAAAGGCAACTAGAAAGAATAATAGAATAAGTAACTTAGCTAAGAGAGCTCATAAGCAGATAGATAGCAAGATATATGAGACAGAGCTAAGAAAAAGAGGAGTAGTAGACATAGTAAAAATAGGGATAGCCTTTAGAGGAAAAGAGGTAGAGTTTCATTATGAATAGAGAGTTTAGGCTCTCTATTTTTTTTACATATATTATGGTATAATATATGAAAGATAAGAGAAGAAGAGAGGTGTAGATATGTTAAAGGGATTACCAATAGGAAGAGAAGATTTTAAAGAGATAAGAGAAAATAGTTTTTATTATGTAGATAAGACAAAATATATAGAGGAGTTATTACTAGATGGAACACAGGTAAAATTATTTTGTCGTCCAAGAAGATTTGGAAAGACTTTGAGTATGTCTACCTTAAGATATTTCTTTGATATAAAGAATGGAGAGGAGAATAGGAAACTCTTTGATGGGCTATATATATCTAACTCTCCAATGATGTCAGAACAGGGAAAATACCCAGTAATATTTATAACTATGAAGGGGATTATTGGAAGAGATTTAGAAGAAGTAATAAAAGATATAGAAGTAAAAATCTATGAACTATACAATAGATATTTTTTTATAGAAGAGAGATTAAATCCAAATGCTAGAGAGGTTTTTAATAGATTAGCAAGAAAAGAGGGAAGTATTGCTGAGATAAAAAGCTCTTTGAGATTTTTAACACAGTTCCTATATGAGTACTATAACCAAAAAGTAGTTCTTTTAATAGATGAGTATGATTCTCCCCTACTTAATGCCGTTGAAAAAGGTTACTATACAGAGATGAAGGATTTCTTGAGAGCTTTTTATGGAGATGCCCTAAAGACAAATGAGTACTTACAGATGGGAGTACTTACAGGAATAATTAGAGTAACACAGGCAGGAATATTTTCAGACTTAAATAATATAGAGAACTATACAATATTAAAAAAATCTTACTCTCAATATTTTGGACTATTAGAAGCTGAGGTAGAGGAAGCCTTAAGATACTATGGAATAGAGTATAAGCTAGATGAGGTAAGAGCTTGGTATGATGGGTATAACTTTGCAGGAACTGAAGTCTACAATCCACTAAGTATCTTAAAATATATCAAAGAAAAAGAGTTAGAGTCATACTGGATAAATACCTCAGGAAATGCACTAATTATGGAGATAATAGCCAATAGTGATGATAGAGTAATCAAAGATTTAGAAAAGCTATTTGAAGAGAAAGAGTTAGAGACAGCAGTGGACTTAGAGCTAGATATGGGAAAAAGTTTGTTAGAGAGTGATATATGGAGTTTGATGCTGTCATCTGGATATCTGACAATAAAAGAGAAGATAGATAGAAAAAATTACATAATCAAAATACCTAATAAGGAGATAAGAACATTCTTTAAGGATGCTTTTATCAAAATGGTATTCAAAGGAACAAGATATGTAGAGGATGTAAAGAGAGCACTACTGACTAAAGATTTAGAATCCTTTGAGATAGCTTTTCAAAATATGGTGCTAGAGAGCATAAGTTTCCACAATACTACTCTGAATATGAAAAAAGAGGAAGGAAAAGAGATAGATGAACTTGCCTACTCAGAGGTACCATACCAAATGTTTATGTTGGGCTTTTTAACATCAATGCAGGATAAATTTTTTGTAACACCAGAACAGGAGAGTGGCTTAGGAAGGGCAGATATCTTACTAGAGCCAAAGAACAAAAATGGAGTGGGATATATATTAGAGATAAAGGCAACTAGAAAGAATAATAGAATAAGTAACTTAGCTAAGAGAGCTCATAAGCAGATAGATAGTAAGATATATGAGACAGAGCTAAGAAAAAGAGGAGTAGTAGACATAGTAAAAATAGGGATAGCCTTTAGAGGAAAAGAGGTAGAATTTCATTATGAATAGAGAGTTTAGGCTCTCTATTTTTTTTACACATATTATGGTATAATATATGAAAGATAAGAGAAGAAGAGAGGTGTGGATATGAGACCAATAGCAATAGGAGTATCAGATTTTAGAAATATTATAGCAAACAATTGTTTTTATGTGGACAAAACAAAATTTATAGAAGAGCTAGTAAATGATATGACAGCTGTTCATCTGATAACAAGACCAAGAAGATTTGGAAAGACACTAAACCTATCTATGCTCAAATATTTCTATGATATAGAAGGAAATACTGAAAATAGAAAACTCTTTGATGGACTATATATATCTAACTCTCTAGCAATGTCAGAACAGGGGAAGTATCCAGTAATATTTTTATCATTTAAAGATGTAAAGGCTGATAGCAGTCTGGAGATGATGGAAAATATAGCAATACTTATGAAAAACCTATATGATAAATTTGAATATATTAGAGAGAAGTTAAATCAGAGCAACTTAATGGAGTTTGATGAGATTTGGTTAAAGAAAGACAATGCAAATTTAAGAGGTGCTCTTTTAAATCTATGTAGTTACTTAAAAGAGTATTACAATCAAGATGTAATCTTACTAATAGATGAGTATGACACACCAATGGTATCAGCTTATGAGCATGGATATTATGATGAGATAAAGATGTTTTTTACTACCCTATATGGAAGTGCCTTAAAGGAAAACCCAGCTTTGAAAAAAGCAGTACTTACAGGGATAATGAGGATATCTAAGGAAAATATCTTCTCTGGGCTAAATAATGTAAAGGTAAACTCAATATTAGAAGATGATTTTGCTGAGTATTTTGGAATAACAGAGAAAGAGGTGGAGAAATCTCTAATAGAGTATGGATTAGAAGAGAGATTACCAGAGGTACAGAAGTGGTATAATGGATATATCTTTGGTGGGGTGAGAGTCTATAATCCATTTAGTATAACAAATTTCTTAGATAGAAAAAAAATCATGCCATACTGGGTAAATACTTCAAGCAATACACTAATTAATAAGGTGTTAAAGGAAGCAAGTAGCTCAATATTTGAAGAGCTATCTAAATTATTTCAAAGAGAAACAATAAATAAAACAATAGATGTATATTCAAATTTTAATGAGCTAAAAAATACAGAGCAAATTTGGTATCTACTAACAAATGCTGGATATCTAACACCAGTAGAGGAGATAGATTTTGGAAAGTACAGTATAAGGATACCAAATGAAGAGGTGCACTATTTCTTTGAAAGAGATTTTATTCGTAATTTTTTAGGAAGCGTAGATAATTTCGATAGAACATTGAGCTATCTATTAGAGGGAGATTTTGATAACTTTACCTATGAATTAGAAAACATTATGTTAAATAGTGTAAGTTGTTTTGATTTTAATTCTAACTCAAAGGAGAGCCACTACCATGTATTTATCTTAGGAATGCTGTTAGGACTTAGAAGAAGATACTACATACACTCTAATAGAGAGGGTGGAAGAGGAAGGTATGACTTAGTAGTAGAGCCAATGGATAAGAGCAAAAATGGACTGGTGATAGAGTTTAAGGTGGCAAAAGAAAAAGAGGAGCTAGAGAAAGCAAGTGAGGAAGCCTTAGCTCAGATAGAGGAGAAGAGATACTATGAGGGGCTAAGAGATAGAGGAGTAGAGAGGATAATCTTAGTGGGAATATCTTTTTACCAGAGGGATTTTAAGTTACAAGGAAAGATTATAAAGGGAGTTGTTGCAATTTAAGAAATTAAAGTTATTATAAATAATTCAAGAATGACTTTCGTTCGAAGAATAAAGAGCAAGTAGGCTTATCTCACTAAAAACACAAAACTCGTTTCACTCAAACAGTTGTGTTTTTTAGTGTTCGATTTCGCTGACTTGCTCTACTTATTCTCCTCAATCTTCGTCATTCTTGAATTTTATTCTCTCTCCTAGTAAATTTCTTAAATTGAAATCAGGGGAAAAGAAGAGTAAAGGAAAAGGGAAAAAATTTACTGTAATGAGCATTGCGTAAGCACTAGCGATTGGAAGTAAACTTTTTTCCTTTTATATTGTTAAATATTTTTATTTTTTGATTTCAATTTAAGAATTTGCAACAGCCTCTTTCAAACTAAGTATAGCTAAAGCAATTAAAGTAATAACTAATCCAACTAAAGATAAAATAGTGGGAATCTCATTATAGAATATAAGGCCAAATACAGTAGCAGCTATAGGTTCACAAGAGCAAAGTATAGATGCCTTACCAGTGTCCATATATTTCAAAGAGATAGTGTAAAGAGCATATGGAAATATACAGGTACAAAGGGAGTGTGCCAACATAAAAATTGACATCTCCAAAGGGCTACTACTGATTATCTCCCCTACAAATCTCCAATCATTCATAGGAAAAAGAACTATGGTAATAGCCACAGTACTATATAGTGTTATAGTAAGAGCATCATATTTTTTCTCCATAGCAATTTTAGAAAAAATACTATATAAAGAGTAGAAAATAGCAGCAAAAAGTCCTACCACTATCCCTTTAAATGACCAATGCATAGTAGAGGCACTTTCAAAAACACCACTAGCCAAGGCACAACCTAAGATAGCTAAAAGCATACAAAATACTTTTGTACCTGTAATCTTCTCTTTAAATAGAAAAAATGAGAATATTACAACAAATATAGGTGCTAGGCTTAAAAGTACAGCTGATAGTGAAAGAGATAGCTCTGTGATAGAGTAGTTATAGCTGAGATTTAATCCCAAAGTACCAAGGACACCAGCTCCAAAAAATACCCAAATATCTTTAAGCTTTATGTAGAAAAGTTTTTTATCAGCTACAAAGAGCCAAAAGATAAGTATAGGTAGAGCTAGAAAGACTCTTAAAAATACAACAGAGTAGCTATCTATTCCCAATTCAATCAATCTTCTTATAAATATTCACCCTGAACCAAAAAATATTCCAGATAAGATAGGAAAGATAGAGATAAAATTATTAGTTTTTTTAATCATAATGATGTTTCTCCCCTTGTTATTAAAATATATACCTTTGATATTATAGTATTACTTTTTACAAATATCAAGTTTTTCTCTTCTAATCTCCAATGCTATATTGAAAAAATGTCATAAATATGGTAAAATTTTTAGATTGAGATATCTTTTCAATAAGAGATGGAGGAATAAAATTTATGACGAAAATATATATAGCTCCAATAGCTGGAGTTACAGATTATACGTATAGAGGAATATTGAAAGAGTTTAATCCAGATATGCTATTTACAGAGATGGTAAGTATCAATGCTATGGAGTGTGCTTCTGAAAAAACTCTAAAGGTTATTCTAAGACTTAGAGAGGGAGATTCTGTACAGCTGTTTGGTAAGGATATTCCAAAGATGGTAGAGAGTGCAAAGTTTGTAGAGAGATTAGGAGTTAAGCATATAGATATCAACTCTGGATGTCCTATGAAAAAAATTACAAGTAATGGGTATGGTTCAGCACTTATGGCAAATCCAGAGCATATAAAGGCTATGTTATCAGAGTTAAGAAGTGCTTTAAATGATGATACAGGATTATCTATAAAGATAAGAGCTGGATATAAGGAGTTTAAAAACCCTGTGGAGATAGCAAAAATTGCTGAAGAGGTAGGATGTAAACATATCACTGTCCACGGAAGAACTAGAGAGCAGATGTATACTGGTAAAGCTGACTGGAGTATAATCAAAGCTGTAAAGGAGAGTGTAGGTATTCCTGTAATAGGAAATGGAGATATATTTACAGCAGAGGATGCCAAAGAGAGAATAGATTATTCTGGAGTAGATGGAATAATGTTAGCTAGAGGAATATTTGGAAATCCTTGGTTAATAAGAGATATTAGAGAGTATTTAGAGTATGGGAAAATTTTAAATCCTGTAACTCCATTAGATAGAATAAATATGGCAATAGAGCATACTAGAAGAACTCAGATAGAGCATCCAGAGAGAGATTTTATATTTGAGCTTAGAAAACATATTTGTTGGTATTTAAAAGGTATAAGAAACTCAAATCCAATCAAGGATAAGATAAATCATACAGATAAGTATGAAGAGGTATTGGAGTTACTGAATATATTAAAAGTGGGAATTGAGCAAGAGGGAGTTGAAGAGTAATGGCAGAAACGCCACTTATGAGTCAGTACAGAGAGATAAAATCTCAATACACTGACAGTATACTATTTTTTAGGCTTGGGGATTTTTATGAGATGTTTTTTGAGGATGCAGTTACAGCATCAAAGGAGCTAGGACTTACTCTTACTAGTAGAAATAGAGAAAAGGGAATAGATGTGCCACTAGCAGGGATACCCTATCACTCTGTGGCTTCATATATAGCAAAGTTAGTAAATAAAGGATACAAGGTAGCTATATGTGACCAAGTAGAAGACCCAAAGGCAGCTAAAGGAATAGTAAAAAGAGAGGTAACAAGGGTAATAACTCCAGGAACTATAATTGATACAGATTTTCTTGACGAGAAGAGTAATAACTACCTAATGGGAATAAAGATAACAGATGAGGTAGGAGCCATAGCTTATATAGATATTACTACTGGAGAGTTTAAGGCTAGTGAGATAGTTGGAGAGGATATTTTGTTTAGACTTCTAGGGGAGATAAACAAGATAGCTCCTAAGGAGATACTACTAGATGAAAAAACTTATGACAGCTATATAGATGAGTTTAAAAAACACAACTCTCTCAGTGATATAAAATTTACTAAAACTGTAGAGAGAAGAAAGGCTGAAGATTATCTAAAGGATTATTTTAAGGTAATATCTTTAGAGAGCTTTGGAATGAAGGATAAAAAATCAGCTATTACAGTATCTACAATGGTATTAGAGTATGTTGTAGACTTACAAAAGGGAAAAGAACTACCTATTACCAATATAAGCTATGTAAATAGTGAAAATGTAATGGAGCTAAATATAACTACTCAAAGAAATCTGGATATAATAGATAATCAGAGAGAGAAAAATAGTGCAGGAACTCTACTTTGGGTAATGGATAACTGTATGACCTCTATGGGAAGTAGACTGCTTAAGAAATTTATAAAAAATCCTCTTTTAGATGTAGAGAAGATAAAAGAGAGACAAAAAGATGTGGGATTTTTTATAGAAAATGTACTTCTTAGAGAGGAGATAAGAGAAAAATTAAAGGATATCTATGATATAGAGAGAATAATAGGAAAGCTTATCTTAGAGACAGAAAATGGAAGGGATTTAATAGCACTTAAGACTTCGATAAAAAACTCTTTGGAGATTTATAAGCTTTTAAAAGGAAATCCTCTTTTTGAGATAGAGGTAAAAACTCTTATAGAGATTTATAATATGATAGAGAAGGCTATTGTAGATGAGCCACCATTTTCTATAAGAGAGGGAGGAGTAATAAAATCTGGGTATAACTCTGATTTAGATGAGTTACACAATATCTCTAAAGATGGAAAAGATTATATCTTAGAGATAGAGAAAGAACAGGAATAAAGGGGCTAAAGATAAAATATAACAAGGTATTTGGATATTTTATTGAGGTAACTAAGGCAAATACATCTCTAGTACCAGAGGACTATATCAGAAAACAGACTCTAGCCAATGCAGAGAGATACATAGTTGCAGATCTAAAAGAGTATGAGGAAAAAGTACTGAATGCCAAGGAGAGAATAGAGTCTTTAGAGTACTATCTATTTAAAAAGTTGACAACAGAGATAAAAAAATATAGAGAGGAATTACAAAATCTAGCCTATAAGGTAGCTTATCTAGATGTAATTACAGATTTTGCTCATATAGCTGTAAAAAACTCCTATGTACAACCAGAGGTAAATGATGGGGAGGATATAGAGATAATAGCAGGAAGACATCCAGTAGTAGAAAAGCTTATACCAGCTGGGGAGTTTGTAAAAAATAATATAGTCTTTGATGATAAGAGAGAGATAATAATCCTCACTGGTCCAAATATGTCTGGTAAATCTACCTATATGAAGCAGACAGCTCTTATAATAATAATGGCACATATAGGTTCATATGTTCCAGCTAACTATGCAAAAATTGGACTTGTGGATAAAATATTTACAAGGGTAGGAGCTAGTGACGATCTGCTTACTGGACAATCTACATTTATGTTGGAGATGAGTGAGGTAGCTAATATAGTAAATAGTGCTACAAAAAAATCTTTTATTATCTTAGATGAGATAGGAAGAGGGACATCTACCTTTGATGGTATCTCAATAGCCACTGCTATCACTGAGTATATCCACGAAAAAATTGGAGCTAAGACAATATTTGCTACACACTACCACGAACTTACTCAACTAGAAGAGAAGCTTGAAAAAGCTGAAAACTTTAGGATAGAGGTAAAGGAAGATGAGAATGAGATAATTTTCCTAAGAGAGATAGTAAAAGGTGGAGCAGATAAGTCTTATGGAATAGAGGTAGCAAGACTTGCAGGACTACCTAAGGAGATACTAGATAGGTCAAAGGCTATTTTAAAAAGATTAGAGGAGAGAAAGGAGATAGTTGAAAAAAATCTAGGTGGAGAACAGCTACTTCTTTTTGGAAATATGGCTCCTAAAGAGGGAGAGTGTCAATGTAAAAAGGAATCTCTAAAAGGGAAGGAGCTAACAAAAGAGCAAAAAATAGTGATGAGGGTACTAGATGAGATAGAACCAGAGAGATTAACACCATTAGAAGCATTGTTAAAACTGAATGAGTTGAAAAAAATATTGAATGGGAGTTAAAATATGAATAAGAAAAAGATAGTTTATGGAATTATTTTTATTGTAGTAATTGTGTTGGGATATCTTAACTATTTTGGAGATGAGGGAGAGCTAGGAAAGACAGAGCAAGTAATAGAGACTAGCAATGTAACCTATAAAAATGAAGACTATGTGGTGGAAGCTCAGCTACAAAAGGATTATATAAAAGAGAATGAAACAGGATTTGAAAAAGCAAAAGCTAAGGTAAATGATATGCTTATCAGTGGAGATAATGTCTTTATTGATAAGGTAAGAAACTTAGCTTTAAAAAACAATATCCTTGGAATAAGTCCTAATGGGTGGAGCTTTAAGGCAGAGAGTGTAGATTATAATAAGTTAAAAGATGAGATAAAATCTACTACTGGAGTAACTGCTATCAATGAGGAGCAGGGAATAAAAATCTCTGGGCAAAACTTTACTACTGACTCAAAGATGAGCTATATAGAGTTGACTCAAGATGTAGTACTAGAAAATGAAAGTATAGCTCTAAAGGGGGATAAGGGTGAGTATGATGATTTGACTAAGATAGTAGTACTTTCTAATAATATCACTCTTGAGGGTAGAGGAGAAAATGTAGGTTTAGTAGATGGACACTTTAAAACTTTAAGATATAATTCAGATAGTAGAATATTAGAAGCTTGGGAACCTTTTGATACAACTTACAAAGAGGTAAAGTTATCAGCAGAATCTCTATATTTCAAAGAGGATACAGAGGCATTAAAAGTTTCTAAAAATGTTGTAATAGAGGCAAATGGATTTAAAATCTATGTGGATAGAGTGGACAAAGCTGGAAATAGTAATATATTAAAAATTGCTGGTAAGATAAAAGGTAGTGATGGAACTTATTCCTTTGAGGGAGATAAGGGAGAGTACAATACTGAGAGTAAAGTCTTGACTATCTTAGGAAATATAAAGGGAAGCTCTACTAAGGGAGAGAAAATAGCAGGAGATAGATTGGTATATGATACTAACAGCAAGCTTATGACTCTCTCTGGAGATAAAAATGTAAAATACTCGTCAGCAGATGGAGAGCTAATTACAAAAGTTTTCAACTATAATAGTGAAACAAAAGAGATGAGTACAAGTGGAGCTTACACTTTCTCTGGAACTAAGTATGAAAGTAAGGGAAAAAATCTTTATTACAACGGAGAGAGTAAAGATGTAAAGATAACTGAGGGTTATCTGTTAGATAAAGAGAAAAAGCAAAGACTTAGTGGAGATAAGATAGCCTATAATACAGATACACAGGATAGCTCTGTAATAGGAAAAGCCTTTATGGAAGATGAAAAATATTCTCTTTCAAGTGAGAGTATCATCTATACAGGAGCAGATAAAAATGCTAAAATAAATGGTAACTATATAGTAAAAGCTCAAGATAGTGGAATGAAATTTCAAGGAAAAGATGCTACTTATAACCAAGAGAGTGGAGAGTTTTTAAGTGCTGGTAGTGTAAAATTACAAAATGAAAACTATATAGCTAATGGAACTGATCTTACTTATAATACAAAAACTGGATTGGGAAAATTGGGAAGTAGTATAGAGATAGTAAATCCTAAAGACAATATAAGAATAACTGGGGATACTTTCTCTTTCAAAAATGGGGAGTATTTAGAGATAGCTGGAAATCTTCATATGGAAGGGGAAGATGTCATTGTAGATTCTGAGAGAGCTAGATATAGTTTAAAAGATAAAAATATCTATATTCCAGAAAAAATAGATTTTAAGTCAAAAGATGGCAAAACTTATGGTATAATGAGTAAAGGAGTTTATTATACAGAGAGTTCAAAATTTGTTGGAGATAATTTCAATGGTAAGAGTAATACAGCTACTCTTACAAGTAGAAAGATGACATATTTCTCTCAAGGAGAAAAAGCTCTATTCCAAGGTAAAGTGGTCATGAAGGACACTGACTCTACATTTAGAGGAGAGAGTGTGGAATATTATCCTAAAACAGAAACAGTAAAATCTTTAGAGAAGTATACTATTAATTATAAAGATTTTACATTTAAAGGGGATAATGGAGTTTTCAATAATAAAAGTGGAATATTAGATGGAAATAGATCTGATATTACAACTGCAAATGGAGATAGATTTATCTCTGATAAAGTTCATGGAAACTTAAATGAGATGATAATGGATTTTACTGGTAATGTAAATGGACATGTAAATGACAATGGAGTTATCACTACATTTAGTGGAGAATTTTCAAGAGTATACTTCAAAAATAGTGGAAAATATGAGATACTAAGAAGTGAAGTAAGAGAGAATGCTGTCTTTATTCAAGGGGATAAAAAGCTTAAATCTGACTATATAGAGATAGATTCTAATAGAAGATTAGTTTTCTCTAAAGAGAATACAGAGCTTACATTAGTTGATGCAGTCAATGGAGAGACAGTTATAAAATCGGCAGTTGCTGAGGTAGACATAGATAAGGATATGGCTACACTTATAGGAAATGTACAGATTAAAAATAATAACTCTGAATATGGACTAACTAATGTAACTGCAGATAGAGGAATAATTAGACAAAAAGCTGGAACTGTGGAGTTAATAGGTCATGTGGAGATTGAAAATAATGAGTCAATAGTTCAAGCAGACAGAGGAATATATGATATGAACAGTAAGAAGATAAAAGCCTCTGGAAATGTCTATGTAGACTACAAAAAATAAGGAGATAAAGTATGATAAATTTATCAGCTCAAAACCTATGTAAAAGTTATAAGAAGAGAAAAGTTGTAGATAATGTAAGTCTAGAAGTAAAAAAAGGAGAGATAGTGGGACTACTAGGACCAAATGGTGCTGGAAAGACAACTACTTTCTATATGATTACAGGAATAGTAAAACCTGAAAGTGGAAAAGTATTTTGTGACAATATGGAAGTTACAGACTATCCAATGTATAAAAGAGCTAATATGGGTATAGGATATCTTGCCCAAGAGCCATCAATTTTTAGAAATTTGACAGTTGAAGAAAATATCGCTGCTGTACTTGAGATGAAGGGAATAAGTAAAATTGAGCAAAAAGAGACAATAGATAAACTTCTTGAGGAGTTTAAGCTAACTCATGTTCAAAAATCTTTAGGATTCTCTCTTTCTGGTGGAGAGAGAAGAAGGGTAGAGATAGCTAGAACAATAGCTAATAATCCTAGCTTTATCTTACTAGATGAGCCTTTTGCTGGAGTTGACCCAATAGCAGTAGAGGATATACAACAGATAATAAGATATTTAAAAAATAGAGGGTTGGGAATACTGATTACTGACCACAGCGTAAGAGAGACACTTAGAATTACTGAAAAAGCTTATATAATGGCTCAAGGAAAAGTACTTATAAGTGGAACTCCTGAAGAGATAGCAGAGAATGAAACTGCTAGAAAAATCTATCTAGGAGAGAAATTTAAATTAGATTAGATCATTAAATTTTAAAAATTGTTCCAAGTTCAAGAAAGTTGATTAATTAGGCTTATCTCACTAAAAACACAAAACTCGTTTCACTCAAACAGTTGTGTTTTTTAGCATTCGATTTCGCTGTATTAATCTAACTTTCTCTCACTACTTCCACAATTTTTGAAAATTAATTATATTTAAGATAACAGAGGAAAAAATTTAATTTGAAAATAGAAACAAACTGGAGGAACTATGTTAACAGGAAATCAAATCAGAAAAGAGTTCATAGAATTCTTTAAAAAGAAAAATCACAAACATTTTGAAAGTGCATCTCTAATTCCAGATGACCCAACACTTTTATTAACAGTTGCAGGAATGGTACCTTTTAAACCATATTTCTTAGGGCAAAAGGAAGCTCCATATCCAAGAGTAACTACTTATCAAAAATCAATTAGAACTAACGATTTAGAAAATGTTGGAAGAACAGCTAGACACCATACTTTCTTTGAAATGTTAGGAAACTTCTCATTTGGAGATTATTTCAAAGAGGAAGCAATAGTTTGGTCTTGGGAATTCGTAACAGAAGTATTAGGATTAGATAAGGACAAATTATGGGTATCTGTATTTACAACAGATGATGAAGCTGAAAAAATTTGGATAGAGAAGTGTAACTTTCCTAAAGAGAGAATAGTAAGACTTGGAGAAGATGAGAACTGGTGGGCAGCTGGACCAACAGGTTCTTGTGGACCTTGTTCAGAAATCCACGTGGACTTAGGACCAGCTTATGGTGGTGATGAGAACTCTAAGCTTGGAGATGAGGGAACAGATAACCGTTTCATAGAGATTTGGAACCTAGTATTTACAGAGTGGAATAGAATGGAAGATGGATCATTAGAGCCACTACCTAAGAAAAATATAGATACTGGAGCTGGACTAGAGAGAGTTACAGCTATGGTACAAGGTAAGTCTAACAACTTTGAAACAGACTTATTATTCCCATTAGTAGAAGAGGCTGGAAGATTAACTAATACTAAATATGGAGAGGACAAAGAAAAAGACTTTTCTTTAAAAGTTATAACTGACCACTCAAGAGCAGTTACTTTCTTAATAAATGATGGAGTAATCCCATCTAATGAAGGAAGAGGATATGTATTAAGAAGAATCTTAAGAAGAGCTGTAAGACACGGAAGATTATTAGGACAATCAGAACTATTCCTATATAAGATGGTAGATAAAGTTGTAGAGATGATGAATGAAGCTTATCCAGATTTAAATGACAACTTAGAGCACATCAAAAAAGTAGTTAAGATAGAGGAAGAGAAATTCTCTCGTACTCTTGACCAAGGAATACAACTTGTAAACCAAGAGATAGAAAAAGTAAAATCAGAAGGTGGAAAGAAACTTTCTGGAGATATAACTTTTAGATTATATGACACTTATGGATTCCCATATGAATTAACTGAAGAGATATGTGAAGAGAAAGGTGTAGAGGTTTCAAGAGAAGAGTTTGAAGCTAAGATGGAAGAGCAAAAAGAGAAAGCAAGAGCAGCTAGAGAAGTTGTAATGGAAAAAGGACAAGATAGCTTTATTGAAGAGTTCTATGATAAATATGGAGCTACTAACTTTGTAGGATATGAAACTTTAAAAGAGACAGCTAAATTATTAAGTATCAGAGAGGGAAAAGATGGAAAAACTCTTATGATATTTGATACAACTCCTTTCTATGGAGAGTCTGGAGGACAAACTGCTGATATAGGAGTTATCTCTGGAAATGGATTTGAAGGAAAAGTAGTAGATGTTCAAAAACAAAAAGGAATATTTACTCATACAGTTGAAATAGTAAAAGGAGAAGCTAAAGAGGGAGAGGAGTATCTATTAGAAGTAGATGAGATGAATAGACTTGCTACTGCTAAAAACCATACAGCTACTCACTTACTACACAAGGCTTTAAGAGAGGTACTTGGAACTCATGTACAACAAGCTGGTTCATTAGTAAATGGACAAAGATTAAGATTTGACTTCAACCACTATGAAGCTATGACTTCTGAAGAGATTGAAAAAGTAGAGAATTTAGTAAATGAAAAAATAGCTGAATCTCTATGTGTAACAGTAAGAAATATGAGTATGGACGAAGCTAAAAAAGAGGGAGCTATGGCTCTATTTGGAGATAAATATGGAGATGTAGTAAGAGTTGTAAAAGTAGACGACTTCTCTATTGAGCTTTGTGGAGGAACTCATATAGATAATATAGCTAAGATAGGATTATTCAAAATAGAGTCTGAAAGTGGAATAGCTGCTGGAGTAAGAAGAATAGAGGCAGTTACAGGACTTGGAGCTTATGAATTAGTTAAGAAAATGGAGAGAACTCTTAAAGAGATAGCTAAGACAGTAAAATCTGATGAGGCTAATGTAGTTGAAAGAGTTGAGAAGATGACTGAAACTTTAAGAGAGAACTCTAAAGAGATAGAGACATTAAAAGCTAAGATAACTAACTATGAAGCTGGCTCATTAAATGCTGCTGCTGAAGAGATAAATGGAGTAAAAGTTGTAATAAAAACTTTCAAAGATAAAACAGCTGAAGAGTTAAGACAAATGGTTGACTCTTTAAAAGATAAACTAGGAAGTTGTGTAGTTGTACTTGCTTCTGGAGAGGATAAAGCTGTATTTGCTGTAGGAGTAACTAAGGACTTAATAGGAAAGGTTAAAGCTGGAAACTTAGTAAAAGAAGCTGCTCAAATAGCTGGAGGAAATGGTGGAGGAAGACCTGACTTTGCTCAAGCTGGAGGAAAAGATGCTTCTAAGATAGAGGAAGCTGTAGCTAAAGTTAGAGAAACTCTAAAAACTTTATTATAAGGGGTAAAAATGTTTAAAAAATATGTTGCCTTAGATGTTGGTGATGTGAGAATAGGTGTGGCTAAATCTGATATAATGGGGATATTAGCCACTCCCCTTGAAGTTATTGACAGAAGAAAAGTAAAGGCAGTAAAAAGAATAGAGGAGATACTTATTCAGGAGAATACAAAATCTCTTGTAATAGGGATACCAAAAAGCTTAGATGGAACAGAAAAAAGACAAGCTGAGAAGGTAAGAGAATTCATAGAAAAGCTCAATAAGAGTATTGAGGGATTGGAAATCTTTGAAGTAGATGAAAGACTTACTACTGTTTCTGCTGACAGACTTCTAAATGAAACTAATAAAAAGGGAGCATTAGAAAAGAGAAAAGTAGTAGATAAAGTAGCAGCTGCTATAATACTTCAAACTTTCTTAGACAGAAAAAAATAGCACTGGAGGAAAAAATGAGTTCAAAATTAATGATGAGATTACTCCTTGTGATAATGGTAGTCTGTGGAGCTGTATGGTTGAGTTTTGCAAAACCTACTAAACTTGGGCTAGATTTAAAGGGTGGAGTATATGTGGTATTAGAAGCAGTACCAGAAGAGGGAGTTACCATAGATTCTGAAGCTATGGATAGACTTATTGAGGTACTAGATAGAAGAATAAATGGATTGGGAGTAGCTGAATCAGTAGTACAAAAAGCTGGAGATAACAGAGTAATTATAGAGTTACCAGGGGTAAGTAATACAGAGGACGCTATAAAAATGATAGGGAAAACAGCACTTTTAGAGTTTAGAATTATGAATGAAGATGGAACTTTAGGAGAGACTCTACTTACAGGAGGAGCTCTTAAAAAAGCAGATGTTTCATATGACAACTTAGGTAGACCTCAAATCCAATTTGAGATGAACCAAGAGGGAGCTATAAAGTTTGCTGAAATAACTAGAAATAATATAGGTAGACAATTAGCTATAACTCTTGATGGAACTGTGCAAACAGCACCTATGATAAACTCTGAAATTCCAAGTGGAAATGGAGTAATTACAGGAAACTATACAGTAGAAGAAGCGAAAGCTACTGCCACACTATTAAATGCTGGAGCATTACCAGTGAAAGCTGAAATAGTAGAAACAAGAACAGTAGGAGCTTCTCTAGGAGACGAATCAATAGCACAAAGTAAAAATGCAGCAATATTTGCTATGGCTTTAATTGGTATTTTTATGATAGTATTCTATAGATTACCAGGAATAGTAGCAGATATAGCATTAGTTATATTTGGACTTATTACTTTTGGAGCTTTAAATTTTATAGATGCTACTCTTACTTTACCAGGAATAGCAGGACTTATTCTTTCAGCAGGGATGGCTGTTGACGCCAATGTAATTATCTTTGAAAGAATAAAAGAGGAGTTAAGATTAGGAAATAGTATCATCAATAGTATAGGGGTAGGATTTAACAAAGGATTTGTGGCAATATTTGACTCAAACATCACTACTCTTATAATTACAACAATCTTATTTACATTTGGAACAGGACCAGTAAAAGGATTTGCTGTAACTTTAACAATAGGTACATTAGCTTCTATGTTTACAGCTATTACAATAACAAAGATACTACTACTAGTATTTGTAAAAACATTTAAATTCGAAAGACCAGAGTTATTTGGAGTAAAGGAGGTAAACATATGCAAATAGGAATAGTAAAAAATACTAAGAAATTTCTAGGGCTATCTGTTGTATTAGTTGTACTTTCCCTTGCAGTAATTTTAACTAGAGGATTAAATTATGGAATAGATTTCTCTGGAGGAAGTTTAACACAGATAAAATTTGAAAAAGTTGTTTCGCTAGCAGAGATAAACAGTGTTTTAGATAATGTAGCAAAAAACATTCCTCAACTTAGTGGAAATAGTAGAAAAGTACAGGTATCAGAAGGAAATACTGTAATTATAAGAACTCAAGAGTTAACAGAGGCCCAAAAAGATGCACTACTAGAGAGCTTAAATACAGTAGGGAAATATGATATAGATAAAGTAGAAAAAGTTGGAGCAAGTATAGGTAAGGAGTTAAAAACTTCAGCTGTATATTCTCTATTAATAGGTGCCGTATTAATAGTAGCCTATATAACAGTTAGATTTGAATTTATATTCTCATTGGGAGCTATAATAGCTTTAATACATGACTTAATTATAGCTATTGGAGTAATATCACTTTTAGGTTATGAAGTAGATACTCCATTTATAGCTGCTGTACTAACAATATTGGGATACTCTATCAACGATACAATAGTTGTATTCGATAGAATTAGAGAGAATATAAAGCGTAAAACAAAACAAAAACTTACTTTTGAAGAGCTTTTAGATAAGAGTATAAATCAAGTTATGATAAGATCAATAAATACATCAGTTACTACACTTTTTGCTATAATAGCAATATTAATCTTTGGTGGAGATTCACTTAGAACTTTTATAGTGACACTTTTAGTGGGAATATTAGCTGGAACATATAGTTCTGTGTTTATAGCAACTCCAATCGTTTATCTATTAGATAAGAAGAAAAGAGATGGAGGAAACTCTGGTATAGAGAAAAAGCTTCAAAAGAAAGAAACTCAAGAAACAAAAGAAAAAATACTAGTTTAAAGAATATTTTTAGCTACTCAGCTATTTTTAAAAGAAAATTAAGAATTGTTCCATATTCCAAGAAGTTGATTAACTACGAGTTCATCTCGCTAAAAATGCAAGGGTTAAGTCTTCGATTTATTGCATTTTTTAGCGTTCGATTTCGCTGTGTTAATCTAACTTCTCTTCATAAATTACACAATTCTTTGAGTTTTCTTTGAGTTATTAGCTGAGTAGTTACAATATCTTTCAAATAAATTTATAGCTAAAGTAAGATTATTGCAGAGAGAGGGAAAAAAATGAGAGCATGGTTAGAAATAGAGATGGACAATTTAATTTTTAACATAAATAAAATAAGAGAAAAAGTTAATAATAGGGAGATAATGGCAGTAGTCAAAGCTAATAGCTATGGATTTGGAGCAAAAGAAACGGTGAGGTATCTATCAGAGCATGGAGTAAAATCTTTTGCTGTAGCTTGTCTTGATGAAGGGTTAGAATTAAGAGAGGCTGGAATAAAAGATGAAATATTAGTGTTGGGAATAGTATTTCCTGAAGAGATGGATATAGCTGATAAAAACAGTATTCAAATAACAGTTGGAAATTGGGAACAAATAGAGTATATTAAAAAAAATAATTTAAAAGTAGGTATACATATAAAGATAGATACAGGTATGGGAAGGTTAGGATTTTTACCAGAAGAGGGAGAGAGAGTAGTAGATTACTGTCTTGAAAATGGTATAAATATTATGGGTATCTATTCACATCTTTCTGATGCAGATGGATTTAATAGAGAATCAGATGATTATACAGAAACTCAAATTAAAAAATTTCAAATTTTTGAAAAATATAAAGATAAGGTAAAATATCTTCATATTTTAAATAGTGGAGGTATTTTGAGATTTAATGAAGAGATTAGTGGAAATATTGTAAGAGCTGGAATATGCATGTATGGTATGATAGCTAATTATAGAGTAGAAGATTTAAAGAGAGTATTTTGTGTAAAAACAAAGATTTTATCAATAAGAACAGTAGAAGATGATTCTTTTATCTCATATGGAAGAAAATATGTACTTCATAAAGGGGAAACATTTGCTACTATTGGAATGGGATATGCAGATGGAATAAAGAAAGAGTTTTCAAATAAAAGCTATGTTATTATTGAAGGGGAAAAATGTCCAATAATTGGAGAGATATGTATGGATATGTGTATGGTAAAAATACCAGAGTCCATAAAGGATAAAATATCTCTTGGTACAGAGGTAATTGTAGTGAGAGATGATATCATAGAGGAGATAAATATAGAACATAAGTGTTCTTGGGATATACTTACAGGGATAGGTAGAAGAGTATATAGGGTATATAAAGAGAATGGAAAACCATATTTAATAGCGAGATAAGGAGTGAAGATGGCTAAGATAATTTTACAAAAGGGAAAAGAGAAAAAGATTCAAAACTTTTATCCCAATGTATTTAAAGATGAAGTAAAAAGTATAATAGGAAAGATAGAAAATGGAGATGTAGTAGATGTTTGCACTGAGGATATGACATTTGTAGGAAGAGGATATGTAACTGACTCTACATCTGCTTATGTGAGAGTACTTACTACAAAAGATGAAAAGATAGATAAAGATTTTATCTTAAATAAAATAAGAAGTGCTTATAAAAAGAGAGAGCACCTATATAATGAAACAAACTGTATAAGAGCATTTTTCTCAGAGGGAGATGGGATTCCAGGACTTATAATAGATAAGTTTGATAAATATGTAGCAGTACAATTTAGAAATTCTGGAGTAGAAAGATTTAGACAAGAGATAATAAATGCTATTAAAAAAGTTATGAAACCAAAGGGAATCTATGAAAGAAGTGACGTAGAAAATAGAACTCATGAGGGAGTAGAGCAAAAGACAGGAATTATCTTTGGAGAGATTCCAGAAAGAGTTATTATGGAGGATAATGGACTTAAGTATGGAATAGATATTATAGATGGACAAAAGACAGGATTTTTCTTAGATCAAAGAGATTCTAGAAAATTTATTAGAAAGTATTTAAATAAAGACACTAGATTCTTAGATGTATTTTCTAGTAGTGGTGGATTTTCTATGGCTGCTTTAAAAGAGAATTGTAAAAAGGTCGTAGCCATAGACAAAGAGCCTCATGCTCTTGAGCTATGTAGAGAAAATTATGAGTTAAATGGGTTTGAAGGAAATTATACAACTATGGAAGGAGATGCTTTTTTACTTCTTAAAACTCTTGTAGGAAGAGGAGAAAAGTATGATGTAATTACATTAGACCCACCATCTTTAATTAAGAGAAAGGCTGATATTCATAAGGGAAGAGATTTTTTCTTTGACCTATGTGATGATAGCTTTAAGCTTTTAGAAGATGGAGGAATATTAGGGGTAATTACTTGTGCTTATCATATATCTCTTCAAGATTTAATAGAGGTAACAAGAATGGCAGCTTCTAAAAATGGAAAACTTTTACAAGTGATAGGAATAAACTATCAGCCAGAAGACCACCCATGGATATTACATGTTCCAGAAACTTTATACTTAAAGGCATTATGGGTGAAAATAATTAATAATTAAAAAGGGGTAACTATGTATTTAGATATTATTATATTAGTGGTATTGATTTTAGCAATTTTAGATGGATTAAAAAATGGTTTATTTGTAGAGTTTTTATCAGTATTTGGTTTAGTAATCAATTTTATAGCAGCTAGATATTTTACTCCAATACTAATACAATTTTTAAATCTTAAATCAAATGATACTAATTATTTTATAGTTTATATAGTTATGTTTTGGGCTGTATATATTGTGATAGGATTAATATTACATTTCCTAAAAAATATTATGGAAGGATTGACAAAGGGGTTTGTATTGAGAATCTTAGGTGGGATAATAGGAGCAGCAAAAGGAGCTGTCCTAGCTCTAGTAGTAATTTTTATATTTAACTTTACAAGTGATTTACTTCCAGAGATAAAAAAATATGGAAATAATAGTAGAGCAGCAGAGACAATGTTAAAAGTGGCACCACTTATAGAGGAGTATATTCCAAAGGTATTTAAAGAGAAATTAGATGCTGTAAAAAATGAAAAATTAATAGATAAGTATATGAATAAGATTTTTTAGGAGAGATATATGAAACTTATAGATAAATATATTTTAAATGAGATAAAAATACCTGTTATCTTTGGAGTTTCTCTATTTACTTTTATATTTTTAATAGATATCATAGTAGCTATGATGGAAAATATAATAGTAAAGGGAATATCTATCATAGATGTAATGAGAATTTTATCTTTCTATCTACCTCCTATACTTTCACAAACTATACCAATGGGAATGTTTCTAGGGATAATGTTAACTTTTTCAAAATTTACTAGAACAAGTGAGGCTACTGCTATGAGTGCTGTTGGTATGTCATTAAGAGATATAGTGAAACCTATATTTGTAGCAGCTTGCTGTGTTACTCTTTTTATATTTTTCTTACAAGAGAGTATTATTCCAAGATCTGTAGCAAAATTACAATTCTTAACAGCTAAGATAGCCTATGAAAATCCTGTATTCCAACTTAAAGAGAAAACGTTTATAGATGAGGTTGATGAGTACAATCTATATATAGATAGAATGGAAGGAAAGGAGAAAAAGGCAAAAGGAATTTTAATATTCCAAAAAGCTGAAGATAAACCATTTCCTACTGTGATAGTTGGAGAGGAAGCATATTGGAAAGACTCAGCTATGGTACTTATAAATTCAAAGTTTTATAACTTCAATGATAAGGGAAAAGAGGTTTTAAGAGGAGAATTTGATGAAAAAAGAATACCGCTAGCTGCATATTTTAGTGAGATAGAGGTAAAAGTAAAAGATATAGAGGCTATGGGAATAGGAACTCTTCTAAAAGAGATGAAAGATAAAACTCCTGCAGAGAAGATTCCTTATAAGGTAGAGATAAATAAAAAATTAGCAGTTCCATTTTCTACTATGATGTTGTCATTGCTAGGAGTATTCTTATCAATAGGGCATCACAGAAGTGGAAAGGGAGCTAATTTTGCTTTGAGTTTAATAGTAATATTTTCTTATATCACTTGTTTAAATGTTGGAATGGTAATGGCAACAAAAGGTATTATTCCTGCTTTTATAGGAGTATGGATACCAAATGTGATACTTTTCTTATTGACACTATTTATGTATAAGAAAAAGGCAGAGGTGATATAGTGAAGATTATTGATAAATATATTAGTAAAAATTTTATAAAATCCTTTATGTTGAGTTTGATGGCTTTTATGGGAATATTTATAGTAAGTCAGTTATTTAGAGTGGTAAAATATCTAAGTGATGGTAGATTTACTCCAGGAGATGCTGTTTACTACATAATTACACTTCTTCCTAGAACTTTTATAGATGTAGCACCATTAGCGGTACTATTAGGAAGTATGATGACTATAAGTAGTATGGCTTCAAATTTAGAGATTATCTCTCTAAAAACTTCTGGAATAAAATTTAGAAGGATAGTATTATTCCCTATTATAATATCAGCTATAATATCTGGAGTAGTGTTTTTTGTAAATGATACTCTCTACCCAATCTCTTTGAAAATAAATAGAGATTTGAGAAGTGGTGAGGTACAAAAAAGAGTAGCTCCATTAGAAAAAAGAAATGCCTTTTTAAGAGGAGAGGATTCTAACTATATATATCTTATGCAAAAGGTAAATAGAGAGACAGGATTTGCTGAAAATATAGAGATAGTAGATTTAAATAAAAGTTTTGATAAAATAGAGAGAATAATAACAGCCCCAGAGGGAAGATATAATTTTGGCAAAAAAGTATGGATGTTAAAAGATGTAAATATCTACTATGGAGATGATAATAAAAAGCCAGAAACAAAGGAATTTTTCTCAGATAGCAAATATGGAGATAATCCAGAGCATTTTATAACTCTTACTGTTGAGCCAAGAACTCTTACTATAAAAGATTTAAAAAAGACTATTAGAGAGATGAAGAGTATTGGTGGAGATACTAGAGAGCTTTTAGTGGAGTTAGGAAATAGATACTCTTTCCCATTTGCAAGTTTTGTAATATCATTTTTAGGGCTTGCACTAGGAGGAAGATATGTAAGAGGAACTTCAGCAGTGAGTTTAGGAATATGTGTACTGCTAGGATACGGATATTATGTTGTACAAGCTTCTTTTGAAGCTCTTAGTGCCAATGGATTTTTAAATCCATTTGTAGGAGGATGGATTCCTAATATAATGTTTTTGGTAGTAGGAATATATCTGTTAAATAAAGCAGAGTATTAAATAATATAGAATGGAGTGAATTGATGAGTATAGAGGTAAGAAAACTTAGTAATGGAATACCTGTACTTATGGATAATATAGATAGTATAAATACTATAAGTCTAGGAATATTTGTAAAGACAGGTTCAAGAGATGAATATCCAGAGGAGAGTGGAGTATCTCACTATATAGAGCATATGATGTTTAAAGGAACAACTAACAGAACTGCTAAAGATATTTCTGAAGAGGTAGATAATGAGGGGGGAATGATAAATGCCTACACAAGTAGAGATACAACTTGTTATTATATTCAAATGTTATCTAACAAGATAGAAAAGGGAGTAGAGATACTTTCAGATATGTTTGCCAACTCTACTTTTACAGAGGAAAATCTTGAAAAAGAGAGAAATGTAATAATAGAAGAGATAAGAATGTATGAGGATATTCCAGAGGAAATTATCCACGATGAGAATATAAAATTTGCTGTAACAGGAACTCAATCAAATAGTGTATTAGGAACAATAGAGAGTTTAAATGGAATAGATAGAGATAGATTTGTAAAATATTTTAAAGATCAATATAGAGCTTCTAATTTAGTTATCTCAGTAGCTGGGAAGATGGATTGTGATAAGTTATTTGAGATGCTAGAAAAAGGATTTGGAAAGTTAGAAGATTATCCTGTAGAGAGAAATATAGATAATAATTACACTATTAACAGTGGAGAAAATAAAATAGTTAGAGATACTAACCAAGTTCATCTATGTTTTAATACTAAAGGTGTAAGCCTTGTAGATGAGATGAAATATCCAGCAGCTATTATCTCTAGTGTATTAGGTGGAAATATGAGTTCAAGACTTTTCCAAAAGATTAGAGAGGAGAGAGGGCTAGCTTACTCTGTTTATACATATTCAAGTGCTTTCTTAGAGGGTGGAGTTTTTACTGTGTATGCAGGAACTACTCATGAAAGTTATCGTGATGTAATAGATATAATAAGAGATGAGTTTGAAGATATAAGAGAGAATGGAATAACAGCTTACGAGCTTCAAAAATCTAAAAATCAATTCTTAAGTATGCTTACATTTAGCTTAGAGGGAAGTAAAGGAAGAATGAATAGAATGGCAAACTCTTATCTATTATATGGAGAGGTAATAGATATAGATAAGATAATCAATTCCATAGAGAAAATAACTTTAGATGATATTAAAGAAACAGCTAAGGTTATTTTTGATGAAAAATATTATTCATGGACAATTTTAGGGAATGTATAAGGAGAAATAGAGATGGAAAAAGTTAAAGTACAAGTTTTAATATCTGAGGGAGTTACTCTTCCAAAATATGAAACATCTGGTTCAGCTGGAATGGATGTTAGAGCAAATATTTCTGAGCCAATAGTTTTAGGATCATTAGAGAGAGTATTAGTTCCAACAGGGATAAAAATGGCAATACCAGAGGGATATGAAGTACAAGTAAGACCAAGAAGTGGACTTGCATTAAAGCACGGTATCAGTATGGCTAATACACCTGGAACAATAGATAGTGATTATAGAGGAGAGATTGGAGTTATTCTTATTAATCTTAGTAAAGAGGAATATATAATTCAACCTCAAGAGAGAATAGGACAGCTTGTATTAAATAAAGTGGCACAGATGGATTTTGAAGTTGTAGAAAGCTTAGATGAAACTGAAAGAGGTGCTGGAGGATTTGGGCACACTGGAAAATAAGAGGTAGCAGATGAAAAATAGTAGAGATATAAAACTTCTTTTTAAAAGATTGAAAAAGATGAATAACTTTCTTGTTTTAAATGCACTTTTGATAGTTTGTATAAGTATCTCTACAATATATAGTGCAACTATTTCAAGAACATCATCATTTTATATAAAAGAGAGCATTTGGACAGTAATAGGTCTAATAGCATATTTAGTAGTAACAATGATAGATTATAAAAAATATTTAAAATACTATAAAGTGTTATATTTATTAAATATTTTAATGTTACTTTCAGTTTTTGCCCTGGGGGTAAGTAGGCTAGGAGCTCAAAGATGGATAGATTTAGGACCAGTGAGTATACAGCCCTCAGAGGTTGGAAAAGTTTTAGTAGTTATAACTCTATCTGCTTTCCTATCTATACATTTTAAAGATAGATTAGTAGGAATAAAAAGTGTAATAATAGCAGTAGCACATATAGCACCAGTTTTATTACTTATTTTAAAACAGCCAGATTTAGGAACAACCCTTATAATACTTATGACTTTTAGTGTTATAATTTTTATGTATGAATTGGATTGGAAAACTATTATAATATTAGGGCTTAGTGGAGTGGCTTTTGTTCCTTTTGCTTATTTTTTTCTTTTAAAAGATTATCAGAGACAGAGAGTACTTACCTTTTTAAATCCAGAGGCAGATTTGCTAGGAAGTGGTTGGAATGTAACTCAATCTATGATAGCTATTGGTTCTGGAGAGCTTTATGGAAAAGGATTTTTGAATAGTAGTCAGAGTAAGTTGAGATTTCTTCCAGAAGCTCATACTGACTTTATAGTTTCAGTATTCTTAGAAGAGAGAGGTTTTTTAGGAGGGGTTTTGCTTTTTGGACTTTATTTTCTTCTAATTATGCAGATAGTGTATATAGCAGAAACTACTAGTGATAGATTTGGAAGGCTTGTTTGTTATGGAATAGCAGGGATTTTCTTTTTTCACTTTGTAATCAATGTGGGAATGACGATGGGAATAATGCCAGTAACAGGAAAACCGTTATTGCTTATGAGTTATGGGGGGACTTCATTACTTATTAGTTTTATAATGCTTGGAATAGTTCAGAGTGTGAGGATATATAGAGATTAAATAGGAGAGATATGGAATATCTAATAGATAAAGAGTATGAAGATGTAAGGTTAGACAAATTTTTAAGAAAAAAGTTACCAGATATGGCATTAACTGAGATTTTTAAATGTATTAGAGTAGGAAAAATAAAAGTTAATGGAAAAAAATCTAAAGAAAACTATAGACTTCAGTTAAATGATGTGGTAAAATTATTCTTTGTGGTAGAAAGTAAGGAATGTGACAAAAATAACAATATAAATAAAATAAATAGTGAAAAGTTTGAAAAAATAAAAAAATATATTGTTTATGAAGATGATAGAGTTTTGATACTAAATAAAAAAGCTAATATGGTTATGCATAAAGGGAGCGGACATGAATATGGAGTTTCTGAAATATTAAAAGAGTATCTAAATAATCCTAACTTTAACTTTGTAAATAGAATTGATAAAGCTACTTCAGGTCTTGTTGTAGGAGCTAAAAGTTTAGTTGTAACAAGAGAATTATCAGAGGAGATTAGAGAGAGAAAAGTAGATAAAAAATACTATATCTTAGTTGAAGGAAAAGTTAAGAGAAGAGAGTTTCAAATAAAGAGTTATTTGAAAAAACTAGAAGATAAAGTTGTAGAGTTAGAACAATACGAAGAGGGAGCTAAAGAGAGTTTAAGCTTTTTTAAAGTTGTAGAGTATGGAAAAAATTGTACATTACTAGAAGGGACATTAGGAAGTGGAAGAACTCATCAGCTAAGAGTTCAATTAGCTTCTATGGGAAATCCTATAATAGGGGATAGTAAATATGGAAAAGGTAAAGAAAAGATGATGTATCTATTCTCTCATTATTTAAAAATAGAGAAATATGGTATAGAGATAGATTTACCTATTCCTAAAGAGTATATTCAAAGGTTATCTAAATAAAATTTATATAGGAGGAAAAAATGGAAAACACAGGAATGTTAGAAAGGCTGTATAAGATTTCTGAAAGAGGAAGTACAGTAAAACAAGAGGTAATAGGAGGACTTACTACGTTTTTAGCTATGTCTTACATCATCTTTGTTAACCCTTCAATTTTAGGAATGACAGGAATGGACAAGGGAGCTTTAATTACAGTTACTTGTTTAACATCAGCACTAGCAACTATTATTTCTGGAGTTTGGGCAAATGCACCATTTGCTTTAGCACCAGGTATGGGACTAAATGCTTTCTTTACATTTACACTTGTATTAGGAAGAGGTCTATCTTGGGAAACTTCATTAGGTATTGTATTTATGTCAGGAGTATTTTTCTTTATACTATCTTTAGGTGGAATTAGAGAGAAGATAGCTTATGCTATTCCTATGCCATTGAAGATAGCAGTAGGTGGAGGAATAGGACTGTTTATTACATTTATAGGATTAATTAATATGGGATTAGTTGCAGCTAATCCAGCTACAATAGTAGGACTTGGAGAGATGAAAATTACTACAATTTTAGGAATAATAGGTCTTGTTGTAGCAATTGTTTTAGAGATAAAGCAAGTTAAAGGTGGTATGTTAATAGGAATAGTTATCACTACAATATTAGGATTTATAACAGGAAATATAGCACTTCCAGAAAAAGTGGTATCTCTTCCACCAAGTATAGCACCAATAGCAGGAAAATTAGATATAGTTGGTGCTTTTAAACTATCACTAATAGGACCTATATTTTCGTTCATGTTTGTTGATCTATTTGATACATTAGGAACATTAATCTCTTGTTCAAGACAGGCAGGAATTATTGATAAGGATGGAAAAATTCAAGGCTTTGGAAGAATGCTTTACACAGATGTTTTCTCTACAATTATTGGTTCAGTTTTAGGTACAAGTACAGTAACAACTTATGTTGAATCTGCGGCAGGAGTAGCAGTAGGGGCTAAGACAGGATTAGCTTCAGTTGTAACAGGGTTACTATTTTTATTTGCACTATTATTTTCTCCATTAGTAGCTGTAGTACCAGGATATGCTACTGCATCTGCTCTTGTAATAGTAGGAGTGTATATGTTTAAGCAAGTAAAAGACTTAGATTTTGGAGATTTAAAAACTCTATTCCCTTGTTTTATAATAATTGTAATGATGCCACTTACTTACAGTATTAGTACAGGATTAAGCTTAGGATTTTTAAGTTATATTCTAATACACTTAATTACAGGAGATTTTAAAAAATTAAATATTACTTTAATTTTTATAGGAGCACTTTGCTTAGTAAATCTTTTAGTATAATATAATTATGATAATTGAGTTCAAAAACTTTTTGAACTCAATTTTTTTATAAAAAAATAATCTTAAAAAAATAGTATAATATTATAGAAACATCAACTAAAATAAGTATTTATTCATTGTATTAATTTTTTTTATACAAACAATAAATATCATTAATTTGACAAATTGTGGATATTGTAGTAAATTTTTATGTATGAGAGAGAAATATTTCATATTTTGAAAGAAATAGTACAGAATAATGAAAAGAGTATTATAAAAGTACAAATCTTTGTTAATACTCTAAAAAAATATGTATATTGAAAAAATTTTTTCAAAAAAATGGAATTTAAAAAGGTAGAGAAAGTAGAAAGTAGGAGGAAGTTTAGTATGAGAAGGAAATTTTATTTACTTGTAGCAGCACTGCTGTCAATTTTCTTATTTGTTTCTTGTGGTGGAAGTAAGGAAGAAACAGCTAAAAAAGGTGGAGTAAAAGATACATTAGTAGTAGCAAATGGAGCTGATGCGAAATCATTAGACCCACATGCAACTAATGACGCACCAAGTTCAAGAGTAACAGTACAAATCTATGATAGACTTGTAGAGCAGGATGATAATATGAATATAGTACCAAGCCTTGCTGAGTCTTGGGAGCAACCAGATGGAATGACTACTATATTTCATTTAAAAAAGGGAATTAAATTTCATAATGGAGATGAGTTAAAAGCTTCAGATGTAAAATTTTCTTTAGATAGAATGAAGGCATCACCTCAAGTATCTCATATCATAGGAACTGTGGATAAAATAGAAGTAATAGATGATTATACAGTAAAAATAATAACAAGTGAGCCTTTTGGAGCTCTATTAAACCACTTAACTCACCCAACAGCAGCTATAATGAGTGAGAAAGCTGTAAAAGCAGCAGGAGATTCTTATGGACAACATCCAGTAGGAACAGGACCTTATAAGTTTGTATCTTGGCAATCAGGAGATAAAATTACTCTAGAAGCTAATCCTGATTACTTCTTAGGAGTAACTCCTATAAAAAATGTAGTATTCAGACCAGTTACCGAAGCATCTAATAGAACTATTGGAATAGAAACTGGAGAATTAGATTTAGCTTATGATATAGAAGGGTTAGATAGAGAAAAATTAAGAAATGATGATTCAATCGTATTCTTAGAAGAACCATCTTTTGGAATTGACTACATTGGATTCAATACAAGAAAAGCACCATTTGATAATGTAAAAGTAAGACAAGCAATAGCTACTGCTATCAATGCGGATGATTTTATAACAGCTGTATACAAAGGTTCAGGAGAGAAAGCAAACTCACTAATTGGACCAAAAGTATTTGGGTATACTACTGAGGCTAAGGCTTGGGAGTATAATGTAGAAAAGGCTAAACAACTATTAGCAGAAGCTGGATATCCAAATGGATTTAAAGCAAAAATCTGGATAAATGAAAATGTTGAAAGAAGAGATATAGCTATAATACTTCAAGCTCAATTAAAAGAGATTGGAATAGACCTAGCTGTTGAAACTCTTGAGTGGGGAGCATATTTAGACGGTACAGCTAGAGGAGACCATGAGTTATTTATGTTAGGTTGGGTAACTGTAACTGGAGATGCTGACTATGGATTATATCCATTACTTCACTCATCAAGCTTTGGTGGAGCTGGAAATAGAGCATTTTATCACAATCCAAAAGTGGATGAACTATTATCAAAAGCTAGAGTATCTATAAACCAAGAGGAAAGAAAAGAGTTATATAAAGAGGTTCAAATTATAGCTCAAGAAGAGGTTCCATACTATGTAACTGCATATAAATCACAAAACGCAGCACTGCAAAAAAATATAGAAAACTTCAAACTTAAACCAGCGGGACATCACAGACTTTATGGAGTAAAATTTAAAACAAATTAATCTAAAAAGTTATTAATAGGCTGTGTCTTAATTGATACAGCCTTTTTATGTAAATTAAAATTTAAAAGGAAAGGAGAGGACACCTAAAATGTAGAGTGTCAAAATGAATATGCACAAGTATGTATTAAAAAGAATTTTACTACTTATTCCTGTATTATTAGGAGTATCATTATTAGTTTTCGCTATAATGTCGTTAACACCTGGAGATCCAGCACAGTTAATATTAGGGGAAAATGCACCAAAAGAAGCTGTATTAAAATTAAGAGAAGAGATGGGATTAAATGATCCATTCTTTATGCAGTATTTTAGATTTGTTAAAAATGCAATTATGGGAGATTTTGGAAGATCATATACTACTGGAAGAGAAGTATTTGGAGAGATATTTGTTAGATTCCCAAATACTCTTATATTAGCAGTAATTGGTATCATAATATCTGTATGTATTGGTATACCAATAGGTATAATTTCAGCTACTAGACAATACTCTTTCTTAGATAGCTTTAGTATGGTAATAGCTCTTTTAGGAGTTTCTATGCCAGTATTCTGGTTAGGACTTATGTTAATCTTAACTTTCTCTGTAAAATTAGGATGGCTACCATCTGGAGGATTTGATGGCTTGAAGAGTATTATTCTACCAGCAGTAACCTTAGGAGTTGGTTCAGCAGCTATTATTACAAGAATGACTCGTTCATCTATGCTAGAGGTAATAAGACAAGACTATATCAGAACAGCTAGAGCTAAAGGGGTAGCAGAAAAAGTTGTTATCAATAAACATGCTCTTAAAAATGCTCTTATTCCTATCATTACAGTTGTAGGATTACAATTTGGACATCTATTAGGAGGAGCTGTACTTACTGAGTCAGTATACTCTTGGCCAGGTGTAGGAAGATTGATGGTAGATGCAATTAGACAAAAAGATACACCTACTGTATTAGCAGCTGTTGTTTTCTTAGCTGCAGCATTCAGTGTTGTAAACTTATTGGTAGATATATTATATGCTTATGTTGACCCTAGAATTAAATCTCAATATAAGTAATAAGGGGGAAAAATAATGTCGAATACAAATACTTCAAATAAAAAGAGAAGTCAGTGGGTAGAGGTATGGAGAAGATTAAAAAGAAATAAGATGGCTGTTTTAGGACTAATTATTTTAATTATTCTTGTCTTACTTGCTGTATTTGCTGATGTTATAGCCAATTATGATAATGTAGTTATAAAACAAAATCTAGCTCATAGATTACAAGGACCAAGTGCAGCACACTGGCTTGGAACAGATGAGTTTGGTAGAGATATATTTGCAAGACTTGTACATGGAACAAGAGTATCATTACAAGTAGGTATTGTGGCTGTTGGAATATCAATAGTTATTGGAGGAATTTTAGGAGCAGTAGCTGGATATTATGGTGGAAAATTAGATAATACTATAATGAGAATTATGGATATTTTCCTAGCAGTACCAAGTATCTTACTTGCAATAGCAATAGTTTCAGCTTTAGGACCAAGTATTATCAACCTTATGTTAGCTATTAGTATTTCAAGTGTACCTAGTTATGCTAGAATAGTTAGAGCTTCAGTACTTTCTATTAGAGACCAAGAGTTTATAGAAGCAGCTAAAGCTATTGGAGCAAGTAATACAAGAATAATTTTTAGACATATAATTCCTAACTCTTTAGCTCCTGTTATTGTACAAGCTACATTAGGAGTAGCAAGTGCAATCTTATCAACAGCGGGACTAAGCTTTATCGGACTAGGAATTCAACCACCAGCACCTGAGTGGGGTTCTATGCTATCTGGAGGTAGACAATACCTAAGATATGCTTGGTGGGTAACAACATTCCCAGGAGTAGCTATAATGATAACAATTCTTTCTCTTAACCTATTAGGAGATGGATTGAGAGATGCCTTAGACCCAAGATTGAAACAGTAGTTAATTTAGGAGGAAGTGTCAATGAGTAATTTATTAGAGATAAAAGATTTAACTATACAGTATGTTACTGAAGATGAAGTAGTATCTGCTGTAAATGGATTAGAAATAGAGTTAGCAGAAGGAGAAACAATAGGACTAGTTGGAGAGACTGGAGCAGGAAAAACTACAACTGCTCTAGGGATAATGGGGTTAGTTCCTAACCCACCTGGAAAAATATTAAGTGGGAAAATAACTTTTGAAGGTAAAGATTTACTTTCATTACATGAAGAAGAGATGAGAAAAATCAGAGGAAATAAAATCTCTATGATTTTCCAAGACCCTATGACATCGTTAAACCCAGTTATGACAGTAGGAGAGCAAATTGCTGAGGTTATAGAGATACATGAGCAATTAGGAAAAGAAAAATCTTTTGAAAAAGCAAAAGAGATGTTAGAGTTAGTTGGAATACCTGGTGCAAGAGCTAATGACTTTCCACATCAATTCTCTGGAGGAATGAAACAAAGGGTTGTTATAGCTATTGCCTTGGCTTGTAACCCAAAACTTTTAATAGCTGACGAGCCGACAACTGCTCTAGATGTTACTATTCAAGCTCAAGTACTAGATCTTATGAATGATTTAAAAGAGAAATTTAAAACTGCTATGATACTTATAACACATGACCTTGGAGTAGTTGCTCAAGTATGTGATAAGGTAGCTATTATGTATGCTGGAGAGATTGTAGAAGCAGGTAGCTTAGTAGATGTATTTGAAAATCCTAAACACCCATATACTCATGGATTATTTGGTTCTATTCCTAGCCTTGATGAAGAGTGCGATAGATTAAAACCAATACAAGGACTTATGCCAGACCCTACTAACTTACCATCAGGATGTAAATTCCACCCTAGATGTCCACATGCTACAGAACTTTGCTCAAAAGAGCAACCAAAAGTTACTGAAATAGAGAAAGGACATAAAGTAAGATGCCTTATTTGTGAAGGAAAAGTAAAAGAGATAGGGGAGGAAAAATAATAATGGAAAACAAAGTATTATTAGAAGTAAAAAATCTAAAGAAATATTTTAATACTCCTAAAGGACTTTTACATGCAGTAGATGATATCAACTTTACTATTTGTGAAGGAAAAACTCTAGGAGTAGTTGGAGAGTCTGGTTGTGGAAAATCTACAACAGGAAGAGTTATCTTAAGACTTCTTGAGGCAACAGATGGAGAGATACTATTTGAAGGAGAAAACATCAGAAACTACTCAAAAGAGCAAATGAGAGAGATGAGAAAAAAGATGCAAATTATTTTCCAAGACCCATTTGCTTCTCTTAACCCAAGAATGACAGTAAGTGAGATAATTGCTGAGCCATTAATTATACATAAAATGTGTAAATCAAAAGAAGAATTAGAAGCTAGAGTAAAAGAGCTTATGGATACAGTTGGGCTTAGTGAAAGACTTATGAATACTTATCCGCATGAGCTAGATGGAGGAAGAAGACAAAGAATAGGTATAGCTAGAGCATTAGCATTAAAACCTAAATTTATAGTTTGTGATGAGCCAGTATCAGCTCTTGACGTATCAATTCAAGCTCAAGTTCTAAACCTAATGAAAGATCTACAAGAAGAGTTTGGACTTACATATATGTTCATAACACATGACTTATCAGTTGTAAAACACTTCTCTGATGATATAGCTGTAATGTATCTTGGACAATTAGTTGAAAAAGCACCATCTAAGATGCTTTTCAAAAACCCAATTCACCCATATACAAAAGCACTTTTATCGGCTATACCAGTACCAAGTGTAAAGAAAAAAATGGAGAGAATAAAACTTCAAGGGGAGATTACTTCTCCAATTAATCCAGATAAAGGATGTAGATTTGCAAAAAGATGTGTTTATGCAAAAGATATTTGTAGACAGCAAGAGCCTGCTTTAAGAGAGGTAGGAGAAGGTCACTTCTATGCTTGCCATCTAGCTGAAGAGTTAGGATTTGTAGAGAAATAAAATCTTATAAGGGGTTTAAATTTAAGATATAAAATAGTGTAATTAAAAAACCTCAAGAATAACAGAGATTAATAAGTTATTCTTGAGGTTTTTTATATTATAATAAAATTATTATTCCATCTCAGAAGATGTAGATTCATTTCCTGCTAAAGGATTTGAATAAGTATTTAAATCTATTTGTCCTAAGCTCTTATCAACTATTAAAGCATTAGTAACAGAACCGATAACATTTAACATAGTTCTAGGCATATCTATAATAGGGTCGATAGCTAGTATAGGATTAATCATAGGGAATAGAGCAGCAAGTCCTGTTCCAGATAATCCAACTGAAGCAGCCATTGTAGCAGTACCAGGAATTCCTGCAATACCTAGAGAACTAATAGCTACAACAATTACAGCCATTGCAAATAGAGTCATATCAACACTGTTTCCACTCATATGAGTAACGAAAACTATAGTTAAAGCTGGGAAAACACCAGCACAACCTTGCATTCCAGCAGTTGTACCAAAACTTCCTACAAAACTTGCAGTTGATTCAGTAACTCCAAGTTTATTAGTTAATGTAGATATAGTAACAGGTAGACAACCAACACTTGATCTTGATGTAAAAGCAAGAATTAATAATGAAGTTGATTTTTTTACATAAGTAAATGGATTTAATCCAAATAGAGAAACAGCTATCATTTGGATAATAAACATAATAGCTACAGCTAAGTATAATACAACTATGAATTTTCCAACTTCAGCTATTGCATGAACTCCTTTTTGAGCTATTGTATTAGCAAGTAGAGGAACAACTGCAGCTGGCATCCATTTGATGATACTCATAGCCATAGATACGATGATTTTTTGTAAAGCATTTATTAAATCGAAGAAAGGCTTTACTATATCCATATATTTTTTAGACATTCTCTTAGCAGCTACTCCAACTATTGAAGAGAAAATTACTAATCCAACGATATTTAAGTTAACCATTGCTTCTACTGGGTTAGAAGGAATTAGAGCCTTTAATGTATCTACGATATTTTTTACCTCTCTAATTTGTTTTCCACCTTGAGCTACTACAGTATTTACAGTATCAACTTTTCCAACTTTGAAGATAATTCCAAGAGCTAGTCCAACAGCAACAGCAACAGCAACCATAACTAAAGAGACAACAAGAGTTCTCTTAACTAAAGAACCAAGATTTGCATCTTCTTTCATATTGATGATAACGTGGATAATAGATACCATAACTAATGGAATAACAAGCATTCTAACTAAAGATATAAATCCACTACCTAATAAACTATACCAAAGAGTTGTTTCTCTTACAAATGTAAGTTCCATAGGATCATTAGGGAATCCAGCAACAAATTGTATAACTAGTCCTAAAATTAAACCTATAACAGTAGCAGTCATTACTTTAGCAGAAAAGTTAAATTTTTGTTTAGGTAATCTATTGATAACCATAATAATAGCAATTAAAGCTATTAAGAAAATAATAGTTTTTACATCACTAATCATTAAAAATTGTTGAAAAAATACATTGTTCATGTTAAAGATATCTCTCCTTTATTTTATATATTAAATTTATTTAGCAACATTTCCAGCAACGTTCATAACGTCCCAAGTTCTAGCAAATGGTGGAGCATAACAGAAATCCATCATTCCAATTTCATCAACGGTAAGCTCTGAATAGATAGCAGTAGCTAAAGAGTCAACTCTTAAAACTGCTCCTTTTTTACCAGCTATTTGCGCTCCTAATAAAACTCTTGTATCAGCATTATATATTAATTTAACAAAAATATCCTCTCTTCCTGGATAGTAATTTGTTTGGTTTTTATCTTTTACAAATACAGTTTTGTAATTGATTCCCATTTTGATAGCTTCATTTTCAGTAATTCCTGTTCTACCAGCTTCTACATCTAAAACTTTTATAGCAGCAGAACCAAGAGTTCCAGCAAATGGAGTATTTTTACCAGCAAGGTTTTCTCCTACAATTCTACCGATTTTATTAGCAGTAGTAGCAAGAGGAATATATACATTTTCCTTTCTTACTCTATGGTAAACAGTTGCACAATCTCCAGCTGAATAGATAGAGTCTATACTTGTTTTTCCAAATTCATCTATAACAAGAGCACCATTTGGTAACATCTCAATGCCAGTTTCTTTTAAGAAAGCTGTATTAGGTCTAACTCCAGTAGAGATAACAACTAAATCAGCTTTGTATTCTCCTTTGTTAGTTTTGATACCAACAACTTTTCCATCTTTTTCTATTATCTCTTGAACTGCCTCTTCAAGATGTAACTCTACACCTTCATGAGCTCTGATTTCTTCTTCCATAACATCAGTAATCTCTTTATCAAAACTTTCAAGAAGAACTCTTTCTCCTAATTGTATAAGTCTAACGCTTCTTTTTCCTAAGTGTTTAGCTGCTTCTACAACTTCAATACCAATATACCCAGCTCCAACAACTATAATATCTTGGATTTCCTCTTTCATCATCTCTTCTTTTAAAATTATACCATCAGTATAATCCTTTAGAGTATAAACTCCCTTTGCAGAAAGATTTTTTATTGGAGGCATAATAGCATGAGCTCCTGTTGCCACCATAAGTTTGTCATAGTTATCTTTAAAAATTTCCCCAGTTACTAAGTTTTTAATAGTAATCTCTTTTTTCTCAATATCAATACCAATAACTTCATGCTTGATTTTGATATTCATTCCTGCTTCAATAAATTTTTCAACAGGTCTAGCAATCATGTTGTTTGGATCTTCATAGAAGTTTCCAACATAATAAGGAAGTCCACAAGCTCCCCATGAAACGATTTCAGTTTTTTCATAGATAACAATTTCAGCATTCTTATCTATTCTACTAGCTTTAGCTGCAGCTGACATTCCAGCAGCAACACCACCAATAATAATGATTTTCATAATACCCTCCTATATTTCATATAGTCTTCAAAAAGACATTACGATAGATAGTATAGCATAAAATCTAAAATAAGACTAGTGGTGTCTATTAATTTTTTTTGAAATGTAGTATAATATTGATAGAATAATTAGGATTAAAAATAAAAATTAGACTAAAAGTAGATTGAGGTGGAAAAGATGGTAAAGATTAAAACAAAAAAATATTCAACAACATTAAAATTAATACTTTTAAAAGCAGTAAATGATCTATTTCCAAATAGAAAGGTAATCATAGATAACTCCTTAAATAATGGTGTATATGGTTATATAGAAAAGTTTTCTCTAACTGAAGAAGATGTAGAAAAAATTTCTAATAAGATGAAAGAGATAATAGAAAAAAATTATCCAATAGAATTAATTAGTAATAATAATGAAGAATTAAAAGCTAGAAGCAGCGAGATAGAAAGAGAAGATGTAAGAAAACTTTTGGATAATAGTGGTTGGACAAGTATAATGGAATATGCAATAGATGGATATCATGACTATGTTTATGAAAGACCATATAAATTTACTGGAGATGTAGATTTATTTGAACTAACAAAATATAATAATGGATTTATTTTAAAATATCCACTTACAGAGGAAAAAGTATTACCACCTAAAATAGATACTCCTAAGTTAGCAAAAGTATTTGATGATGCAGGAAGATGGAATCAAATACTGGGAGTAGATACTTTAGGAAGTCTAAATGAAAAAGTTTTACATAAGGAGATAGGGGAATTAATAAGAGTAAACGAAGCTCTACATCATAAAGAAATAGCTAAAATAGCAGAGCAAATATCTAAAAATGATAAGATAAAATTGGTTACGATAGCAGGACCATCGTCATCTGGTAAAACAACATTCAGTAAAAGGCTATATATTCATTTAAGGGCTAATGGGATAAATCCAATAGTAATATCACTGGATAACTATTATATAGGAAGAGCTAACGTTCCTTTAGATGAAAATGGACAAAAGGATTTTGAAACAATAGAAGCTCTTGATTTAAAACTTTTAAACCAAAATTTAAAAGAGTTGATAGATGGAAAAGAGGTAGAGATACCTGAATATAACTTTATTACAGGTGAAAGAGAAAAAGTAGGAAATATGATGAAAGTTCCAGAGAAAAATGGAATAATTATAATAGAGGGAATACATGGGTTAAATGAAAGGCTTACTTCTGAAATTCCTAGAGAAAACAAATTTAAAATATACATTAGTTGTCTAACTCAATTGAATATAGATAAGCATAATAGAATATCTACAAGTGATGTGAGAGAGATAAGAAGATTAGTTAGAGATAGCCTTTCAAGAGAGGAGAAAGGAGAGGGAACTCTAGCAATGTGGGCTTCTGTAAGAAGAGGAGAAGAAAAACATATTTTCCCTTATCAAGAGGAAGCAGATGCACTGTTTAATAGTAATCTTGTATATGAATTGGGAATATTAAAAAGTTATGCTTTGAGAGAGCTTATTAAAATAAGTCCAAATAGTCCATATTATGATGAAGCAAAGAGAATAATGAGATTTTTATATTGTTTTGTAGATATAAAAGCTGATTTAGTTCCAGATGACTCTATCTTGAAAGAGTTTATAGGTGGAAGTATTTTTTATAAATACTAATAAATTTTTTGATAATAAATAAAAAATAAAGAGCAAGTTTAATTTAATTCACTAACTTGCTCTTTTTATTTTCTTAGTATTTTCTCTGGATTTTTATATATTATTTAATACCTTTTTCTGAGAAATATTTTTCAGCACCTGGGTGTAATTTAATACTCATACCTTCTAATCCTGTATCATCTTTTATAAATTCTCCTACTTTATGAGCAGCTTTTATTCTATCACTATTAGCATACATAGATTTTAACATATTATAAACCATATCTTCAGATAATTTAGAGCTTACTACAAGCATAGATTGAACTGTTAGTGTTTGTGCATCTTCTTTTTGAGTACTATAAGTTCCACCTTTGATTTTATAATCAGTGTAGTAAGAGTATTTTTCTTTTAATTTATTTGCTAAGTCTTCATCTATATTAACAACTTTAACATCTCTTTGAGTAGCTAAGTCAACAATTGCTGATGTAGGAACTCCTGCAACTAAGAAAGCAGCATCAATTTGCTTATCTCTTAAGCCAGTAGCAGCTTCAGCAAAAGATAGGTATTGAGGTTTATAATCTTTCTCTCCTATTCCAGCTGCCTCTAATATTTGTACAGCATTACAATAAACTCCACTTCCAATAGCTCCAATAGCAACTTTTTTACCTCTTAAATCTTCTATTGAATTGATACTATCATCAGTTGTGATACATTGGATAGGCTCACTATATAAAGTAGCCATTCCTCTTATATTTTCTATTTTCTTTTCAAATAATTCTACTCCATTTTCAGCATAAGATGCAACGTCATTTTGAATAATAGCAACATCTATATCTCCCTTTTCCAACATATTTACGTTGGCAACAGAAGCTCCAGTAGATTCAGCAGTAGCATTTACTCCTTTTATATTAGAGTTCCAAATTTCAGCAAAAGCTCCTCCTAAAGGATAATAAGTTCCAGCTGTTCCCCCAGTACCTATGTTGATATAAGTAGTTTGTTCTCCACCACAAGCTCCTAATCCTACAACCATTGCTAATAAAGCTAATACTTTTTTCATAACAAATCCCTCCTAATTTAATTTTGATTTTTTACTTTGATAAATATAAACTACTACAATAATTACAATTCCTATGATGTCAGTTAAGAAACCTGGCTCTAATGTTAAAACTCCAGCAATTATTAGGAAAATTCTTTCAAGCATATTCATATTAGTTTTAAAATATCCTGTCAATCCTACAGATACACAAGTTATACCAATAATAGCTGTAATAATTTTTGGAATAACAGTTATTCCTGGATTAATCATAATTAACTCTGGACTTAAAACAAACATATATGGTATTAAGAAAGCTCCAATAGCTAATCTAGTTGCTTGTAATCCTGTCTTCATAGGTTCTGACTTAGCAACTCCAGCAGCAGCAACAGCAGCAAGACATACAGGTGGAGTGACATCAGCTATGATACCAAAATAGAAAACAAATAGATGAGCAGCTAACACTGGAACTATTGGTATCCCAGTAGCATCATGAATAAGTAATATAGCTGGGGCAGCAATAGTAGAAGTTATGACATAGTTAGCTGTAGTAGGAACTCCTATACCTAAAATTAATGAAGTAATCATAGTAAATAATAGAGTCAACATCAAATTTCCATTAGCTACTCCAACTAAGATAGAACCAACTTTTAATCCTAACCCTGTTTTAGTAACAACACCTGTAATAATTCCAGCACAAGCACAAGCAGCAATAACAGTTAGAGCACTTTTAGCTCCTTGTACCATTCCCTCTAATATATCTCTAAATGATAATCTAGTCTCTTTTTTAATAGCTGCACAAAGTATAGTAGAAGCAACAGCTCCAAGAGCAGCATAGATAGGAGACCAACCACTACTTAATAATCCGATTACTGCAAAGATTGGTATGATTAATTGACCTCTGGCTTTCATAACTTTAGAAAATTTTGGAATATCTTCTTTAGGTAATCCTTTTAATCCTAATTTTTTAGCTTCAAAATGAACTCCAATAAATACTCCTAAATAGTATAAAACAGCTGGAATAGCAGCAGCTAATATAACTTTAGAATAAGGTGTTCCTGTAATTTCAGCAAGTAGGAAAGCAGCGGCTCCCATTATAGGTGGCATAAGTTGTCCACCAGTAGATGCAGTAGCTTCAACAGCTCCAGCAAACTCTCCTTCATAACCTAATCTTTTCATCATAGGAATTGTAAAGCTTCCTGTTCCAACAACATTGGCAACAGAACTTCCAGAAAGAGTACCCATACAAGCACTTGAGATAACTGCTACCTTAGCTGGTCCACCTGGAGAACTTCCAGATATAGAGTTAGCTAAATCTATAAAAAATTCTCCCATTCCAGTTTTTTCAAGATAAGCTCCAAACAGTAAAAACATAAATATAAATGTAGAAGAAACTTGAATAGGTAATCCCATTATTCCCTCTGTAGTATAGAAAAGGTGTTGAACTAGCCCAGAAAGATTTACACCTCTATGTCCTAAAGCCCCAGGAATACTTCTTCCAACTAAAGCGTATATGATGAAAGCAATAGATATAATAACCATAGGTAAACCTATAACTCTTCTAGCAGCTTCTAAAACTAAAAGAATTGCAATTCCACCGACTACCATATCAACTCCATTTATAAGACCTTGTCTCATTACAATATCTTTAAAGAAAATGACCACATATAAGCAACAAGCTCCAGCTAGTAATCCAAGTATACAATCTAATGGATGAAGACTATATTTATCCATCTTTGAGCTAGTAGGATAGAGAAAAAATACTGCTGTCAATCCAAAAGCTAAGTGAATAGAACGAGCAATTTGAGCATCAATCCCCCCTCTTATAGAGTAATATAGTTGGAATACAGTAAAGCAAAATAGTAATATCCAGATTACTTTTCCTTGAAATCCAGACAGCACTCTAAATCTAGAACCTTTGTCATATTTTGCTAGTAATTCATCAACATTGTTGATGTTGTCCTTTGTAGTATCAGTTTTGTTCATAACTCTCCCCCTTTTGAATTTTATATATTTATTTAATAGTTATTGATATTTTTGTAGGTTTATTTCCAAGTATATCATCAGATAAACTATATTTTTTACCATTTACTCTTAAGTAATGTTTTGCAATAGGAGATATAACCATATTGATATTTTTAAAACTTCTATCTGTTTTTAATATCATCTTTCCATCTTTTATCTCTAAGCTTCCCTCTTCAGGAAGAAAAGGTAATCCAACTCCATAAGAGCTGTACTCTGTTTTTATTAATCTCATCTTATCATCATCTACCACAAAAAATTCTTCAGCCTCTGTTTTCATTACAGAATGAGTATAACCTAAGGAAAAAGTGTTGTCTTCTAACTTATAGGTATATACTTTTTTATTAGTTAAATCATTTATTTCAAGGAGATATGCAGTTTTAAGATGAGAGAGTAGAAATAGTATGATAATTAGAAAGAAAAAAGAGATAAAAATAAGTTTTTTTCTTTTTATTAACAAAATAAATCACTCCATTAAATTTAATATATTTTGTATATCTTCTTTCGATGTTTGAATAATACCACTTTTATACTAACATGTCAATAGATTTTTAAAAAAAATTTTTATAAATTTTTAAAATGTATTTTTTTATCAAAATAGTAAGTTTAGAATTTTTATATCAGTTTTATAACAAATTATTTCGAAAGTGAGAATTTGAAAAGAGGTTAAAAATGTGATAGAATATCTAAAAAATAAAGAGATAATTATTTAATTAATAGTTTGATATATTAATAAAAGATAAAAAATAGCTATAGCTGAATAGGAGATAAATAAAGAAAGAGTAGATGAGGATAACCTTATCTACTCTTTTATTTTACAAATATAATAATATATCTCTACTACAATAAAGTACAGAGTATTTATTCAAAGAAGTGAGAATATTTTTTCTAGTAGTTATAGGAAGTATATTAGAGAAAATATTTTTCTTAGAAATTAACTCTTCTTCCATAAAAATAATATTCTCAGGAATAGTATAACTATCTACTACCTTGTTAAATCCCTCTAGTTCAATATTTTCAGAGGAGAAAATAAGAGATTTTTTATTTTTTAATATTGAAAAGTCAATTTTTTTATCAACTATATAGAAAGAGTATCCCTCTTGAAAATCATCAGCTATATCCACACAGCTTAAAGTTTTTTTATAAGGAACTTCATCAGTTATAAGGAGAATCTTTTCTCCTAAACTCTTATAATACAAACCAATAGTTTGTATAACTGTATTGACTCCTCTACCTTTTTCTACAACAGCTAGAGTATTTTTTTTCTCTTTGAATACAGAGGCAAGAATATTTTTTTGTATAGAGTTATAGTTAAAATCTCCAAGCAGGAAATTTTTTATATCTCTAAAGAGTTCTCCCTGTTTTAGAGAGTAGGATACAAATTCATAATCTCTATCTATTATAAGATGTACATTGTAATTTTCCTCTTTAAGAATGATATCTTTAATACTAACTTTAAAATTATATCCATAGTTTTTTCTCATCTCCAGTAGAAGATAAGCAGTTTGATTATCGAGTGTAGTCAGATAGTTTCTATTGAGAGTAACATCTACTTCATAGTCATGATAGACTAATTTTAAATCAGAGTTTTCTAATTTTTTTCTAGTATATATTACTGTTTCAATAGGAAAAACTGTATTGTATAGAGAGTTATATCTTTCATAGATATTTTCCTCTTTTCTAGGAAGTTGCATATCTTCCACATACATTTTATACATATATTTATCTTTGAAGGTTTCTAGTTTTAATTTAAAAGCTATATCAGCATGGGAGATTGAAGCCATCTCATTAAAAACATCATCACTACTAAACCAAACACAATTTCTTATCTCAAGATTATCCTTTCTCACATTAAACATAGTATGGTTTTTCTCTTTACCAATAGGACGGACTCCAGATATTTCACAATTATTTAGAGCAAAAAGTGGAGAGGGGTTACCAAATCCAAAAGGTTCTAAAAGAGAAATTTTATCTATAAAGTCATAGGAGATTTTATAGGCTGGTATAGTTATATCTAATTTTACAGGTTTTATTAAGGATGACTCTGGAATATTTTCTTTAGCATACTCATTTATTCTTTTAGAAAATTCATTTATATTTTCTATTTTGATTGAAAATCCAGCTGCTCCAGCATGTCCACCATATTTCACAAAAAGTTCTTTCATAGTATTGAGAGCTTCTATCATATTAAATCCCTCTATACTTCTACATGAGGCAGTGGCTATTCTCTCATCTGGTTTTATTTCCATAATGATAGTAGGCTTATAGTATCTATCTAAAATTTTAGAGGCAACTATTCCAATTACTCCATGGTGAAATCCTTCCTCTGCTACTACTAAAACACTATCTTCAAAAAGTTTTTCATTTTCGATTTTAAAAAGAGCTCTTTCTAAAATCATCTCCTGTATCTCTTTTCTTTCAGTATTATTATTTAGAAGCTCATTGATTATCTCACTACATACTCTATGGTCTTTTTCTATAAATAGTTCTACAGCTCTTTTAGCATCTTCTAATCTTCCAGCAGCATTAAATATTGGAGCTATAATAAACCCAATATCATAGGTATTAAATTTTTTTGTCTTATAATCTTCAAATATTTTTTTTATAAGCATGCTTATTCCAAGCCAATGACTTTTATTAAGTTGCTCCATTCCAAATTTTGTAAATATTCTATTCTCTTCTAAAAGAGGTACTATATCAGCTACTGTACCTATTGCAACAATATCTAAATATTTATATAGCTCCTCTTTTTTTTCTAGTTTATCAAAGAGAGCATAGATAAGCATAAAAGCTGTTCCTACTCCAGCCATATATTTAAAAGGAAACTGATTGTCCTCTCTTTTGGGATTGATTACAGCATAAGCTGGGGGATTACCATTATTAATCTCGTGGTGATCAGTAACTATGATCTCCAGTCCTAAAGAGTTGGCATACTCTATCTCAGGATGAGCAGAGATACCACAGTCTACAGTGATAATTACCTTTCCCCCTTGAGATTTTATATAGTCCATAGCTTCTTTATTGAGTCCATACCCTTCATCTCTTAGAGGAATATAGTATCTAGGGGTAATTCCTATCTCTGATAGAGCAAGATAACACAAAGAGGTAGAGGTAATTCCATCTACGTCGTAATCTCCATATATCCATACCTCTTCTTTATTTTCTTTAGCTTGTAATATCCTTTCTACTGCTCTATCCACATCTTTTAATAGAAGTGGGGAGTGTATATTATCTAAAGAGGTATTTATAAATTTATATATTTTCTCTTCATCTCTAATATCTCTATTGTATAGCAGATTTAAAATATCTCTATCAATGTTGAGATTAGTATTTTGAGAGAAACTATTTTCTTTATATATCCATCTAGTATTTCTCATTGTTTCTCCTTTTAAAAATCATAAAGTCTTGAATAAAAGATATATGTCATAAACATATTTTGTAAGAAAAATCTCTCTTCAGGAATAGTAATTGAAGTAAAATTAATATCATTAGTATGACCAAAATATATTAAATCTAAGTACTCTTCTCCATAAACATATGCTAAAAGAGTTTTTATCTTATTTCCTTTGTATTTATCTAAAAGAGTTTTTAAAATCTTAGTTCCCTCTTCAATATTTGTATTTACATCAAAAAGCTCAAAGAAACGAAGAGAGCTATCATCTTTATATGGAATATTCATAATACCAAATTTTGAATCATCAGATATATAGTAGGGATTGAATCCTGTAATAGTATGAATAATTGTATAGATTAACTCTTGAGGTACATCATATTTTTTAGAATACTCACTTATGATATCTCCATAATATAGAGGAAATTCATATTTAAAAAGCTCCTTATAGTCAGCAAAATCTCTTAGTGCAAGGAGAGAGTTCTTAAAAGCTAAATCATAGAACTTTCCACTCTCTAGAATCAAAGTAGTTCCTAATACAGCCTCTACACTTTTTTTCTTATTAAAACTACTCTTTTGGAAAGCTATTTTTAAAATCTCTCTATTTTCCAATTCAGCTATCTGCGAAAGTTGATCTATCTCAAGAATATCAGCCTTTGGAATAAAATCTTGAGAAAGAGAGATTTGAGAACTAAGTATTAAATTAGAAAAAACTATTAAATCCTCTAAAGAATCCATCAAAGTAACTGAAAGGTTTTTATCCTTTAGAAGCTGTTTAAAATACAATCCAGCATAAGTATTTGGATATTTTTCTGATAGACTTTGTACAGCCTTTAAAGAGTTTACCTCATCTTTTAAATAAAGATATGAAAAAGCAGCCATAGAGTCAGTTATGATATTTTTTTCCTCAACATTTTTTAGATTTTCTATTGCATTACTATACTCTCCAAGAGTAAAATAGATACCTGCTGAGTAATAGTTAGCTTTTGAGAAAAACTCTCCCTCTTTAATGGAGTTGAAAAGATAAAGAGCTCTTGAGAAATCTCTTTTCTTATAGAAAGCAATTCCTCTATAATATTTAAATAAATTATTGAGGTCTTTATCAATTTTTTTAGTTAAATCTAAAATTTTATTATAATCTTTTTTTGCTAAAAGTGCTTCAAAGTAATCTCTATATATATCTTCTTTTTCCTCTATAAACAAATTATCCTTTTTTAAAAGAAGAGTATAAAGTTCAGTAGCATGTTGAAAATCTTTTTTAGATGTATAAAATTTTCCAATCTCCAATAGATCAGAGGTATAGAAATCATCAATTACATCAAAATTATATTCAAATTTTAACTGTAATTTTTTCTCATATTGTGGAGAAAAATCTTTTAAAATCTCTAGAGCTTTTTTTTCATAGTAAGCTACAAATGGATAAAAAGTATTAGACTCTACTCTATTAAGATAGGTAATAGCTTTTTCTTTTTGTCCAATTTTTAACAGAGAAACTCCAAGAGCAAAATCTCTTTCAGCAAAGAGATGTAATTTTTCTGTTTGAGCATTATCGTTTAAAAATTTATTAGAAACATATACAGCCTTTTCAAGATAGTAAGCAGCATTTTCATAATCTTCTAAATAGTAATAGTTCATTCCAATAAAGAAATAAGCATAATTATTGGAAATGATAGTTGAAGATGGAAAGGTCTTCAAGAGTGTTTCAAAATTTAATTTAGCCAATGAATAATTTCTATTGTAATAAGCTTTTTTTCCATCTAAAAATAGATTATAATCTTTGTTTGTATATGTAAAACTATTATTAAAATAGATTAGAAATAAAAATATAGAAAGTATTTTTTTCATTTTTTAGCACCTCATATCATAGTATCTATATATAATTATCTCAAAATAATAAGAAAATGGCAATGAATTTTCTAAAAAATATCTTGAAATTATTTGTAAATTATTAGATAATGAAGGGGAACAATAGAGTTTTTTTATGGGAGGTGAGAGTTTGGGAAAAATTAAGATATTAGATGAATCTGTATCAAATATAATTGCTGCAGGGGAAGTAGTAGAAAATCCAGCTAGTATGATAAAAGAACTTTTAGAGAATTCCTTAGATGCTGAAAGTAAAAGTATAAGAATAGAGGTAAAAAATGGTGGAAGAGATGTAGCTATAATAGATGATGGTGTAGGTATGTCTCAAGATGATTTATTGCTCTCTATTGAAAGGCATGCTACCAGTAAAATTTCTAAAAAAGATGATTTATATAATCTGTATACTTATGGATTTAGAGGAGAGGCTCTTTCATCTATAAGTGCTGTTTCAAAAATGAGTATCTCTTCAAGAGTAGAGGAGAGTGAGGTAGGTTCTCAAATTACAGTTTTAGGAGGAAAAGTTACAAGCCTAAAAGATGTACAGAGAAATAGAGGAACTACCATAGAGATAAAGGAGTTATTTTTTAACACTCCAGCTAGATTAAAATTTTTAAGAAAACCAAGTACTGAATATATTAATATAAAGGACATCATAATACAGGAGGCACTGTCTAATCCAGATGTAGCTATAATGCTTATATTAGATGGAAAAGTAAGTATAAAAACTAGTGGAAATGGATTAGATAATGCAATAGTAGAGATATTTGGAAAAAATGTTTTAAAGAATATGAAAAAATTTAAGTTAGGATATCTAGGAAATGGAGCAATATATAGAAGCACTAAGGACTCTATCTTTACCTTTGTAAATAATAGAATGGTAAAATCTAAAATAGTAGAGAGTGCTGTAATAGATGGATATTACACTAAGCTTATGAAAGGAAAATATCCATTTGCTATAATATTTCTAGATATAAATCCAAAAGATGTAGATGTAAATGTACATCCTTCTAAAAAAATTGTAAAATTTGCTGATGAAGAAGAGGTTTATAACTATGTTTTAAAAGAGATAGAGAAAACTTTTGCTAGAGATGATGACTTTGTATCTCCTACACTTCAAGAGAAGATAGAAAAAGAGGAGAGTAAGTTTTTAGATTTTTCAGAGTTTGAAAAATTTACTCCAATGAAATCAGAGCCTCAACAGTTTCAAGAATTATTAGAAGAAGAGAAAGATATAGAAGAGGAAATTTTTGGGGAGAAAAGAGAAAAATTACAAGAAAAAGATATACTAAGAGAAGAATTTGAAGAGAAAAAAGAATATGAAGTTATAGAAGATAAAAGAATAGAAAAAGAGATTGTAAGAGAAGAAAATATTGAGTTTAATACAGAATCTTCTTCAAAAAATAAAATTCCTTTAGATATATATGAAGAGAAAGTAAAAACTTCAGAAATAACTGTGAAAAAAGTAGAAGAAAAAAGTAAGAAGATAGAGTTTAGAGTTATAGGACAAGTTTTTGGAACTTTTATCTTAGTAGAGAGAGATGGAGTATTTGAAATCTATGATCAACATATAGTACACGAGAGAATACTTTATGAAAAATTAAAAGCTCAATATTATGGAACAAAGGTAAGTATGCAACAGCTTCTTGTACCTATTAGAATATTAGTTGACCCAAGAGAGAGGGAACTAATATTTGAAGAGGAAGAGAATTTTACTAAAGCTGGTTTTGAAATAGATAGATTTTCAGACAATGAGATACTTATAAGAGCTGTTCCAATGTTAGATTTGAGAGATAGTATAGAGAATATTTTTAGAGAGATATTGAAAAATATAAAAGAGAATAGAAATATAGATATAAGAGAGAGTATATTGATATCTATGTCTTGTAAGGGAGCTATTAAAGCGAATGAGAAATTAAATCATGAGGAGATGGAAAGAATAGTAAGAGAATTGCATGAGATAGGAGAGTATACTTGTCCACATGGAAGACCTATTATTACTAAAATTACAAGAGATGATTTAGAAAAACTTTTTAAGAGAAAATAAGGAGAGAGTTTTGAATATAAATATTGTATGTATAGGAAAGGTAAAAGATAAATATATTATTGAAGGGATAAATGAGTTCTTGAAAAGAATGCAATCTTTTGCTAAAATGAAAGTAGTAGAACTGAAGGAAGATGGGAATGATAGTAATAGAAATCTTTCTATTGAAAAGGAATCTGAAGATATAGTAAAAACTCTTGAGAAATTGGGAGGTTATAATATTCTTTTGGATATACAGGGAAAAAATTACTCCTCTGAAGAGATGGCTAGTGAGATAGAAAAAATTGCTGTAAAGGGAGCTAGTACAATAAATTTTATAATAGGTGGCTCTTATGGTGTTTCTCAAAAGGTAAGAGATGTTAGTCAAATGAGATTAAGTTTTTCTAAGATGACATTTCCACATCAATTGATGAGATTAATTTTAACAGAACAAATTTATAGATGGTTTAGTATAATAAATAATGGTAAGTATCATAAGTAATTAAAATAAAGATAATATAAGGAGGAAATTTATATGTATTCACAAGGAGAAACTTTTTATTATGATATAGATGATGAGGAGTTTGAACTAAGTGTAGTAGAAAATATTACAATGAAGGATAAGGAGTATATTATAGCTGAGGATTATGATGGAGAGCTACATGTTTTTGTCTATGATGAAGATGAAGAGGAGATATACTTATTAGAGGATTCTGATGCTATGGAGATAATAGAGTACTGGCAAGATGAGTATATGGGTGGAGAAGATATAGGAGACTATGAAGATGATGAATACTATGATAGAGAAGATGAAGAGTATTCAGATAAATATGATAATGAAGATTATTATGAAGATGATGAAGAGGAATATTATTAATGAAAAAATTTATAATTAAAAATACAGATAGTTATGGTGAAAAAAGTTTTGAAATAGTTAGAGGGAGTGTAAGAGAAGAGGCTGAGCAAACTATTTATGAATATGATAGTAAGCTTGGAAAGTGTCAACTAACTATTTCAGATAGAAGAGTTATTATCTCTAGAGAGGGAGAGATATCTGCAATAATAGATGTAGATTTAGATAAAAAAACAGAGTTTGTCTATGTAACAAAGGAGATGAGGAAACTTTTCCATATAAAAGGAGAGAGTATCAATAGAGATACTGCAAAAGGAATAATAGAGTTTTCTTATAAAATTTATGAAGGGTTAGATGAATTAAATAGAATAACTATAGCTATAAAAGATTACTAATGGAGGAGATATGAAAAAATTTACATACTTGTGTTTAGTTTTATTATTGAGTAGTTGTGCAAGTTTAAATACTCTAAGAGATAATACTAACGAAAAAAAAGAGAGTAATATTGGAGTTAGTTGGAATAATTCGACTGGAGATTTGAAAACACAACAGATTATTTTAAATAGCTCAGCTCCAGAGGGGATACTTTCAGATATTTCCAATAGTTTAAAAAGAGGATATGTAAGAGAGTATAATACTACATATAGAGATAATTATGAGGTATATGTAGGGGATTATGTTTCTATTCCATTAGGAATAGGAGAGGATAGTTACAATGTATTATTTTCTCCTTTAGGTGCATCTTATGAATTGGAATTAAGAGAGGGAAAATTATTTTTTAGAGGAATATATCAAGGTAGTTATGAGATAATGCTTTATTCTGCTGGTTCATTTAGTAGAAAAATAACTATTCAAAATAAATTAAAATATGAATTTACAGAACAAAATAACTATGAGGTAATATCTCAAAGTTATAAAGCAGGTAATATGAAAGTATTATCTGATAGTGTAGCTGTACATAGAATAGCTTTTCCAAATAGCTTTAGAGATAAAGAGATATCTTTTATGCTTATAGATTTGGCTGGAAGAGATGGAAACTCTAAAGTTATAAAAGAGGAGATAGATTTTTTACAAAAATATACAAAGTTAGATGAATATGATAAATTAAATATAATCAATTCTTTAAAGCTAATTCAAGATAAAAATTTTGAATTAAATTCAGCACTTCTTGAGTTTGATAGCTCATCTCAAAATTTAAATCAAGAGATAGTAAAACTAATAACTGCTAAAGAAAATCCAACTCAAGATGAGATAATCTTTTTAGAGAAGGTATATACAAGTAGTTCAACTCCCGATGTAGCATTAGGAACATTTATAGGAAATTGGTATATAAAAAATGGAAATCCTGTAAAAGGAGCTTCTTATTTAAATGGAAATGGGAATTTAGGAAATATAGGAGAGTTATTACCAACTATTCCAACAACTCCAGTAGAAACAACAGAGAGTAGTAATACAGTGGTTACTCCAGAAAATTTAGAGGCACAAAATTATACTCAGTATTTAACTTTCTTTGAAGAGGGAAAGAAAAATTTTGAAAAAGAAAACTATGTAGAAGCAGCATTATATTTTGAAAAAGCTTTAGAGATAGATAAAAATTATATAGAGAAGAAAGATATCTATTTTTATTTAGGACAGAGTTATTTTAGAACAGAAAATTATTCAGAAGCTGTAAATGACTATAAAAATTCTTTAAATTTAGAAAAAAATGATGAAAAAAAAGCAGAAATATATTATAATATAGGAATGGCATATAATAAACTTGGAGATAATGAGCAAGCTGTAAATTATCTGACTTATGTAAGACAAAATTATAAAAATTCACCTTGGAGTGTAAAGAGCAGTTTATATTTATTACAGCAAATGCAACAATATCCACAAAATTAACATTTAAACAAAAAATTTAAATAAAAGGAGAGAAACCGATGGAGAGATATTTTGATAGGATAGCTAATGATGCTCTTGTTATGGAAAAATGGAAAAGAGTAGAAGAGCTAAAAGAGATGGGAATAAAACCATTTGGAGAAAGATTTGATAAGAAAAATATGATAGGAGATATATTGTCTCATACTCCAGAAGAGGAATTAACATTTAAAACTGCTGGAAGAATAATGGCATATAGAGGAAAAGGAAAAACTGCTTTTGTTCATATTGAGGATATAAGCGGAAAAATTCAAGTTTACTTAAGACAAGATGAGCTTGGAGAAGAGAACTATGCTTTAGTTAAAAAGATAGGTGTAGGAGATATAATAGGAGTAGAGGGAACACTTTTCCTTACTTCAACAGGGGAATTAACTATAAGAGCTTCAGTAGTTACTTTACTTTGTAAAAACATCAGATCGTTACCTGAAAAATTCCACGGACTTACTGATGTAGAAACTAGATATAGAAAAAGATATGTAGATCTTATAATGAATAAAGATGTAAGAGATACATTTGTAAAAAGAACTAAAATTATATCAGCAATTAGAAGAATATTAGATGGAAAAGGATTCTTAGAGGTTGAAACTCCATTAATGCACCCAATTTTAGGAGGAGCAGCAGCAAGACCATTTATTACTCACCACAATACTCTTGATATAGATTTATATCTAAGAATAGCTCCAGAGTTATACTTAAAGAGATTAATTATAGGTGGAATGGAAAAAGTATATGAACTAGGAAGAAACTTCAGAAACGAAGGAATGAGTACTAGACATAACCCAGAGTTTACTATGATAGAGATGTACCAAGCATATGCTGATTATACAGATATGATGGACTTAGCTGAAGAGATAATCAGTACTCTAGCTAAAGATGTATTAGGAACATCAACTATTACTTATAATGGAAAAGAGATAGTATTAGAGAACTTCAAGAGAATACATATGGTAGACTTAATAAAAGAAGTTACTGGTGTTGACTTCTGGAATAAAGATATCACTTTTGAAGAGGCAAAAGCTTTAGCAAAAGAGCACCATGTAGAAGTACCTGAGCATATGAATACTGTTGGACATATCATCAACCAATTCTTTGAAGAAAAATGTGAAGAGACAATAGTTCAACCAACATTTGTATATGGACATCCAGTAGAAATTTCTCCATTATCTAAAAGAAATGAAGAAGATTCAAGATTTACAGATAGATTTGAGCTATTTATAGATGCTAGAGAGTATGCTAACGCTTTCTCTGAGTTACAAGACCCAGCTGACCAAAGAGGAAGATTTGAAGCTCAAGTTGAAGAAGCTGAAAGAGGAAATGATGAGGCTACTCCTGTAATAGATGATGATTTCGTAGAGGCATTAGAGTATGGACTTCCACCTACAGGAGGAATGGGAATAGGAATAGACAGACTTATTATGTTATTAACTAACTCTGAATCTATTAGAGATGTATTATACTTCCCACAAATGAAACCAAGAGATTAATTAACTAACTATAAAAATCAAGAATGGTGAAGATTGAAAAGAATAAATAGAGCAAATCAGCAAAAACGAATGCTAAAAAACACAACTGTTTGAGTGAAACGAGTTTTGTGTTTTTAGTGAGTTGAGCCATACTTGCTCTTTATTCTTCGAACGAGAACCATTCTTGAATTGTTATTCAAGGAGCAAAAATGATTAGAGAATTCTTACTAATATTTGTTATAAACTATATAGGGGTAGTATTAACAGAGGTTTTTCACTTACCAATTCCTGGAACAATCAGTGGAATGTTATTACTATTTGCTTTATTATATTTTAAAATTTTAAAACTTTCTCATATAGAAAATGCAGGGAATTTTTTACTTTTGAATATGACAATATTCTTTCTTCCTCCTTCAGTAAGCTTGCTAGAGAGTATGTATCTATTGAAAACAGGTTTATTTAAAATACTGTTCTTAGTAATTTTTTCGACATTGATAACAATGGTAATTACAGCTTTAACTGTGCAATATTTAATTGAAAGAGGAGAGAGAAAATAATGGAAGGAATAACAAATAATCCACTTTTTGGTGTAATAATAAGTTTAATAGCTTTTGAAATAGGGAAATTTATTTTTAATAAGACAAAATTAGCAATATTTAATCCATTACTTATTGCTACAATAATTGTTATGGGATTTTTAAACATTTTTCATATTACTGTAGTAGATTATATGTTGGGAGGAAATTTGATAGTTTTCTTTTTAGCACCAGCTACTGTGGTTTTAGCTATTCCACTATTTCAGCAGATAGACTTATTAAAGAAACATTTCATTCCTATTATAGGAGGAGGAATTGTAGGAGCAGTAGTGGCTATACTCTCTGTGATAATATTGGGGAAGTTATTGGGAATAGACCATCAACTATTAGTATCTTTTATGCCTAAATCTATAACCACTCCAATAGGAATAGAGCTTTCAAAAATGTTAGGAGGAATTCCTTCAATAACTGTTTTTGCAATAATTATAACAGGGATTACAGGAAATGTAACAGCTCCTTTTATATATTCTATTTTTAGAATAAAAAACCCTATTGCAAAAGGATTAGGACTTGGAATATCAAGTCACGCAGTAGGAACAAGTAGAGCTATTGAGATGGGAAAAGTAGAGGGAGCTATGAGTGCACTATCAATAGTAATAGCAGGGATACTTACAATTATCTTAGCTCCAATTTTAAATATGTTTTTATAAAAAATAGAGGATTATTTCAATTAAAATAATCCTCTATTTTATTAATTTTGATAAGTTCCATGAAAATAATCTAAAAGAGTATTTTGATTAGGTATAGTAAACCTTTTTCTTACGACTTTAATAAGTCCTAATTCAGAAAGAACTTTTACCTGTCTAGAAACAGTTTCTCTTTTAGCACCTAAAATTTCACTTAAATATGTAATAGATAAATCAAAGTTTATTTCAGTACCTAAATCAGTTTCTATTCCAAAATCGCGAGCTAATTTATATAACTTAAGAGCAATTTGTCTATCAACAGTTATAGAGTTAGAAGTATTTTTTATTTGATGTGACATAACTCTATTTTTATAAATCAATGACTCAATAACTCCCTTTGCAAGAAGATAACTTTTTTCTAATACCTTCACAAAATCTTCTCTATCTATTTCTAGAAGTTTTGTAGGAGCAAGGAATTCACAACTAAGTAGAGTTGTATTTTCATATATAATAACTTCATTTAATACATCTCCAGCTCCAAATAAAAATACTACTTTTTTTGTATTATCGGGATTAGGTTTATAAAGAGAAGCTACCCCTTCAATTACAAAATATATAGTATGAATTTTTTCTCTATCAGAATATAATAAATCTCCTTTTTTATATTCTTTTATTTTAGCTATATTAGCTAACTCATTTAAAGCCTCTTTATCAAGATTTTGAAATAACTTTATTTTAGCAAGTTCTTTTTTCAAAAAATTCACCTCCACAAATACGTTATTTATATTATATAAGAAATAATTGTATTTTACAACTAAAAAAATATATTTTGTTCTATAATAAAAAAACTGCCATCGTAAAATGATGGCGGTTCTTTTGTCATATATGATAATTTAAGTTTAGGTGGCTTATCTATTCATCTCAGATGTACTTCCGTTATCATGGTCAGCCATAATACTCTCTACTAGAGAGGCGTCAGCACAAGAGATATCTCCAACAATAGTATTTTTTAATACAGAGTTTGCATTACCATATTTCATAGCTTTTTCAGCTTCATTGAAGTGTAGTAATCCATAAAGTACCCCTGCTACATAAGCATCTCCACTTCCTATTCTATCTACAATCTCTATATTTTCATAAGCTCTTTCAGAATAGAAAGTATCAGCTTTTCTATCGTATACTAATGATGAGAAGTTATGAGATTTTGGAGAATTTACAACTCTTTGAGTAGAAGCTATGAAAGCCAAATCGTATTCTTTCGCAAAAGCTCTGATTATATCCTTTAAATCTCCAGTTTTTTCAAACATTTTTCTAAATGTTTCTTCAGAAGCAAATAAAATATCTACATCTGGAAGAATTTTTTCTATTTCAACTTTAGCTTCTGGCTCAGACCATAAATTTCTTCTGAAGTTTACATCAAAAGAAACTAATGCTCCTCCTTTTTTAAAGTTAGCTATTAAATCCTTTGTAAGTTGCATTGAAGTTTCACAAAGTCCTAAAGATATTCCACTTGTATGGAAAATTTTAGTCTTTCCAAATACTTCTGGATTAACATCATTTATAGTCATTCTTTGGAATGATGAGTTCAATCTATCATAAGTTACATTTGGTTTTCTAGGAGATGAACCATACTCATAGAAGTATATAGGCATACGCTTATATTTACTATCATCAAATATTAAGAAATCATCTGCTACTCCATTTAAAGTCATAGATTTTCTAGCAAATTTTCCTAATTCATTGTTTGGTAGAGTAGTTAACATAGCTGTTTTTTCTCCAAGAGTTGATACAGAACCAGCAACGTTGAACTCTGCTCCTCCCATTTGTTTTGTCAGTAAATTTCCTTGGATAAGCATCTCATTATTAAGTGGAGATAATCTCATTATCATCTCTCCACAACAGATTAATCCAAACTCTCTATCTGCATAATCAAATATTTTACTCATTGATTCTTCCTCCCAAATTATTTACTTCTGATTTCTAATAATTTTTTTCTGAAAGCTTGAGCAGTTGCTATTATCTCCTCATCAGTTCCAGAAGCTAATTTTCCTCCAGCACCAACAGCAATTACTCCATTTTTAAACCATTCTTCCATATTTTCTAAGCTTACTCCACCAGTAGGCATGATATTTGCTTGTGGCAATGGAGCTTTTACAGCTTTTACAAATGATGGTCCAAAAGCACTTCCAGGGAATAATTTTATGATGTCAGCTCCATATAGCATAGCTGTTGTCATCTCAGTAATAGTCATACATCCAGGCATGTATGGGATTTGGTAAAGATTACATAATTTAGCTGTTTCTTTATCAAAAGCAGGTGAAACTATAAATTCTGCTCCAGCTAAAATAGCTATTCTAGCAGTAGCTGCATCTAATACTGTTCCAGCTCCTATTATCATTTCATTATTTACATCTTGCTCTTTAAGAGCTTTTATTACCTCAGTTGCTCCAGGTACTGTGTAAGTAACTTCTATAGCTGGAATTCCACCTTTTGCACAAGCTTTAGATATTCTTACTCCTTCAGCAACGCTTTCTCCTCTTACAACTGCAACTATTCCTATATCAGCAAGTCTTTCTAAAATTTTTCCTTTTCTTAACATGTTATTTCCTCCTAAACTTAACTTGTTTTTACACTATAACTATATAATAAAAATAAGAGAAAATCAACAGAACTATTGTTTATAAAATTTCAAATATGAAATTTTAATAGTTGAGAAAATATAAAAAGTTTATGAAATATAAGGTAATTAGGATTTTAGAAAAAATGAATTTTTCATATATGAAATTATAAAGAGATAGATTGTTTTGAAAAGTTAAAAAATTTTTAGTATAATTTTATCAATAAATAAATTTATTTAAGGGGGAGTAAAATGTTAGAAGTTTTAACTACAAAACTTATGCCAATAATTCTATATTTTTTAATAGGGTACGTTTTAAAAGTCTTAAAAATTTTAAAGAAAGAGGAAGCTAGTATACTTATAAAGCTAGTATTTTATCTGATGACACCAGCTGTAATAATCTCTTCTATGAGTACAATGAAATTTACTGGGAGTTTAATCTATTACCCAATATCTGCTATATGTATTCATATATTTATGTATTTTTTTACTTTGTTTATTGCTAATAGATTAAATATCAATGAAAAAGAGAAGGTAATTTTTAGAGGTTCAACTCTAATTATGAATATGACATTTGTACTTCCCTTTTTTATAGTTTTCTTTGGAGAAAAAAATGTATATCTTCTATCTCTCTTTGATGCTGGAAATCTTTTAATGGTAACTACTGTTGTATATTCAATATTTATTACTAATAGCAATGGAGTTTTAGATAAATTAAAATCAGTTTTAAAATCTCCACTTATAATAGCTTTGATTATTGGTGGGATTTTAAATCTTAGTGGAAGTAGATTACCGAAAGGGATAGAGATAACAATTCAAAATATTGCTAGTATTACAGGAACTCTTATAATGATTGCTCTTGGAGCTTATTTTACACCTAAGTTTTCAAAATTAAAATTGAGTATTATTGTTATTCTTGTAAAAATGATAGGAGTTTTATTTATAGGATTTGTAATAGGAAAGATATTACCACTTGATGAGATGGAAAAAATGTTGATATTATTGGGAGCTATGTCTCCAGTTGGAAATAATGTCCTTAGTTATGCTATGGTAACAGATGGGGATATGGAGATGGCTACTAATGTAATTTCTCTATCTAATGTGGTAAGTTTTATAACTATATCCATTTTATTATTAATTTTGTAAGTAGGAAAATAAAAAAGCCAACTATTAAATTAAACTTAGATTAATAGTTGGTTTCTTAATTTATATTTTAATTTTATTTAGCTATAATAAATATTTAGAATCTCTTTACCATCAAAATAGAAATTATAGAAGAAATTTAAAATAAAAAAGGAAATTTTATCTATGGTATAAAATAAAATTTCCCTAAAATTTGATACTATAATTAAGAATTAAAACGCTTTAGAGATAGAAAGTTTATAGAACATTCTATGTTTATATTGGCTTCTAGATTTATTATAATTATCTGAAGTAGCTTGTTGCCAATATATTTCTCCACCTAAAGATAGAGTTGGATTAATTTTGTATTTAAAAGTAGAACCAATTCTGATTTCATTTCCATCTTTTTCAGCCTTATATGTTTTAGATGTTTCTTTTTCATCTGTTATATTATAAGATAAATCGTACCTCATAAAAGGATTAATGGAAAGTTTTTCAGTAGCATTCCAATTATATCCAACTCTTAATTGCCAACGAGTAAATTCATCCTTATGTTCTCTCTTTTTATATTCATTAAAAAGAGATGTCCAAATAGTATCGTTATTATCTAATTTATACTTAACCCCTAGTACTTCCATTTCTTGATACCAATCATCCCAATAAGTAGCAGAAGTACCATCATCTTTCAATCTTGTTCCTTGTTGAACTCTATTTATCATAGGACCAGTATGTCCACTTAGGTATAATTGAGTATTCTCAGAGATATTATATGTCCAGTTAGGATAAAATCTTAAGTTAAACATTTTTTCATCTTGAGCCTTATTACTTGCTTCATTTATGTCCATAACTTCATATCTGAATCCAACTTTTGGAGAAAAAGTAAAGTTTCCATTTTTATATTTATATCCACTTACAAAAAATTCATATCTATTTTTACGATTTTTAAATCTGTTATTATGTCCTTCATTTCTTGTTTTACCATATTGATGAAAATACATATATTTAAATTCTAGTTGGAGAGGAGAATTTTCAATAGGATTAAGATTTAATTTTGTATATGGAGCAATCATATCTGAATCATTATAAGTACTATCATATTGCTCATTTTCAAATCCAAATTCAATTGAGTTTGCTCCTATAGCTTGGAAGCTTAAAAGTCCTGATAATAGGATTAAACTAAGTTTTTTCAATTTCATAATTATTACCACCTTTATATTTTATTTATTTTTAAATTGTTTGTCTAACCATTCAAAAGCTTCAACTTGTTGTTCTTTTTCAAAAACATGTCCTTTGTTCCAAAATTTATACTGAAAATTCTCTTTAAAACCACTGGCTTTCCAAACTTTATTCATTTGTTCAAATGCTTCCATAACAGAAGGTTTTGGAAATAATGAATCTTGTTCTCCACTAAAAAAAAGCATAGGTTTTGGAGCTGCTAAGCTAGCAATATCTGGATAATCCATATATTTAACTAAATATGGATGTAACATTGCATAAGCTGATTGTCCTTTGAGTTGATTATTTCCTTCAGTCATGAGTCCTTTAAGTGTAGCCATCCAACAAACTGAAATACCAGCTTTTATATTCTCTGAAAGAGCAGCAACTTGCCAAGCTCTAAAAGCTCCCATAGAAAATCCAATAGCAGCGACTTTATTTTTATCAACTTGAGGTAAAGAAGTTAAAAATTCAGCAGATTTTATATCTTCTTGAGCAATAATACTAGCATAAGAGGTTCCAAGATTAAAAAGGTTAGAAGCTAAAGCTTGTTGAGCTTCATAACCATTTCCTTGACGTTCTCCCCAACCAAGAGTGTCAATAGCTAAAACTACATAACCCTTTTTAGTTAATTCATCTCCTGGAAAAACTCCACTAAAGTATTTTTTACTCCAATTTTGAGCTGAAATTAATTTTTTTTCATCACCCCAAGGCATTATCAACTTTTCTTTACCAATGTCAAATTTTGCTCCATGATCATGTAACATAAGAGCTGCTGGGAATGGACCAATTCCTTTTGGAGTTAAAAGAAGAGCAGAGATTTTTAAATTAGGAGTGATATTAAATAATATTTTTTGTCCAATATAGCTTCCTCTATCAACTTCACTAACAATCTCCATATTAAAATTAAATTTTTTTAGATTAGGAACAATAAACTCTTTAGTTTTTTCTAAACCTAATTGTTTCCAAGTATTAAAGTTTGAATTTTCCTTCCAACCGAGAGGGAAAGTAATATCATCTTTTAAATCATGATAAAAAATTGGTAGATTATCTTTAGTAACAGATAATTGAGTAGTAGAAAAAACATTGTAAGTACAAGATAGAAAACATAAAATAAGAAATAATTTTTTATTAAGAAACATATACCCCACCTTTTTCATTTTTTCTTCATCTTTTCATCATAAAATTGGTATAAAAAAGGAGTGGAAAGGTAAAGGTGCCACTCCTATAAGATTGTTAATTTAAAATAACTTTATAATGTCAAATTTTCTTCAGTCTCTAAATCAAAAATATGACATTTTTCCATATTGAAATAGAATTGTTCAGTTTGGTTAAAGTTAGCTTTTGTAGATTTTTCAACAGGAATTCTACAACTATATTGAGTATCTCCTAGAGAGAAATAGATAAACTCTTCATTTCCCATTTGCTCAACTATATTTATTTTACCACTAACTAGATGAGAGTCAGGATTAGTTAATCTATTACCAATATTTTCAGGTCTAATTCCAAACCAAATCTCTTGATTAATTTTATTTTTTACTTTTTCTGCTTTATCCTTAGGAAGTTCTAATAAATCTCCACTAGATAATCTAACAAATAAAGTATTGTTCTTTTCAATAATAGAAGCTTTAACAAGATTCATAGCTGGAGAACCTATAAATCCTGCAACAAATTTATTTGCTGGTTTATGATATAAATTTAATGGAGTATCCACTTGCATTATTTTTCCAAAATTTAATACACAGATTCTATCTCCCATTGTCATTGCTTCTACTTGGTCATGTGTTACATATATCATAGTAGCATTTTGTCCCTCTGCTTTTAATTGCTTATGTAGTTGAGTTATTTTTACCCTCATTGATACTCTTAATTTTGCATCTAGGTTAGATAGAGGTTCATCAAATAGGAATACATCTGGTTTTCTTACAATAGCTCTTCCTACTGCTACCCTTTGTCTTTGTCCTCCAGACATCTCCTTTGGTTTTCTATCTAGTAATTGAGTTATCTCTAATTTTTCTGCAGCTTCTCTAACTCTTTTATCAATCTCATCTTTTGGTACCTTTGCCATCTTAAGTCCAAAAGCCATGTTATCATAAACTGTCATATGTGGGTATAGTGCATAGTTTTGGAAAACCATTGCTATTCCTCTGTCTTTAGGAGGTAAGTCATTAACAAGCTTATCACCTATATAAACTTCTCCTCCAGTAATATCTTCTAATCCAGCTATCATTCTAAGAGTAGTCGACTTTGCACAACCAGATGGCCCTACAAAAACCATAAACTCTCCATCTTTAATATGTAGGTCAATTCCATGAACTGCCTTAAATCCATTTGGATATTGTTTTTCTACTTTTTTTAATATAACTTCTGCCATATTAATGCTTCCTCCTTGTGACTTACTACATTTAAATTTATATATATTTTTTTATAGAATTGATACACTCTTTTGCTATTTCAACAGTAGAATTTTCCAAAAGAATATCAATATCTATTGTATATTTTTTTAATTCGTTTATAAAAAACTCTAATTCAAAATTCCCCTTTCCTATTGGTACAACTTTTATTTCATCATTTTCAATAATGAAGTCCTTTAGGTGTATTCTAACAATTTTATGTCCAAATAATTCAAAGGATTTTTTAATAATCTCTTTTTGATTAATATAATTGTTAATTGTTAGAAAATTAACAGGGTCAAATATTACTTTTAATCTATCTGAATCTAAAATATCTAAAGCTTTTTTCATTTTTTCTGGAGTGGCAATTATATGCTTAGCCACTCCTTCAATTGCTAAATCAGTATCATATAGTTCAGCATAAGATATAAGTTTTTTCATAGAATCTAAGAAAAGATTAAAAGCTTCCTCAGTATCATTTAATGGAGTATATATATACTCTGAATTGTAACATCCAGTTTCTGTTCCCACTAAACTAGTTTTAAATTTTTTAGAGAATTTCAAATGAGCTTTAAATTTTTCTAAATCTTTCAATCTAGAATTTTCATCAGTATTAGTAAGATTAATATAACAACCAAGAACAGAAAGTCTTATATTTTCTTTTTCGAGTACTTGATTAAGTTCTTGGAAAAGTTTATCATCTAATAAAGTTTTACCAAATTGAAAATCAGTAAAAGATTTAGCAAGAGCTAATTGTAAACATTCTCCATCTAAACTTTTTATAAGTTTAATAAGAGATGAGAAATCAGAAATAGTATATTTTCCCATATCATGTCCTCTAATTCCAAATCTTATCATTTTACATCCTCATTTATAGTTTTATTGTATATAACATTTCTGTCATATACACTATCTCCTTCAATATGTTCTCCATGGATATAACCACCATGACTTATATATTGAGGAATATTTTTTTCCTTACCTTTTAATATAGCATCAAGTGAAACTAGAGAAAAAGCTTCAATTGAATCAATTTTAGCATTTAATAAGTTTGGTTCAGCAACGAAATAACCATTTTTGAATTTTGTAGTTACTAAATTATTACCAACTATTCTAGCTAATTCTATATATTTATCATTGTTAGTTGCCTTGTATAAATCTATCATCAAGAAGATAGAGTAAGGAGAAGAGTTAGTTGTATTCATATTTAAAGAAATATCTTTTCCATCAAAGGTACCAATATCTCCTAAATTAAAGTTTTTATTTAAAATAGTTCTAGCCGTATCCCATAAATTTTTATCCTTAGTAACAGCATACCATCTAATTAATGGGATAGCATATTCTTCACTTTTAATAGGCTCACTTTTTAGCACTGTTCCTTTTTTCCCATAGTATCCATCTCTAATTAAAGTATAATTACTTAAATCAGTTCCATCATTCCAAACAGGTTTTAAGTTACCATTTTCTGTATCAAGGGCAATCTTGTAATAATTTTTAAGATTAGCAATAGCAGAAGTTAGGATATCTTTATCTTTAGTTTTTGTATAGATATCATGTAAAACAAGAGAGTTATCTACAACAATGGTTCTAGGATTTCCCTTAAAAAGAGCATTAGCTTCCTTTGCAATATCACCAAATTCAGCTCCAAATTGTCTAAATGCTCTATCACCATATTTTGAGTTGGTATCCTTATCACTTTTAGGTGGCCATTCTCTTTTTTTAGGAGATGTAAATTGGTATACAGGAGCACCAGTTTCAGGATTTCTAGCTAGCTGATATTGAGTAAATACAGTTTTTCCCCAATCTTTCATCTCTTTATTTGGAGATAATGAATTTAAAACATAAGCTGAATAAATTAAATCTGAACCAGCATTGATGAAAGTAAGTCCTTTGGTTTCAGGTAATGCTGGAAGTTTATTAGGGTCAACAATATCTTTAGGGTGATGTTCCTTAAAAACATTTGGGTTAAACTTTTTATCATAGTTACCATGTCTTCCCATATCAAGAGTATCCCAATCTTCAACATGTGCATTCCAAAAGGCTATAACATAATTTTTAGTAACTTCTGGATTAATTTCATATAAAAATTCATAGTAAGGAAAAAGATTTTTTAACTCATGTACTTGATTTTTATTTTGTGGACCAACAGTAGTTAAAGTATCTAAATTTAAAAATCTATGTCCTCCCCAATAAAATAATTTATTTTCACTAACAAAGTTATCCATAAAATATTTGGAAGTATCAACAGCAGTATTAATATATTTTGTATCTCCAGTAACTTCACTAAGAGAAACAAGAGTTCTAAGAAAATTTTGTTGGTTAGCAAAATTTGAAATTTTAACCTTTTCACCATTTGGAAAAATCCATTCAACAGGCTCTTTTGTTAAAATATTGATTCCATCTGCTAAAAGAGGTGTTGGATTACTTTTACTTTTTCCATCTTTTAGAACATTAGTATAAAACTCTTTAACTGCATTTAATCTTTTTTCATCTTCATTATCGTATTTAGGAATAGCAAAACCTAAATTATATAAAGCTAAAAAAATTAATATTTTTGATAATTTTTTTAATTTGAAGTTCATATGTAGTCTCCTTATTTGTTAGCTTCTAAAAAATTATTAGTAGTTTCTATAATTTTTTTAGCAAACTCTTCAGATGAAATTTGGTTATATCCTAAATTGTCAACTAAATCTTTTAATTCAGTATGTAGTTGTTTATGTTCGAATAAAGGATGAATTCCTTTTCCTGCAAAAGAAATAACTTTATTGTTAGCCTCTAACATAAATGGGTCTAGTAAATTAGCTTTTTCAAGAGTGGCTACAGCTTTTTTATTAGCTGGAATTCCTCTAGAAACATCTAATATTTTCACTGCTTCCTCATCTGAAACTAAGAAATTAAGAAGTTGAGCAGTTTCTTTAGGATATTTTGTATTTTTGTTTATAGCTAGAGCCATAGAAACTTTTGTAAATCCAGAATTATAAGGACCTAAATCAGTTGGATAATCTCCAACTACTAATTCCTCACCATCTTGTAAAGAATCTCTCCACTTTAATGAAGCACTATCCCACTCATAAGTTCCACCAAATTTTCCAATAATCCAACTAGGATGTTGATCTAGTTGTACATTTCCTGCAGCAGCTCTATCAGCTAAAGATGGAATAGTTTTAGTGTTAACCAAATCCAAATAGAAATCAGCTGCATCTTTAATTTGAGCTTCAGTATATGCTACTTTATTGTCAACAATAAAAGGTTTTCCAGTTTCTTGCTCTAATTTATAAAGCATAAGTAAAAGGGCACCATAGTAATCAGCTTCAAATGGGAAATAATCAGCTCCTAACTTTTCTTTCATAACTTTCCCTGCTTCTTTTATCTCCTCGAAGCTTGAAGGAACTTTTAAACCTGCTTTATCATAAGTAGTTTTATTATATAGGAATACTCTACCAGCAACTCCATAAGGAATAGCATTTAATTTTCCATCAACAATACATTGGTCTAAAAGTATTTGTTCATATTGAGATAAATCAATATCTGATGATAGAGAATTTAAATCATAGAGTCCGTTTCCATCCTTTGAAAATATGTTTATCCAGTTCCAGTTAATTTGCATTAGGTCAGCAGCCATTCCTCCTGCCATTTGAGTAGTAATTTTTTCTTGCCAACCTTGCCATCCACCATACTCAGCTTTAACAGTTATATTTGGATATTTTTGTTCGAATAGTTTTAGAGCCTCAACAGTTTTTTTATGTCTATCTTCACCACCCCACCAAGAAACTCTTAAAACTATTTTGTCATCAGAACTAGTAGTAGCTTTTTCCTCTGTTTTTCCACAAGCTCCAAATAAAGCAATAGTTGAAAGTGATAAAATAAATAATTTTTTTAAATTCATATTAAGTCCCTCCTTATTTTATATATTTTATAGATTAGTTGTATTCTTCTAAGAAGTTATTTGTAATTTCTATTATATCTTTAGCAGTTTCTTCGACAGATTTTTGTCCATATCCTAAATTTTCAATAACAGTTCTTAAATCTGTATTAAGTTTTTTATGTTCAAATAGAGGATGAATACCTTTTCCAGAAAAACTGATAACAGCATTATTAGCATCAAAACCTAAACCAGTTAATTGATTATTTTCTTTTAAAACATTTATAGCAGTAGCATTAGAAGGAACTCCTCTTGAAGTACCAAGGATTTTTATTGCTTCAGGGTCTGAAGTTAAGAAATGGACAAGTGTAGCTGCTTCTTCAGGATGTTTAGTATTCTTTTTGATAGCATATCCCATTGAAACTTTATTAAAAGCAGAAGGATAAGTACCAAAATCTTTTGGATATGGAGCTACTACTAACTCTTGTCCAGCTTCTAAAGCATCTTGCCATTTTTGAGCAGAACTATCCCATTCATAAGTTCCAGCATATTTTCCTTGAATCCAACTAGGATGTTGATCAAGTGGAATAAATCCAGCAGCAGCTCTTACTTTTAAAGAAGGCATAACATTTTCTTTTACTAAATTATCATAAAATCTTACTGCTTCAGTAACTTCTGCTTCAGTATAGGCAACTTTATTATCAATGATAAAAGGTTTTCCAGTTTCTTGTTCTAATTTATAAATCATTAGCAATAAAGCACCATAGGCATCTGTATCAAAGGCATAATAATCATTACCTAATTTTTCTCTAATTATTTTGCTAGAAGAAATCATCTCTTCAAAAGAACTAGGAACAGGAAGTCCAGCTTTCTCATATGTAGTTTTATTGATATAGAAAACTTTACCAGTTACACCAATAGGAACAGCATTTAATTTTCCATTAGCTACACATTGGTTTAACATCTCTTGAGGATAATTCTTCTCTAGTTCTAAGATATGAGAAACTTTATTTAAATCATAAAATCCACTACCATCTCTAGAGAAAAGGTCAATCCAATTCCAGTTAATTTGCATTACATCTGGAGATGTGTTTCCTACTATCTGTGTAGTAACTTTTTCTTGCCAACCTTGCCATCCACCATATTCAGGTTTTACTTTAATGTTAGGATACTTTTCTTCAAATAACTTTAAAGCTTCTAAAGTTTTTTGGTGTCTATCATCACCACCCCACCAAGACATTTTTAAATTTACAACTTTTTCCTTTGCTTCAGCTATTGAAGGATAAACCATACTTAAGCAAAGAGTACTCATTAATAAAATCTTTTTGAAATTCATAAAAACCTCCATGATAATTATTTTATATAACTTGGTATCCTAGGATACAAGTTGTTTTTCACTAATATATTACACCAAAAAAATATAGTTGTCAAATAAAATGTATTAATATTTTACAAAAATGTTTAAAAATATTGAAAAAATATGATTTAAGAAAAATAAAAAATTATTTAACTTGAAAAAATAAGAGTTTTGTGCTAGTATCGATAATTGTAAAAATTATTGTAAGTATAGGGGGATATTCTATGAATGATAAAGTGAAAACAAGTAGAAAAAAGTTATATTTAAGTATGATTAAGTTGGCAATCCCATTAATAATTTCTAACTTCTTACAAAATCTATATAATTTAGCAGATACTTATTATATGGGAAAATTAGGTGGGATAGAATTGGCAACTGCGTCATTTACAAGTCCAATAACTCAAATGATAATAGGGGCAGGAACAGGATTCTCATTGGGAGGAGGAGTAATACTAAGTCAAACTTTTGGAAGTAAGAATATAAAAAAATTGGTAGAGGTAAACACTCAGTTGATAGTAGTAAATATGGTTATTGCCATAATAATAACTGTACTTTCTTTTGGTTTTTGTGAAAAAATATTAGTTTTTTCTGGAGCAACAGGAGTGTTGTTAGAAAAAAGTAGTTTATATATCAAGTTTATATTTTTAACAATACCAATGACTTTTATTGTAACAGCTTATACTGTAATAAAAAATTCTAAAGGTAAGACAAGTGCTCCTCTGCATTTAATAACAGTATCAGTAATTTTAAATATAATTTTAAACTCATTTTTTATTTACAAAATGAATTTAGGTTTAAAAGGGATTGGAATAGCAACTGTTATAGCAAATCTATTACTATGTATCTATTGTTTAATTGATTTAAGTATAAAAAGGGAGATAGCTAGGGAATATTTAAAATTTAATAAAGATATTTTTAAAAAAATTCTAAGATTAGGTTTTCCAAGTTCATTAACAACAACAACTAACTCTTTAAGTTTTATTTTAATTAATATTTTTGTTGTGAAATATGGAAATGATGTATTAGCAGCTTATGGAGTAGGAAATAGAATAAATAATATTATATATGTGTTAGTTAATGGAATAGGAAGTTCAGTAGCTATTCTTGTAGGACATAGTATAGGAGCTGGAAAAATAAAGGAGATAAGAGAAATATTGCTTGCTGGTATAAAAATAGGTCTTATAGTAGGAATTGTATCAGTGATTTTTCTTTATTGGAATTTAGATATAGCAGTTGGTATTTTAACAAGTGATGAAATGATAAAATACCATTCAATAAACTATTTGAAAATTATGTTAATAAGTGTAATTCCGTGGGTTATATTTCAAGTTTTAGCTGGAGTTTTTCAAGGAACAGGGCATACTACTTTCAATATGTATTGTCATGTAGGAAGAATTTGGATTTTTAGGGTTCCTTTTATATATTTTTTAGAGAGAATTTTGGAGTTGAAAGAGTATTCTATTTGGTATTCTATGCTCCTTAGTAATTTATGTGCATTATTATTTTCAATTTTTTTGTATAGAAAGATAGATTGGAAAAGAAGAGAGGATTAGAAGAGAAAGGGGAAAAATTAATTCCCCTTAAATTTTTTAAATTTTAAAATAATCTGGATGTTTTTCAATTAGGTAATCAATTTTATTTTTAAAATTTGAAAGATGCAAGTCAATCATTTCATCAACCTTATCAATTTCCTTATTTTTTATGATATCAATAATAGTTTTATGTTGTTCTAGTGTAGGGATAAGATTTGTTTTTTCAATAGCATCCAAAAATCTAACTCTATCATAATGAGTACTCAATGGTTGGATAGACTCCCAAACTTTTTCCTTTTGAACCTCTTTGTATATTATTTTATGAAACTCATTATCTAAGAAAAATAACTCCGAATGATCCTCTTCAATTTGAGAAATTATATTTTGAAATTTTAAATTTTTTTCTAATTCTTTTATAGCTGCTTCAGAAAAATTTTTAGTAGCTAGTTTTAAAACTTCCTTTTCTAAAATTTTTCTCATAAAGTATGCTTCCTCAACAATTTTTAAATCTATCAAAGAAACAAAGGAACCTTTTTGAGGATAAACATCCATAAGACGCTCCTCAGATAATCTAACAATAGATTCACGAATAGGAGTTCTACTAACTTTTAAAAATTCACGAATATCAGCTTCACTAATACCAGTTCCAGGTTTTATATTTAAAGTCATGATATTCATTTTAAGAACCCGATAGATATAATGTTTTGTATTTTCACCAAATTGACGATTTATTTTTATCAATTCCATTTTAATCACCTCATAAAAATAATTATAGCAAACTTTTTTAAATAAGTAAAATCTAAAAATAAAATACATGAATTCCTATAAAAATACAAAAAAAACTAAAAATAAATAAAAAATACTTGACTTATTCAAAAAAATAGACTAGGATACTAGTGTAATAAGCTGAAAAATATCAGGAGGGTTTTTATGAGTTTTTTAAAAGAAAAATGTGAAAAGTATGTGGCAGAATATTTGAATAACTATGAGCCATATAAAGGAAAATGGTGCTATGAAGATGGATGTTTACTTCAAGGAGCAATGTTGTTATACAAAGCAACTAATGAGGAAAGATATTTAAAATTTATTCTAGCTTATTTAAATGAATTTATAGGAGAGAATGGAGAAATAAAAGGTTATTCAAAAGAGGAATATAATATTGATAATATAAATGCTGGAAAGGTTTTGTTTGATATTTATAAAATTACCAAAGAAGAAAAATATAAAAAAGCAATAGAAATATTGTATAATCAAATCTTAACACATCCAAGAGTAGAGCAAGGAAATTTTTGGCATAAAAAAAGATATGAAAATCAAGTTTGGCTTGATGGAATGTATATGGTAGAACCATTTTATATGAGATATGAAACAGAATTTAATGGTAAGAAAAATTATTATGATATCTACAAGCACTTTACAAATGTGAGAGAAAATATGTTTAATGAGGATAAACAACTTCATTACCATGGATGGGATACAGCTAAAAAACTTGAATGGGCAGATAAGCAAACAGGACTTTCAAAAAACTTTTGGTTAAGAGCAATAGGTTGGCATTTGATGGCAATGGTAGATACTCTTGAATATATGTCAGAAGAGATATTTGATGAATATAGAGGATTACAAATTTTATTTAAAGAAGCTATTAATGGAGTTGTAAAATACCAAGATGAGCAAAGTAAAATGTGGTATCAAGTTGTAGATAAAATGGAAGAGAAAGGAAACTATTTAGAAACTTCAGGAACTTTAATGATAGTTTATGCAATGATGAAAGGTGCAAGATTAGGATATTTAAATGAAAAATATTCTACAATAGGTTATGAAGCTTTTAAAGGAGTTTGTGAAAAATATTTACATGAAGATGAGGAAGAAGGAAAATTAGCATTAGGTGGAATTTGTTTAGTTGCAGGACTAGGAAATTTCAATGGACAGGTTAGAGATGGAAGTTATGAATATTATTTATCAGAACCAGTTGTTAATGATGATGTAAAAGGTTCTGGAATATTCTTAATGGCTTATAGTGAAGTAAAGTTTTTAGAAAAAGAGAAGGAGGAAAATTGTAATGAAAAATAGAAAAATTACTGGTTATTTATTTATAGCACCATGGATAATTGGATTTTTAGTATTTACAGCATATCCATTTATATCATCACTATGGTTGAGTTTTACAAATTATAATTTATTAAGTGCACCTAAGTTTGTAGGAATAGATAACTATATAAAGTTATTTAATGATCCATTGTTTATAAAAACTTTAATGAATACATTGAAGTATGTTTTTATAACAGTGCCAGTTAAGTTAGCATTTGCTCTATTTATAGCTAATATTTTAAATTATAAGTTAAAAGGAATAAATTTCTTTAGAACAGCTTACTATATTCCTTCTATCTTAGGGGGAAGTGTTGCAATAGCTGTGTTATGGAGATTTTTATTTTCTGACCAAGGATTGATTAACATTATAATAGGTTATTTAGGAATAGAACCAATATCTTGGTTAGGAGATCCTAAATATGCTCTATTTACAGTAAGTTTATTAAGAGCGTGGCAATTTGGTTCAGCAATGGTTATATTCTTAGCAGCTTTAAAAAATATTCCAGAAGATTTATATGAGTCAGCAAGAATTGAAGGTGCATCTAAGACAATGCAATTTTTACATATAACAATTCCAATGATTTCACCAGTAATATTTTTTAACTTTATTATGCAGTTAATTCAAGCTTTCCAAGAGTTCAATGGGCCATATATTATCACTGGTGGAGGACCATTAAATTCTACAAAATTATTACCTTTACTTATTTATGATAATGCGTTTAACTATTATCAAATGGGGTATGCATCAGCAATTTCATGGGTACTATTTGTAATAATTATGGTATTTACTGTATTTTCTTTTAGAAGTCAAAAATATTGGGTACACTATTCAGATAACGGAGAGGAGTAAAAAGATGGCAAATACAAAAGTTGAATTTTTAGATGAAAAAGCTATTGAAGAGTTAAAAAGAAAGAATTTAGAGAGAAATAGAAAGAGAAAAATTATAAATGGAATAAAAGCTGGAATAAGATATGGAATCTTAGTTATAGTAGGAGTAGCTATGTTATATCCATTAATTTGGTTATTGGGAGCTTCATTTAAAACAAATGCAGATATATTTACAAGTATAGGATTTATTCCAAAAGGATTTAAATTTGATTTTACTGGATATGTAAATGGATGGAAAACATCAACTGAATATACTTTTGCAACTTATTTTATGAATACTTTTAAAATAGTAGTTCCTAAGGTTATTTTAACAATAATCTCTGCTGTATTAACAGCATATGGATTTTCAAGATTTAAATTTCCTGGGAAAAAAGTTTTGTTTAGTATTTTAATTTCAACATTACTATTACCAAATGTAGTGCTTAGAATACCACAATTTTTAATGTATAAAAACTTTGGTTGGTTAGATTCATACCTACCTCTATTTGTACCAGCAGCATTTGCAACAGATACTTTCTTTGTATTCATGCTAATACAATTTATAAGAGGATTACCAAAAGAAATAGAAGAAGCAGCGTGTGTAGATGGATGTAATTCATTGCAAACATTGATTTATATAATGGTTCCAATGTTAAAACCAGCGATAATTTCAGTTGCACTTTTCCAATTTATGTGGACAATGAATGATTTTATGGGACCATTGATTTATCTGTCAAGTGTTGAAAAATATCCAGTTGCATTAGCATTAAAAATGTCTATGGACGTAAGTAGTAATGTTAACTGGAATCAAATATTAGCAATGTCAATTATTGGATTAACACCATCATTAATTATATTCTTTGGAGCACAAAAACACTTTGTGGATGGTATTTCAGCTGGTGGAGTAAAAGGATAGAAAAAATAATTAAGGAGAAAAATTATGGAAATTAATATTTTGTTAGTTACTTCAAGAAGTGTATCTTTCCAATTGGAGACTCATGAAAATTTTTTCTTAGATGAAAAAGTTATTTTAAAATATAATGCTAAAAAGATTGAATTAACAAAAGTTGTAAATACAATCTATGATTTAGAACCAGACACAGAATATTTTTTGATATTTGAAAAGAATGAGGAAAAAATATCAGAGATAAAAGTTAAGACTGAAATTGAGAGTTTTACATTGAATGTAAAAAGATTTGGAGCAAAAGGAGATGGAGTATCAAATGATACTCTAGCTCTTCAGACTGCAATAATGTCTTGTCCAGAAAATGGAAGAGTATATATACCAAAGGGAAAATATTTGATAACTTCACTATTTTTAAAAGATAATCTAACAATAGAGTTAGGAGAAGGAGCTGAACTTTTAGGAGATACTAAAAGAGAAAATTTTGGAATTTTACCAGGATTAATAGATAATGATAAAAATGAGGAGTATTATTTAGGTAGTTGGGAAGGAAATCCCTTGGATAGTTTTACATCTCTAATAACAGGTATCAATGTAAAAAATGTAAGAATCATAGGTAGAGGGTGTTTAAATGGACAAGCTAGTAAAGAGAATTGGTGGAAAAATCCTAAAGTAAAGAATATAGCTTGGAGACCAAGAAGTATATTCTTAAATAGTTGTGAAAATGTAGTAATAGAGGGAATAAAAATTATGAATTCTCCTTCATGGACTATACATCCATTTTTAACAAATAATTTAAGATTTATTAATCTAAAAATAGAAAATCCAGCAGATTCTCCTAATACTGATGGAATAGACCCAGAATCATGTGAAAATGTGGAGTATATAGGAATAGACTTCTCAGTTGGAGATGACTGTATAGCTATAAAATCTGGTAAATTATACTTAGGAAAAGTGTTAAATAAGCCTTCAAAGAATTTTATAATAAAAAATTGTTCAATGAAGTATGGACATGGAGGAGTAGTTATTGGAAGTGAAATGTCTGGAGGAGTAGAGAATATAAATATAGAAAAATGTGATTTTTATAAAACGGATAAAGGAATAAGAATAAAGACTAGACGTGGAAGAGGAGAAAATGGAGTAATAGATGGAATCTATGTAAAAAATATAAGTATGAAAGAAGTTAAAGTTCCATTTGTATTTAATAGTTTTTATTTTTGTGATCCAGATGGAAAAACTGAGTATGTGTATACCAAAGAAAAACTTCCAGTGGATGAAAGAACTCCAAGTATAAAAAATATAAGTTTTGAAAATATTAAAGCTGAAGACACATTAGTATGTGCTGGATTTTTATATGGATTACCAGAAAAACCTATTGAAAATGTAAAATTTAAAAATGTAGAAGTTGATTTTAAAGATGGTGAAGTAACACCAGAATATCCAGCTATGATGTCATTTATAGATGAAGAAGCTAAAACGGGATTTTTTATTGAAAATGTAGAAAATATCAGTTTTGATAATTTAATAGTAAAGAATAATATTGGTGAAAAAATAAGAATGAAAGGAAGAAAATAAAATGAGATTAGATGTAAGATATGCAAATCATCCAGAGGATTCAAAACACTATACAACAGAAGAGTTAAGAAAGCATTACTTAATAGAAAAGGTATTTATAGAAGATGAGGTAAACTTAGTTTATTCTCATGTAGATAGAGTAATAGCTGGAGGAATAACTCCAGTAAAAGAGAGTTTAAAATTAGAAGGGTGCAAAGAACTTGGTTCAGAATATTTCTTAGAGAGAAGAGAGCTAGGAGTAATAAATATTGGTGGAAATGGTAAGATTACTATTGATGGAAAAGTTTATGAAGTAAAATCAAGAGAGGGATTATATGTAGGAATGGGATCAAAAGAGTTGATCTTTACTTCTGATGATGAAAAAAATCCAGCTAAGTTCTATATAAATTCATCTCCAGCACATAAAACTTATCCAACAGTAATGATAGATTTAGAAAAAGCTAATAAGGTACACTTAGGAGATTTAGAAAACTCAAATAAGAGAACGATATATCAATATGTACATCCAGCAGTATGCCAATCATGTCAATTAGTGATGGGAATGACAATGTTAGAACCAAATAATATGTGGAATACAATGCCTTGTCATACACATGAGAGAAGAATGGAAGTTTATCTATATTTTGATATGACAGAGGATAGCAAAGTATTTCATCTGATGGGAGAGCCAAATGAAACAAGACACATAGTGATGGGAAATGAGCAAGCAGTGATATCTCCATCATGGTCTATTCATTCTGGAGTGGGAACTAGAAACTATACATTTATCTGGGGAATGGCTGGAGAAAATCAAACATTTACAGATATGGACCATGTGGCAATGAATGATTTAAGATAAGAGATTAAAAATAGAGAGAGTTGAAGGAGGAAAAATGTTAAATAATTTTAGTATGGATTTCTTTTCTTTAAAAGGGAAAGTGGCAATAGTAACAGGAGGAAATACAGGATTAGGACAAGCTTATGTTGTAGCACTAGCAAAAGCAGGAGCAGATCTATTTGTAGTAACTTATGATAGAGCTTGGGATGAAACAAGAGCTATGGTAGAAGCTGAAGGAAGAAAGATAGAGTTTTTCCAAGCAGACTTAACAGACAGAGCTCAAATAGATAAAGTAATAGAAGCTTGTGTAGAGAAATTTGGAAAGATAGATATATTAGTAAATAACGCAGGAACAATAAGAAGAGCACCATTATTAGAGTACAAAGATGAAGATTGGAAAGCGGTAATGGATATCAACTTAAATTCAGTATACTTCTTAAGTCAAGCGGCAGCCAAAGTAATGGTAGGACAAGGTTCAGGAAAGATAATCAACATAGCATCAATGTTATCATTCCAAGGGGGAAAATTTGTACCACCATATACAGCAAGTAAGCATGGAGTAGCAGGAATAACAAAAGCCTTTGCAAATGAGTTAGCAGCACACAATATTCAAATCAATGCGATAGCACCTGGATATATCAAGACAGCAAATACAGCACCGATAAGAGCAGATGAGAAGAGAAATGCTGAGATACTAAGTAGAATACCAGCAAATAGATGGGCAGATCCATTTGATTTAATGGGAGCAGTAGTATTTTTAGCAAGTAAAGCATCAGACTATGTAAACGGACACATCTTAGCAGTAGATGGAGGATGGTTAGTAAGATAATTTGTTTAGAGGTGGGATTATGTATAAAAAAGTTATATTGGGATTATTTTTTATTGTAAATTTTATAATGTGGGGTAGAGAAAATATGTTTCAATTAGATGATACAATGTCAATTCAAAAAATAATTAATTCGATAGATTCAAAGGAAAGAACAGTAATTTATTTGAAAAATGGAATATATAAAGAGAAGTTGTATATCAACAAACCCAATATAAAACTTTTAGGAGAAAGTAAAAATGGTGTAATAATTGAGTGGGATGATGCATCAGATACAATAAAAAGAGATGGGTCTCAAGAAACTTATGGAACAGCAGGAAGTGCTAGTGTAACTATTTTTCCAGAAGCGGTAGGATTTCAAGCAGAAAATATAACATTTTTAAATAGTTTTGACTATAATAGAAGTAATTTCAAGAATAAACAAGCGGTAGCATTAAAAAATGATGCAGATATGTCTGAATTTAGAAATTGTAATTTTTTAGGGAATCAAGATACATTGTATGCTAATACAGGTAGGCAGTATTATTTTGAGTGTTATATAGAAGGGCATGTTGATTTTATATTTGGAGCAGCACAAGCTTATTTTGAAAAGTGTGAAATATTCTCAAAAGATAAAAAAGATGAGAAAGTTAATGGTTATGTAACTGCTGCTTCAACTAAGGAAACAGAAGAGTTAGGATTTATTTTTAATGCTTGTAATTTTGTAAGTGATGCTAAAGCAAATACTGTATATTTAGGAAGACCTTGGCATCCAGGAAAAAGACCAGGACATAATCCTAGTGTAATAATAATGAATTCAGATTTAGGAAAACATATTAATAATGAAGGATGGACAGTTATGTCTGGCTTTTTACCAGAAGATGCAAGATTTTATGAGTATTCTAATACTGGGATAGGAGCTAAAGAAAATATAAAAAGAAGAGTTTTATCAAAAGAGGAAGCTCAAAAAATAACTAAAGAAAAATTATTTAAAGATTGGAAGGTTTAAAGGAGAAAAGTTATGAGAAAAAAACTTTTATTTCTTAACTTAATTATCAGTATGCTAGTACAAGCTAAATTACATACAGGAGATACTTTTCAAATATGGGAAGGTGTGGCTCCAGGAAGTGAAAAAGTTGAAATCAAAGAAGAAATTTTAGAGAGAAGTAAGGATCCTAAAATAAAAGATAGAGCGGCTATAAATATAAAAATTCCTACAATTACAGCATATGTTCCTAAAAATCCAAATGGAGTTGGTATTTTAGTAATTCCAGGTGGAGGATATGAAAGAGTTGTGCTAGATAAAGAAGCAGAAGAGCTATCTCCTTGGCTGAATGGAGAGGGAGTAACATATTTTGTATTAAGGTATAGACTTCCTAAAAATGATCATGAGAATAAAGAGGTAGTTCCACTTCAGGATGCTCAAAGAGCTATGAGAGTAATAAGAAATTATAGTGAAGAGTGGGGGCTAAATCAAGAAAAAATAGGAGTTATGGGATTTTCAGCAGGAGGACATGTAGCTAGTTCATTAGCTAATAAGTATGATGAAAAAGTTTATAAAAATACAGACAAGATAGATGAGATAAGTGCTAGACCTGATTTTCAAATTTTAGGTTATCCTGTTATAACTATGACAGAGCCTTATGCACATAAGGGTTCAAGAAAATATCTTCTAGGGAAAAATCCAAGTATAGAGTTGGTAGAAAAATTTTCAGTGGAGAAGAATGTTCATGAAAAGACACCTATAGCTTTTATTATGCATGCGACAGATGATAAATCAGTTCCAGTAGAAAATTCTTTAAAATATTATCAAAGTTTGAGAGAGAAAAAAGTACCAGTAGAACTTCACTTATATCAAGATGGTGGGCATGGATACTCTATTAGAGGAACGACTGGAAAATCAGTAGCTAATTGGACTGATGTAGTGATGAATTGGTTAAAAGCTAATAAAATAATAGAAAGATAAATAAGAGATTAAGTGAGGGGAAATAAAATGTTAAGTAGAAAAGAGTTAAATTTACCAAAATACCCAGAAAAAATAATTCAATTTGGAGAGGGAAATTTTTTAAGAAGTTTTGTAGATTGGCAATTAGATATTATAAATAAAAATACAGATTTAAATGCTGGTATAGCAGTGGTGAGACCGATAGATTATGATACAGTACCATTACTAAATATTCAAGATGGACTATATACTTCAATAATTAGAGGTATCAATGAAAAGGGAGAGGTAGTAAAAGATTATAGAATTATCTCTTCAATAAATAGGGAGATTCCAGTGTATAAAGAGTTTGATGAATATTTAAAATTAGCTCATAATCCAGAGATGAGATTTATAATTTCAAATACAACAGAAGCTGGAATAGTTTATAGTGATGAGGATAAATATGATGATAGACCACAAAATACATTCCCAGCTAAATTAACAAGACTTTTACATGAAAGATTTAAAGTTTTTAATGGAGAGGTAAATAAAGGATTTATCTTAATGCCTTGTGAACTTATAGATTATAATGGAGAAGAATTAAAGAAAATTGTTTTAAAATATGCTGATCTATGGAATCTAGAGGAAGAGTTCAAAAATTGGTTGGTAACTGGAAATATCTGGTGTTCTACATTGGTAGATAGAATAGTAACAGGATATCCAAGAGCAGAAAAAGATGAGTTAGTAAAAGAATTAGGATATGAAGATAAATTTATGACAACAGGAGAGTATTTTTACCTATTTGTTATTCAAGGACCAAAGGATATTTTAACAAAAGAGTTAAGATTGGATAAAGTAAATCTAAATATCTTAATTGTAAATGATTTAAAACCATATAAGATGAGAAAAGTTGGAATTTTAAATGGAGCTCATACAGCTATGGTTCCAGTAGCTTATCTTTATGGAATAGATACAGTAAGAGAAGCGATGGAAAATAGTGATGTAAGAACATTTATAGAGAAAGCTATTGATGAAGAGATTATTCCAGCATTGGATATGGATAAAAAAGAATTGGTAGAATTTAAGGAAGCTGTAATAAAAAGATTTCAAAATCCATATGTAAAACATATGTTGATGGATATCTCTTTAAACTCAATGTCAAAGTATAAATCAAGAATTTTACCACAAGTACTAGAGACATATAGAAGAACTGGAAAACTACCAAAAAGATTACTTTTTTCACTAGCTGCTTTAATAAGATTTTATAAGGGAGTTAGAGAAAATGGGAATGTAATAAATTTAAGAGATGATAAACATCATTTGGAAATGTATCAAGAGTTATGGAAAACAAATAACTACAGAAAAATAGTTGAGCATGTGTTAGGATTGGAAAAACATTGGGATATCAATCTAAATACAATAGAGGGAATGACAGATTTAGTAACTCACTATGTAGAAAAAATAGATAAATATGGAGTAAAAAAAGCTCTGGAAGAGGTAAAATAATGAAAGAGTTTATAAAGATAAATTCTAAGGATAATGTAATAATTGTCCTTAGAGATTATAGGAAAGATGAAATTATAAAAATAGATGGGAAAGAGATAAAAATTCTTCAAGATACAATGAAGGGACATAAGATAGCTCTTGAAAATATATCTAAGGGAGAAAATATTTTAAAATATGGAATGCCAATAGGATATGCTCTTGAAGATATAAAAGTTGGAGAGTGGGTACATACTCATAATATAAGAACCAACTTAAAAGATTTAAGTACCTATGAATACACTCCAGAATTTGAAAAGGAATTATCTTCATCAAATAAAAGAAAAGTAAAGGTATACAGAAGAAAAAATGGAGATGTTGGAATAAGAAATGAACTATGGATAGTTCCAACAGTAGGATGTGTAAATGGAATAGCTAATTTGATAAAAGAAGCATTCTTAAAAGAAATAGGAGATTTAAAAGTTGATGGTATAAATGTATTGACACATAACTATGGATGTTCACAATTAGGAGAGGACCATATCAATACTAGAACTATTCTTCAAAATACAGTAAAACATCCTAATGCAGGTGGAGTTTTAGTGTTAGGACTAGGTTGTGAAAATAATCAAGTTTCTGAATTTATAAAAACTTTTGGAGAGTATGATGAGGAGAGAGTAAAATTTTTAATCTCTCAAGATGTAGAGGATGAAATAGAGAGTGGAAAAGGAATTTTAAAATCTCTATATGAAAAAATGCTAGAGGATAAGAGAGAAGAGGGAGAGTTAGGAGAGATAAATTTTGGACTTGAATGTGGTGGTTCAGATGGACTTTCTGGAATAACTGCTAATCCTATGCTTGGACATTTCTCAGACTATGTAATATTTCAAGGAGGAACAAGTGTTTTAACAGAGGTTCCAGAAATGTTTGGGGCAGAAACATTACTTATGAAGAGATGTAAAAATAAGGAAGTTTTTGAAAAATGTGTAGATTTAATAAATGACTTTAAAGAATATTTTATAAAACATGATCAAGAAATATATGAAAATCCATCTCCTGGAAATAAAAAAGGTGGAATTACAACTCTTGAAGATAAATCTTTAGGTTGTACACAAAAATCTGGAACATCAAAAGTAATAGATGTTTTAAAATATGGAGAGGTTTTAAGAGAGAAAGGATTAAATCTTTTATCAGCACCTGGGAATGATTTAGTAGCTACTACAGCTTTAGCAGCAGCTAAATGTCATATTGTACTGTTTACAACAGGGAGAGGAAATCCTTATGGTGGATATGTACCAACAGTAAAGATTTCAACTAATAGTGAATTATATAATAGAAAGAGAAAATGGATAGACTTTGATGCTGGAAGATTGGTATCAGAAGATATCAGCATGGAAGACTTAACAGAGGAATTTATTGAGTATATTATTGAAGTTATAAATGGAGAAAAAACTAATAATGAAAAAAATAAATTTCAAGAGATAGCTATATTTAAATCTGGGGTAACATTATAAATGGAGATGAGAAGTAATGAAACAATTTATGTGTGAGGATTTTTTATTAAACACAGAAACAGCTAAAAAATTATATCATGATTATGCAAAAAATATGCCTATATATGACTTTCACTGTCATTTAAATCCAAAAGAGATATTTGAAAATAAAAAATATAAAAATATCTCAGAGATATGGTTAGGAGGAGATCATTACAAATGGAGAGCTATGAGAAGTAATGGTGTATCTGAAGATTATATAACTGGAGATAAAAGTGATAAAGAAAAATTTGTAAAATGGGCAGAAACTATGGATGAGTGTTACGGAAACCCATTATTCCATTGGACTCATTTAGAGTTAAAAAGATTCTTTGGAATAGATACTATACTTTCAAAGGAAACAGCAGAAGAGATTTGGGAAAAGACAAATGAAAAATTATCAACAGACGAGTTTACAGCTAGAGAATTAATAAAAAGAGCTAATGTAAAAACTTTATGTACAACAGATGACCCAATAGATTCTTTAGAATATCATATAGGAATAAAAAATGACAAAACTTTTGATGTGGAAGTAAGACCAACTTTTAGACCTGATAAAGGTGTGAGAATAGATAAAGAAGATTATATGCCATGGTTAAATAAATTAGAAGAGTTACATGGAAAGAAGATAGAGTCATTATCTGAATTTAAAAAAGCTTTACTTGAAAGAATAGAGTTTTTCCATGAAGTAGGATGTAGAATATCTGACCATGCTCTTGACCCAGTAGTTTTTGAAATGGGAACAGAGGAAGAGGCAGATAGAATATTTAAAAAGAAAATTTCTGGAGAAGAGTTAACGGAAAGAGAAGTAAAAATTTATAAAACGAATATATTACTTTTCTTAGGAAGAGAATACAATAAAAAAGGTTGGGTAATGCAATATCATATAGGATGTATAAGAAATAATTCAACTAGAATGTATAAAAAATTAGGACCAGATACAGGGTTTGATGCTATTGCAGATGAAACTTTTGTACTTGCTCTTTCAAGAATATTAGATACATTAGATGATACTGATGAGTTGCCAAAAACTATTTTATATAATTTAAATCCTAGAGAAAACGAAACTTTAGGAACCTTAATTGGATGTTTCCAAGGTGGAGGAATATCAGGAAAAATTCAATTAGGTTCTGGTTGGTGGTTCTTAGATCAAAAAGATGGAATGATAAAACAGATGACAGCATTAGCAAATTTAGGATTGCTTTCGAGATTTGTAGGAATGTTAACTGACTCAAGAAGTTTCTTGTCATATACAAGACATGAATATTTTAGAAGAATTTTATGTAACTTACTAGGAGATTGGGTAGAAAACGGAGAATTACCTAATGATATAAATAAATTAGGGAAAATGGTAGAAAATATTTGTTACAATAATGTTAATAACTATATTATAAAATAATTGAAATATGAACTTACCTTAAAATGAGATGGAGTAAAATCTATCTCATTTTTTATTAGAAAAATAATGATACTAATTTCTAACTTAGAACACTGTTTTATATAAATACATTTAATTATTTTTTAGAAAAAATAGCAAAAAAACTATTGACTTTTTTTAAATTTCAAGTTATTATTCTAGTATACAAGTATAAAATTAAAAGAGGAGGTTAAAAATGATAAGTTTTATGAACGAAGATTTTTTACTAAAAAATGAAGTGAGTAAAAAATTATATCATGAATATGCAAAAGATATGCCTATCTTTGATTACCATTGTCATTTGAACCCAAAAGAGATAGCAGAAAATAAAGGATATGATAACTTAACACAAATATGGCTATATGGAGATCACTATAAGTGGAGAGCCATGAGAAGTAATGGAATAGATGAAAAATATATTACAGGAGATGCCAGTGATTATGAGAAATTTCTAGCTTTTGTTGAGACAATAGAGTATTGTTTTGGAAATCCACTATATCATTGGTCACATTTAGAGTTAAAAAGATTCTTTGGAATAGATGAAGTAATAAATAGAAAAAATGCAGAAGTTATTTGGAATAAAGCAAATGAGCTTTTAAGAACACCAGAGTTTACAACTAAAAATTTAATAAAGAGAGCTAATGTAACAGCACTTTGTACAACAGATGATCCAATTGATTCTCTAGAGTACCATTTAGAGATAGCTCAAGATAAAGAGTTTGGAGTAAAAGTATTACCTACATATAGACCAGATAAGGCTATGGGAATAGAAAAAACTGGATATGTAGAGTATGTAGGAAAATTAGCTGAAGTAAGTGGAATAGCCATAAACTCTTTTAGAACTTTTGTAGAAGCATTAAAAGAAAGAGTTAAATTTTTCGTGGAGAGAGGTTGCTTAGTTACAGATTTAAGTTTAGAGGAACCATTTTTCAAAATAGTAAATGAAGAGGAAATAGAAAGAATTTTCCAAAAAGCTTTAACTGGAGCAGAGTTAACAGCAGAAGAGAGAGAAGCTTATAAAACAATGCTATTTGTAGAGTTAGGAAGAGAATATAAAAAATATGATTTAGGAATGCAAATTCATATGGGAGCTCTAAGAAATAATAATAGTAGAATGTTTGATAAATTAGGAGCAGATATAGGAATGGACTCAATAGCAGATAATAATTATGCTAAGTCATTATCATCTCTATTAAATGAGTTAGAAAAAACAGGAGAGCTACCTAAGACAATTCTTTACTGTTTAAATCCTAAGGATAATGAAGTGCTAGGAACTATGATAGGAAACTTCCAATGTGGAGAGATGCCAGGTAAGATGCAATTTGGTTCTGGTTGGTGGTTCTTAGATCAAAAAGATGGAATGATAAAACAGATGATAGCACTAGCAAACTTAGGATTACTTAGAAGATTTGTAGGAATGTTAACTGACTCAAGAAGTTTTATCTCTTACACAAGACATGAGTACTTTAGAAGAATTATGTGTAATCTAATTGGTACTTGGGTAGAAGAGGGAGAAGTTCCATTTGATGAAGAGATTTTAAAAGCTATGGTACAAGAGATTTGTTACTTAAATGCTAAAAATTATTTTAAATTAAAAATATAGAAATTAAAAATATATAGATTTTAAGGAGGAGTAAATGAAATTATCATTTAGATGGTATGGAGACTCAGACCCAGTAAGTCTTCAATACATAAAACAAATACCTACTATGCATAGTATAGTTACAGCTATCTATGATGTACCAGTAGGACAAGTATGGGAAATGGACAAGATATTAGCTCTTAAAGAGAAGGTTGAAAAAGCTGGATTAAAATTTGAGGTAATAGAGAGTGTTCCTGTACATGAAGATATAAAATTAGGATTACCTACAAGAGAGGTATATATTGAGAACTATAAGAAAAATATAGAAAACTTAGCAAAAGCTGGAGTAAAAGTAATATGTTATAACTTCATGCCTGTATTTGACTGGACAAGATCTCAATTAGATAAAGAGTTAGAAGATGGTTCGACAGCACTAGTTTACTACAAAGACCAAGTGGATAAGTTAGATCCATTAAATAGTGAATTATCTCTACCAGGATGGGATTCAAGCTATACAAAAGAGGAGATGGCAGATTTATTTGCTAAATATAAAGCATTAGGAGAAGAGGGATTATGGGAAAATTTAAAATATTTCCTTGAGCAAATAATTCCAGTAGCAGAGCTTAATGATATTAAAATGGCTATACACCCAGATGATCCACCTTGGCCAATATTTGGATTACCGAGAATTATCACTAAAGAGGAAAATTTAGATAGATTTTTAAAATTAGTTGATAGCAAATACAATGGACTTACACTATGTACAGGTTCATTAGGATGTGCAAACTTCAATGACATGCCAAAATTAGTAGATAAATATAGTGCTATGGGAAGAATCCATTTCATGCATGTAAGAAATGTTAAGTTATTAAATGATGGAGTAAGCTTTGAAGAGTCAGCTCATTACTCTGGTTGTGGTTCATTAGATATAGTTGAGATAATGAGAGTGTTACATAAAAATGGATTTGATGGATACTTAAGACCAGACCACGGAAGAATGATTTGGGGAGAGACTGGAAAACCAGGATATGGATTATATGATAGAGCTTTAGGAGCAAGTTATATAACTGGAATTTGGGAAACTTTAACTAAATTAGGAAAATAGTAAAATGTATAGGATATTCAGGAGGATAAAATGAAATTAAACTTAAATGAGATGAAAAATATAAAAAATATAAGTGAAGTAGTGACTCCTGCATATGATATAGAAACTGTAAAAGAAAATACAATGAAGGCACCAAAGTGGTTACACTTTGGTGCTGGAAATATTTTCAGAGCTTATGTTGGGAAGATGCAACAAAATCTTTTAAATAAAGGGCTTGAAAATACAGGGATTATCGTTGCAGAAAGTTTTGATACAGAGATTATAGATAAAGTGTATAAGCCACATGATAATTTAACTTTATCAGTAATTCTATCAAAGGATGGAAATTTTTCAACTGAGGTTATAGCTAGTATAGTTGAATCTTTAAAAGCTGACACAGATAAAGATACTTTAAAAGAGATAGTAAAAGCTCCAACTCTTCAAATGATCAGTTTTACAATTACTGAAAAAGGATATAACTTAAAAACTCCAAATGGAGAATATATGAAAGTTATAGAAGAGGATTTCCAAAACTCTCCAGAAGAAGCAAAACATATAATGAGTATAGTAACTAACTTACTATATGTTAGATTTAAAGCTGGAGCAACTCCAATTGCTTTAGTAAGCATGGATAACTGTGCTGGAAATGGAGATAGAGTAAGAGCAGCTGTTCTTGATATAGCAGAGCATTGGGTAGAAAAAGGATATGTAGAAAAAGAGTTCTTGGCTTATGTATCAGATGAAAAAAAAGTAGCTTATCCTATTTCAATGATAGATAAAATTACTCCAAGACCTGCAGAAGTAGTAAAAGAGCACCTAGAAAAATTAGGTTTTGAAGATATGAATATAGTAGTTACTTCTAAAAATACTTATACAGGAGCTTTTGTAAATGCTGAAGCACCAGAGTATTTTGTAGTAGAAGATAAATTCCCTAATGGAAGACCAGAATTAGAAAAATCAGAAGCTGGAGTATATGTAACAGATAGAGAGACAGTAGAAAAAACAGAGAGAATGAAAGTTACAACTTGTTTAAACCCATTACATACTACACTAGCTGTATACGGTTGTCTATTAAATGAAAAAACAATATTTGATGCAGTATCTAATCCATATTTAAATAAATTAATAAAAAATATAGGATATGGAGAGGCATTAAAAGTTGTAGATGACCCAAAAATATTAAGTCCAAAAGCATTTATAGATGAAGTTATCAATGAGAGATTTGCTAATAAATTTATACCAGACCAACCTGAGAGGATAGCAACAGATACATCTCAAAAAGTAGGAATAAGATTTGGAGAGACTATAAAAGCATATTTAGCAAGTGATGAATTAAATGTAGAAGATATTAGATATATACCACTTGTATATGCTGGATGGTTTAGATATTTATTAGGAATTGATGATAATGGAAATGAAAGAAGTATTAGTCCAGATCCTATGTTAGATATGTTAAAAGAAAAAATGGCAGGAATAGAGTTTGGAAAACCTGAAACTTATAAGGGGCAACTAAGAGAAATCTTAAAAAATAGGATGATATTTGGAGTGGATTTAGAAGAAGTAGGAATGGCTGACAGAGTAGAAAAATATTTTGTAGAGATGTTGGCTGGAAAAGATGCAGTAGTAAATACATTAAAAAAATATTTAGGAGAATAGAGGAGGAAAGATGAAAAAGTTTTTAAATCTATTACTAATAGTAACTTGTTTATTTATTCTTGGAGCTTGTGGAAAAGGAGATAATAGAAGAATTATTAGGATATCTCATAACCAAGCACAGGACCATCCTACAAATATAGGATTATTAGCATTTGAAGAGTTTATAGAAAGTAAACTTGGAGATAAGTATGATGTACAAGTATTCCCTAATGAATTACTAGGTTCACAAGTAAATACAGTTGAGTTAACACAAACAGGAGCAATAGATTTTGCTGTAGCAAGTAATGCTATATTAGAAAGTTTTGATAATATCTATCAAATATTTAACTTACCATATCTGTTTGATAGCCCAGAACATTACCATGCTGTAATGGATAATGCAGAATTGATAGAGCCTATTTTTACATCTACTGAAAAATCAGGATTTGAAGCAGTTACTTGGTTAGATGCAGGAACTAGAAACTTTTATACAGTAAAAAAACCTATTAATACACCTGATGATTTAAAAGGATTAAAAATTAGAGTACAACAAAGTGCTTCAAATATAAGAATGATGGAATTATTTGGAGGAGCAGCAACTCCTATGGGATTTGGAGAAGTTTATACAGCTTTACAACAAAGCGTAATAGATGGAGCAGAAAATAATGAGTTAGCTATAACAAGTAATAAACATGGAGAGGTAGCTAAGTATTATTCATATAATATGCACCAAATGGTTCCAGATATTTTAATAGGAAACTTAAAATTCTTAAATGGACTTTCTCCAGAAGAGAGAGAAATATTTAATGAAGGATTTAGATTGATATCAAAAGTTCAAAGAGAAGCTTGGACAGAATCAGTTGAGAAAGCTAAAGCACAAGCTCAAAATGATATGAATGTGCAATTTATCTATCCAGATGTAGCTCTATTTAAAGAGAGAGTTTTACCATTACATGGAGAGGTATTAGAAGCAACTCCTAAATTAAAACCTATTTATGATAAAATTCAAGAGATAGGAAAACAAATAAAAGAGGGAGGGAATAACTAATGAATAATTTAAGAAATGCCCTTGATAAAATAATTATTGGAATATGTGTAATCTTATTTATGTTTATGACAGTGGTAGGAACTTATCAAATAACTTCAAGATATGTATTAAAAGATCCAAGTACAATATCTGAAGAATTAATATCTTATTCTTTTGCTTGGATGTCAATGTTTGCAGCTTCTTATGTATTTGGAAAAAGAGATCATATGCGTATGGTATTTTTCGTAGAAAGATATTCTAAAAAAATTCAATTGAATATTGCTATTTTATCAGAGATAGTAGTTTTATTATTCGCTTTTGGAGTATTAGTATGTGGAGGAAAAGCTATAACTACATTAACTATGACTCAAATTTCTCCAGCTCTTAGAGTATCAATGGGATATGTATATTCTGTACTTCCAACTTGTGGAGTAATTACTTCAATATACTCTATTTTAAATATAGTAGATTTATTAAAAAAAGTTAAAGAGGAGGCATAGGAATGGTACTTACAACAGCTTTAATAATGTTTATAGTTTTAGTAATAACTTTATTATTAGGATTTCCTATTGCTATTAGTATAGGATTATCTTCAATATTAGCAATATTACCATCATTAGCTTTTGATAATACATTAGTAACAGGAGCTCAAAGAATATTTTCAGGAATTTCAAACTTTACTTTGATAGCTATACCATTTTTCATCCTTGCTGGAAATATAATGAACCAAGGGGGAATAGCTAAGAAGCTTGTATCATTTGCTCAATCATTAACAGGAAGAATACCTGGTTCTCTTATGCAAACAAATATTTTAGCTAATATGATGTTTGGAGCAATATCAGGTTCAGCAACTGCTGCTTGTGCTGCTATGGGAGGAATTTTACTTCCTATGGAAGAGGAACAAGGATATGATAAAAAATTAGGAGCAACAGCAAATATAGCATCAGCTCCAACAGGATTATTAATTCCACCATCAAACTCATTGATAGTATATTCATTAGTAAGTGGAGGAACTTCAGTAGCTGCTCTATTTATGGCAGGATACCTACCTGGAATTTTATGGGGAATAGGATGTATGGCTCTTACTTTATATTTATGTAAAGCTAAAGGAATGAAGGGTACAAATAATTTTAAATTAAAAGTTGTACTAGTAACTTTTATAGATGCTTTACCATCACTTGCACTGATTATTATAGTAATTGGAGGAATTATTAAAGGAATATTTACTCCAACAGAGGGTTCTGTAGTAGCAGTAGTTTATACATTAATTCTTTCAATGTTATTTTATAGAACAATAACTATAAAAGGATTAATTGAAATATTTGCTGAGAGTGCTAAAATGACAGGAATTATAGTATTCCTAATAGGAGTATCTACAATAATGTCTTGGGTAATGGCATTTACAGGTGTACCTCAAGCAATATCAAGTTTAATTTTAGGATTAACAAATAATAAATTCTTAATTCTTTTATTAATGAACTTATTATTACTATTTATAGGAACATTTATGGATGTAACACCAGCAATACTTATATTTACTCCAATATTCTTACCAATAGTTCAATCTTTTGGAATGAGTGCTGTACAATTTGGAATAATAATAGTATTTAACCTATGTATAGGAAATATTACTCCACCAGTTGGAAATACTCTATTTGTTGGAGTAAAAGTTGGAAATTTAAAAATAGAAGATGTAATGGGACAGCTTATAAAATATTATGTAGTAATAATAATAGTACTTATGTTAGTAACTTATATTCCAGCTATTTCAATGTATCTACCAACTATTGGAGGATTTGTAAAATAATAAAAAAAAGGGCTTTTGTAGTGAACCCCTTTTCTTAGACACTATTATTTAATTATTGATTAATAAGGATTGATTCCTGTATTCTGCAGGACTTAATCCTTTTAATTTTACCTTTATCCTTTTATTATTATAATAATCTATATATTCTTCTATTGCTAACTTTAAGTCTTCAATATTTTTGTAATTATTTTCTTCTCCATAAAACATTTCTGATTTCATTATTCCAAAGAAACTTTCCATTAGTCCATTATCTAAACTATTCCCTTTTCTTGACATACTTTGAATTATATTTTTTTCTTCTAATATTTTAGTATAAAAACTATGCTGATATTGCCAACCTTGGTCACTATGAAATATTAATTTTTCTATCTCTTTATTGCTACTAAATGCTTTATCTAACATATCTATTATTTGATTTGAATTAGGAGTTGACGATATACTGTATGAAACTATATATCTTCCGTAAGCATCTAATATTGGAGATAAGTATATTTTATTTCCTCTTAAATTAAATTCTGTTACATCAGTAAACCATTTTTCATTTGGTTTATTTGCTTCAAAATTTCTTTTAATGTGATTATCAGCAATTTTTCCAATAGTTCCTTGATAAGAAGAATATTTCCTTTTTTTACGCGTAATACTATGTAAATTTAATTTATTCATTAGTCTTAAAACTTTCTTATGGTTGATATTTATTCCTTGATTTTTAAGTTCTAATGTAATTCTACGATATCCATATCTCTTTTTATTTTCATAAAATATCTCTTTGATTTTATCAATAATATCTTGATTTTTTAAGTCTTTATCTTCTTTATTTACATAGAAATAGTATGTAGCTCTTGACACTCCAGATATTTCAAGTAATATTTTTAAAGGATATTTGGCTCTAAATTCAGTTATTACTATGGTTTTATCTTCTCTTGTTGTTCCTTTTCCTGAACTAGAGCATTTAACTTTTTTAGGTATTCATTTTCAGTCTTTAAATACAAAATTTCTTTTTCTAAATCTTTAATTTTTTCTTTATTAGTTCTTGTTTTATTATATTTCTTTACCTAGTCATAGTTTTTGGTTTTCTCCCTTTTTTCTTCTCTATGACATTATAGCAGTTTTCTTTGTATTTTTTAATCCAATTTGTTAAAATTCCTGTTGAACTTAATCCAATATCAATTGCGACAGATAAGAGGGATTCATTATTTGTTAATATTCTATTAATAGTTAGCTCTTTAAACTCTTTAGAATAATAACGATTTTTATCATCTCTAAGAATAGAATACCCATGTCTATCTATGAGTCTAATTAAATACTCAATATTGTGAATATTAATATTGAAGTTTAAAGCTAAAGATTTTATAGTTTCCCCATTTCATCTTCTCTCATAAATTTCAATTTTTTGTTCTTTTGTTAATTTAGCCATAAAAAAACTACACCCTCCATCTTAGATGTCTAAGATTTTGGGTGCAGTACATTTTGCCCTTTTTTTATTTGAAATATTCAGGATATTTATCTAAATAATTATTAATTACATGCTTAAATTTTGAAAGATGTTCCGAGATTAAATTGTCAATATTTTCAGTTGTTTTATTTTTTATAATATCAATAATATCATGATGTTGTTCATAAGTTTTAGTGGCACTAAACTTTTCTAGTGCATCAATAAGTCTAAGTCTATCATAATGTGTAGCTAATCTTTTTACACTTTTCCAAACATTTTTTTTATTATAATAATAAAAAATTAAAGCATGCAACTCATTATCTAAGTCAAAAAATTTATGTAAGTCTTCTTCAAAATCAATTATAATTTTTTGATAAGCTAGATTTTTTTCTAACTCTCTAATTAACTCTTTAGAATTTTTATCAGAGCAAGCCAATTTTAAAATCTCTTTTTCACAAAGCGCTCTTAAAAAAACAGCCTCATCAACTAAATTTAAATCTATCTTAGAAACAAAGGATCCTTTTTGTGGAAAAACATCTATAAGTTTTTCTTCAGATAATCTAACAATAGCTTCTCTTACAGGGGTACGACTTACATTAAGTTGATTTCCTAACTCTACTTCACTAATACATTCTCCAGGTTTTAGATTGAGAGTCATAATATTTTCTTTAATAACTCTATAGATAAACTCTCGATTATTTTCATTTTTCTTTTTAGTGGTATTTTCTAATAACATATTTTCTTTTCACCTTTTTAATTTATAAAATATTCTAATCTTTTTGAGATTTCTTCACAAGTTTTCTGCATCTCTTTAACTAAGAATTTCGATTTTTCATCTGTTAAATCATCAGGAAAACAAGGACAACTAATAGCAGCTATAATTCTATTTTTTTTATCTAATATTGGAACTGCGACAGCTTTAATATTTTTTGAGTGTTCCATATTATCATAAGAAACTTTTTGTATATTAATTTTAAGTAATTCTTCTTTTAACTTTTCTCTGTCTGTTATGGTATTATCAGTATATTTTGGGAGAGTTTTAGTAAGGAGTTTATTTAATTTGCTTTCACTAAGTTGACAAATAAGAAGCTTACTAGCTGCTCCAGCATGAAGTGGAAAAATAGCATTTTCTGCTACAGATACTTTTATTAAATCACTACTTTCAACAGTAGCAATACTTCTAATTTTATCATTATCAAGAACACTTAATTTAAATGTTTCTTTAAATTTTAAAGATAATTCTTCAAGATATGGATGAGTTATATTCTTAATAAGAGTATATTTTTCATATCTATTAGAGAAAAAGTAAAATTTTTCTCCTAAAGTGTACTCTTTATCTTGATAATTGAGATACTTTAAGTTAGTAAGTACTTCTAAAAGTCTATTGACAGTTGCCTTAGGAAGATTTAAATCTTTAGAAATAGAACTTTGAGTAGCTGAATATTTATAGTAAAGATAGTTAAAAATTTTATCTGCTTTATCAATAGCAGGAACTTTTGATTTTTCTTCCAAGATGACTCCCTCCCTGTATCTTTTTTACCCTTCCATTTTTATTTTTTATGTGGTATAATATAGAAAAGATATAAGGGAAACAATAACCCACAAGGGTTGAGGGTAACTCTTAAAGAGCTATTTTGATAGTAAACTCAAAACGTCTAACTTTAACTACTATCTTAAAATAATTCTTCATAAGTTAAACCCCCTTTCTTGCAAGAATTAAGGTTTCCCTTATATATTTATTATATCATAGTAGAATTGTTATATCAAGAATTAGAGAGGATTTTCTAGTTCTTTTTTATTTTTTGAACTTGTTGACAGTAAAAAATCTTTATGCTAGTATAGTAGAAAATATTAAAAAGTTGGAGGAAAAGATGGAGTTAAAAAAAGAATTATACAAGATAGAGGATGAGTTAAAAAAGGAGATAGAAGGAGTATCTGATTATATTTTTAAAAATCCAGAATTAGGAAATGAGGAGTATAAGGCAGTAGAATTTTTAATAAAAGAGTTAGAAAAAAATAATTTTAGAGTAGAAAAAAATTATTGTGGAATGGAAACAGCTTTTAGAGCTGAGATAGGAGAAGGATCTCCTAAGATAGCTTTTCTAGCTGAGTATGATGCTCTACCTGGATATGGAGTAGAGAAGAAACCAGGACATGCTTGTGGGCACAACTGGATAGCAGCTAGTACATATGGAACAGCTCTTGTATTATCAAAAATGTTGGATAAATTTAATGGAACAATAGTATTTATAGGAACACCAGCAGAGGAAACAGTAGGAGGAAAAGTTCCTATGGTAGAGAGTGGAACTTTTAATGATGTAGATGTAGTATTTCAGATGCATTTAGAATCTCAGAATAATATAGCTTGTAAAACTTTGGCAATAGATTGTATAAAATTTCAATTTAAAGGAAGGGCAAGTCATGCAGCTGCTCATCCAGAAGATGGAATTAACGCACTTGATGCTATAAATCTAATGTATGCAGGAATAGGTTGTTTAAGACAACACATTACTTCTGATGCCAGAATACATGGAATAATAACTCATGGTGGAGATGCTCCGAATACTGTCCCAGATTTGACAGAGGCAAGATTTCACATTAGAGCAAATAATAGGGAGTACCTAAATAATTTAACAGAGAAAGTAATAAATATAGCTAAAGGTGCTAGTATGATGACAGGAACAGAGATGAGTTGGGAGAAATTTGAAAATTCTTTTGATAATTTAGTAAACTTAAAATCCCTTCAAGAGTTAATGAAAAAAAATCTATTAGAAGTAGGAATAAAAAATATTCAAGATGAGGGAAAAGGAGCTACTGGTTCATCAGATATTGGGAATGTAAGTCAGGTATGTCCAACAATGTATACAGAAGTGGCATTAGAGATAGAAGAAGTTTGTCATGTACATGATGAAGCTTATTTAAAATATGTAAATTCAAAAGAAGCTTATGATAAATTACATAGAGGAGTAAAAGCTATGGGAGGTTCTGCTCTTGAAATTTTAACTAATAAGGAATTGTTAGAGAAAATAAAAAAAGAGTGGAGAGAATTAAAAAATATAAAATAATAATAAAATTATATATAATATATATTTTACAAAAGAAGAAAAGGGGAGTAAAATAAACACAATAAAAAAAGCCGATAGAGGAGCAAATGACAAGAGTAGGATTGTGGAGTTTTGCAAACGACGAAACAATTTGAAAGGGGATTTTGCCGAAATGGAAAAGAAGCTAAACTTTTCTGTTGGCAATATGAATAATATTCATATTGCTGTCATTGATAAAAAAGGTCAGTGGAGAGCTATCTGTGTGTCATTTTACATATGTTTTTTCTTACATTGTAAATTTATGCCGCAGTTTATATCCGAGACTGTGGCTTTTTTTATTATCAATCACTATATAAAAACACTTTGGGAGGAATTTACAATGGAACAAAGAAAAAGATTTTCAATGCCACACACTTATGTACTAATAGGAATGATATTAGTAATTTTAACAGGACTTACTTATTTAGTCCCATCTGGGAGTTATCAAAGAGCAGTTGACCCAGTTTTAAATAGAACTATGGTAGTAGCTAACTCATTTGAATATGTAGCACAAACTCCAGTTTCTATATTTAGAATGTTTAAAGCTATAATAGATGGGTTAGTATCAACATCTGATATAATATTTTTTATCTTCTTTGCTTATGGATATATTAATATGTTGATAAGTACAGGAGCTTTTTATGGGGGACTAGGAACTGTAATAAAAAGATTTAATGGAAGAGAAACATTGATATTTCCAATATTTATGGTAATATTTGGAATTTGTGGTTCTACATTTGGATTATATGAAGAAACTTATGGATTACTTCCTGCTTTTATGGGAATATCTGTGGCTTTAGGATATGATGCTCTAGTTGGAGGAGCTGCTGTAATAGTAGGAACAGCTACTGGATTTGCTGCTGCTACTCTTAATCCTTTTACTATAGGAATAGCTCAAGGAATAGCAGAAGTACCTATTGGTTCAGGAATTGGACTTAGAACAATAGCTTTTATAGTTTTCCAAGCAACTGCTATAATATATGTTATGATGTATGCTAGAAAAGTGAAATTAAATCCTGAGAAATCAATAGTAAAAGATGTTAAATTTAATTTTTCTAACGGAATGACTAGAGATGAATTAGAAGGATTACCTTTTACAAATAAGCATAAATTAATAATGGGATTATTTTTAATCACTATTGGAATTTTAGTATATGGAACTACCCATTATGGTTGGTATTTAAATGAATTATCTACTTTATTCTTTATAATGATGTTAATAACAGGATTAATTGGTGGATATAATTTTAGTCAGATATCTCAACATTTTATTACTTCAACTTCTGATGTGTTATTTGGAGCTTTTGCTGTAGGAGTAGCTAGAGCCTTAACAATAGTAATGGAAGATGGACAAATAATAGATACAATTATAAATAGTATGGCTGCTACTTTATCTACTCTACCAAAATCAATAGCAGCAGTAGGAATGGTAGTAGTTCAAAATATGATAAATTTCTTTATTCCATCTGGTTCAGGGCAAGCAGCTACATCTATGCCTATTATGGCACCATTAGCTGATGCTATTGGACTTACTAGACAGACAGCTGTATTGGCTTTCCAATTTGGAGATGGATTCTCAAATCTATTTTGGCCAACATCAGCAGCTACTATGTGTGGACTTATGAGTTTACCAATCAATAAATGGTATAAATTTATAACTCCATTATTCTTAATTATGTTTGGATTACAAGTTATATTTATAATAATAGCAGTGGCTATTAATTATGGACCATTTTAATAGAAAAGCATAATAAAACTTAAAAATAAAAAAGCAAATAGAATAAATAGAGCAAGTTAGTAAAAGTAAAATATAAAAAACAAAATAAATTAAAGATTTAATATTTATGTTTTTTATTGAGTTAAGCTATACTTGCTCTTTTATTTTTAATAAAATTATTTTGAATTATTTTGTGTGTTTTCAATAAAATATTTGCTTTTTTTAGATAACTAATGTATAATTTAGACAAGTCAAAAGCATAGGAGGAATATGATGAAAAACAAAAAACTTTTATCATTGTTAGCAATATCTATAACAATTTTAACTATGACAGGATGTAGCAATTTATATGAGAAAAAAGATGAAAAAGTAGTTCTTACTTATGATGAATTAGCTGCTAGAGAAAATATGATGGGAACAAATTGGTATCAAACTTCTGGAGAAGCTAAAGCACTATATTTACAAGGATATAATGTAGCTACTCAGAGATTAAAAGAGTACTTAAAAGTTCCCCACAGTAAACCATATTCAATAGTTTTAGATTTAGATGAAACTGTAGTAGATAATAGTCCATACCAAGCTGAAAATATTTTAAGAGGAAGAGGATATGATACAGAGTCTTGGGATGAATGGGTACAGATGAAAAAAGCTAAGGCTGTTCCAGGAGCAAAGGAATTTTTACAATTTGCAGATAAAAATGGTGTAAAAATATACTATATTTCTGATAGAGCAGAAAGTCAATTAGAAGCTACTATTGAAAATTTAAAAGCTGAGGGTATACCAGTGCAAGGTGAAGATAGTGTACTATTAAAAAATAAAGAGGATAAGAGTGGAAAGGTTAATCGTCGTGAATATGTAAAAAAACATACTCAATTAATTATGCTTTTTGGAGATAACTTATCAGATTTTGATGTATTCTCTTCTAAGTCAATAGATGAAAGAGATAATAAAGTAGAAGAATTAGCAAAGGAGTTTGGAGATAGATTTATAATCTTCCCTAACCCTATGTATGGAGCATTTGAAAGTGCTATATATGGAGGAAAATTCCCACAAGCTAAAGAGAAAGTAGAAATAAGAGAGAGTACTTTAAAAAGTTATAAATCTCTTAATTAAAATTATAAAATAGAATTAATAAAAAGAGAAGAAGGAGTGATATAATTTAGGAGATTATAACACTCTTCTTCTTTTTTTTATGTTTAATGGTTATAGAGTAAAAACAGCTTGAAAAAGTAGAAAAATACTAATTTTTACCTAAAAAGTTAACTAATATAGTTAATTAAAAAATGATTTATAAATTTATATGACTACAAGTACCATAAATACTGAGTTTGAATCAAGGTTTAAAACCAGTCTTAAAAAACTGAAAAATATTAGTCATATAATTAATAAAAAGAATAAAATTACAGGTGTATAAAACGATTTTATGAGGTCATTTTTTAAAGTGGAATTATTAAATATAGAGATTTTATTAGATTCTTTTCATTTTCATCAAGAAGTGAGTTATTTATGACCTTTAAAGCAATATTTTTATAAAGATTTTTATCTTTATGAAGATATAGTACCTCAGATAGTTTATTTTGTAGTTTGCCATCTATTCCATTAGGAAGAAGAAAAATTTCAATTAAAGAGTAATAAAGATAAGAAGATTGATTTATACTGATATCTCTATGTAAAATTTTACAAATAAAATTTATATAGTCTTTTAAAAAAGTTCTTTTGATAACTGGATATCTTTGATAACTTGTAATTTTCCCAATGGATAAAAAACAGTATTCTCTTTGAGTAAAATCTTTTTTTATAATAGAGAAAAGAATAGAAAGAGAACTCTTTCCACCAATATTTCCCATTAAGATAATAAATTCTTTTAAATAAGTATCAAAGATAGGTTTATTTTTAAAAGTTAAAATTTTTTCTTCAATCTTATTTGTAAAAAACTTTGCAAGAATTTTTATAAGATAATGAATGTGAGGATAATAGGTAGAAGAATAGATAAAATTATCAAAAAATTTAAAAATAAACTGCAAAATATTTTCTTGAATATTTTTTATAGAGTTTATTTGAGAAAGAAGATAAATATATCTATAATTAGAAAAAGAAACAGTAAAATTTAGTTGTTTAAAAATAATTTCATCTAAATTTAAAATATTTTTAGAAAGTAGAAGAGAGTTTTCCAATGATTTAAATTTTTTTACTATTTCCATTTTATTTTTTACCAAGCTTATATGAGGATATTTATTGTAGTAATAATTTAATTCCAAAAAAATTTCCATGATAATCACCTTTTATTTTTATTTTAACAAGTATAAATTACTAAAATTTTTTAAAATCTAAAAAGGTAATTTTTAGAAAAAAGGTATTTTAAAAAGAGTATAATTAAGGTAAATAAATTTTTTAATAGGAGATGGTATTAATGGATTTATTTGTACAAAAAAATGGAAGTAAGATATATAGAGAAAAAGAGTATTTTGTTGTAGAAAGAAAAGAAGAGGGAAAGGAGTATTTTTCATATAATCTTATTGATAATATTATAATACAAGAGGGGAATCAATTAACAAGTGATTTTCTTTTAGAGATTATAGAAAAAGATATTCCATTGTATCTTGGGGATAAGTATGGAAATATTAGAGGAAAATTTACTCCAATAACCTATAATACCAATAGCAATATAAGAGAAAGACAATATCAACTTTGGATAAGAGAGTATGGAAAAGAATTAGGAAAATCTTGGATAATGGAAAAAATAGAGAATCAAAAGAAACATATACAGAAAATTTATTCGAGACGAGGAGTGTTGGATAAATTTTTAGAGATAGAGAGAAAATTTGATGAGAATATTACAAAAATAAAAAATATTACTTGGAATGATAAGGATTTTGAAAATAGAGTGATGGGATATGAAGGTAGGAGTAGTATTTTGTACTATGAAGAGATAAAAAAATTTTTACCAGAAAATTGGAGTTTTACAAAAAGAGAGACACAGGGAGCGAAAGAACCTTATAACATTGTATTAAATTATGCTTTTGGTATATTGTATTTTAAATTAGAAAGATATTTAACTTTAGCTGGCTTAGATATACAATTAGGAATTATCCATTCCAATAATAATAAAAGTAATTCTTTAATTTTTGATTTTATTGAACCTTTTAGAATATTAGCTTGGGAATGTGCTTTTTCACTTTTTAGTAAAAAAGAATTAAATAAAAATTATTTTAATCTTAATGAAGGTAAGATTGAATTAGAAGGGAAAAGAGTGATAGCTAAAGATTTATATAATAGATTGAAAAATATAGTAGAGTATAATGGAAAAAAGATGAGCTATGAAGAGAAGATTGAAAAAAGAGCTAAAGAACTTGTAAAGGAATTGATGAAAAATGAAATATATAGTAAGTTATGATATTTCAGTTGGAAAAATTAGAAAAGAGTTTAGTGATTTTTTAAAAAGCGAGGGATTTATTAGGATACAAAAGTCTGTATTTTTAGGAAAAATAAATAAGAAATATATGTATAAAAGATTTAGAGATTGGATAGAAAAAATAGATAAGATAGAAGATTCGATTATAGTTTTTCCTCTATGTGATTTAGATTTTGAAGAATCTTATTTTTTAGGAATAACTTTTGATATAAAAGATATTGAAAAGTTTGAAAATATGTTTATAATGTGAGGAAGTATGAAAGTTATAATAGCTTATGATATAATAGAAAATGGAGTGAGAAATAGAATAATAGAAGTTTTATTAGAAGAAGGAATGATGAGAATACAAAAATCTGTATTTTTTGGAGAAATCAATGAGAAAAAAATAAAAAAATTAGTTAAAAGAGTAGAAGGAATAATTGATAAGGAGATAGATTCATTATATTTTTTTAAATTATGTGAGAAGGATTTCTCTAAGGTAAATTATTTTGGAAAAAATATAGAGTTTCATTTTTTTAATAAAGATTTTTTTATAATATGATATTGATTTTATTTTTGAAATAGAGTAGAATATAGAAAACGGAATGAGAGGAAAAAAGATAAAATACCTTTCAACTCCTTTTAAATAGAGAGCTAGGAAAGACGAAATGGATATAAAAAATAGAAGTTTTTAGATGGAAAAGTGGTAAAAACTAGTAAAAAAGAGTAAAAATTAACGAAAGAAAAAAGAGTTAGAAGTAAGGAAAAAAGATAGATTGAGTTAAAAATATAGGGTTAAAAGATAGGACCAGTAACAATAAGGATTGAAACAAACTAATATTTCAGTTCTCATTATACCCCCTTATCGTTTTAAGTTAAAAGATAGGACCAGTAACAATAAGGATTGAAACTTTGATTTTCTAGCTTTTTTACACTCATAGCACTTACCACAGTTAAAAGATAGGACCAGTAACAATAAGGATTGAAACTTTTTTACCTCTTAATTCAATTTTTAATATTTTTAAGTTAAAAGATAGGACCAGTAACAATAAGGATTGAAACCTAAATTATTTGTTTTTCCACCTTGAATTTTAGTTGTTTTTTGTTAAAAGATAGGACCAGTAACAATAAGGATTGAAACTTTATTAATTTAAAGGGTTACGGCTCTCTGGCTCGAGTTTCCTTATAAGTTAAAAGATAGGACCAGTAACAATAAGGATTGAAACTCCTAAATGCAATTCTATTCCTAATTGCATAATAAAGCTATTTAAGTTAAAAGATAGGACCAGTAACAATAAGGATAGTCAAAACTGATTAGTATAAGTAAACTAGTCAGTTTTTTATTTTTTGTAAAAAAAGTAATTTTCTCTATGAAAAAGTAATTGTAATATGATATGATAATAATATAAAATAAATAGAGGGAAACCAATGAAAAAATATGAAGTGGCAAATAGTTTAAAAAGTTTTTTAGGAAAAGAGAATAATAAAATACTTCTAAAGTATTCCTTAGAGGAAAAACTTTCTGATGAGGAAAAAACTGAGTTAGAAAAGATTTATTTAGAAAATTTACAAAAGCAGAGGAAAAGAATAGCAAATAAGATAAAATTAGAAAATATAGAGATACTAATTTCTTATGTAAGTTATTCCTATTCTGAAAATGAAAAAATATATTTTGAAAATATTCTGGAGAAAAATTTAAGAATATTTCCAAATATAAAATGCTTTCTTTTAATTTATTCTAAAGAAACAGAGGAGATATTTAAAAAAACAAAAGTAAAGTTTAAAAATGTAGATGTTAATGGAATATTATTAGAAGAGGTAACAAGCGCTCATATTCAAAGTAATATACAAAAGTATATTAGCAAGTTTAAACCAAATAAAAATAACTCAATTATAGATATAACCTTAGGAATGAAAATAATTACAGTATATCTATATAAACTAGCAGTAGAAAGAGGGATTTTTTCTATCAATTGGCAGGAGAGTCAAATTCCTAAATATATTTATTGTGAGAAGCAAGATGAATATATAAAAGATATAGGAATGAGAAGATATCCTTTTAATACCAAACTTGAATTAATGATAGAGCCAGAAAAAGAGAATATAAAAATATATGAGTATATAAATAAATCTTTAAAGAAATTTGAGTTTTCTGCTACAGAATCTTATTATAATCAGATAGGTAATAGTGGAATGGAAAACTTTTATAGAGAGTTATCTAAGATTTTTTCTTTTCAGAATATGTTGAGTTTAGATGGAGAAAATTTTTATTCTCAAATGGAAAATTTTTTTATAAAATTAAGTGAAAATAGAGAGTTATCAAGAGAAAATATATTAAAGTTAAAACCATTTTTAAGTAATTTGTTATCCCTTATTTTATTTGAAAGCAGTGAGGAAAACATAGAGACTAGAAGTTTTTTCTGGTTAGATAGATTCCTTACAAAATTTCAGATAAAGAGTGATGAGTTACTTGAGAATGGTTTTTTGTCTGAATATAGAGAGAAGATATATTATTTTTTTATTTTGAAGTACTTTGAGAGTAAAAAAGAAGAGGAAAATAGTTACTACTATGAAAAATTCATAAAGGATTTAAGAAAAAATATTCTTAAAGAGTTGAGAGTTGATGAGAAAGAGGGAAAAGATTTCTTAAGAGATGGAAATATATTTGAACTTTTAGATATTGATATAGAAGATATAGTAGAAAATTTAAATCCTAGTATTTCTTTAACTGAGAGTATAAAAGGGGATTTCTATTTTGAGAATAAAGTCCTCTATATTGAGAAATATAATCTTAAAATAGATTGTGAAAAAGATGAAAGAATAAATTTTATAAATAATAAAGGAGCAGATATTTTAAGAGAGTTAATGAAAAACTATACTGTTACTTTTGGAGGAAGAGAACTTTTTGAAAGATTAGCTAAATATAAAAATGATGAGAGTGAATTGGCAAGAAGTAATAGATTTAGAAAAAATTTAACAGTATTGAAAAATAAAGCTAAAGATTTTAATAATCATTTGAAAGAGATAGGAAGAGAGGAAGGAATAGAGTTAGGAGAGTTGATACTTTATCAAAAAATTGAGGAAAAGGAGAGTAACTATTCACATCAATTTCAAATAAATCCTAAATTCTATACACTAGTCTAGGGGGAGTAATGAAATTAGTAAAGATAATACTAAAAAGTAATGAAAAATTTGAAAATAGAGATGCAGAGAAATTAAGAGGGTATTTTGGAAGATTATTTCAAGAAAATATACTTTTCCATAATCATAAAGATGATTATAATTTCAATTATGATTTTTCATTTATACAGTATAAAGTAAAGAATGGGGAATTTTTAATAGTTGGAATAGATAAGGGAGGAGATATTCTTTTAGAGAAGATAGAAGATATAAGAGAGATAGTTATAGAAGATAGAAAAATAGAGATAACTCCAGAAATAAATATCTCTTTTCCTCAGTTGAAAGTAGATGATGAGAAAAAATATAGATATAGATTTGAGACAATATGGTTAGCTCTCAATGATAAAAACTTTTTGAGATATAAAGTTGGAGAGTTTGATTTAAATAAGCAGTTGGCAAATAATATCTTAGAATTTTTTAAAATGTGTGGAATTAGAGTAGAAAAAAGAGTAGAGGTAGTAGGAGAGTTTCAAGAGCTTAAACTTAGACAAAAAGATACTACTATCTTGGGATTTGTAGGAGAGTTTGTAACAAATGCCTATCTTCCAGATAATATATCTCTAGGGAAAAGAAAGAGTATAGGTATGGGTAGAATAAAAAGGAAAGGGGAGGTTTAGATGGTAAGGTTACAAGATGATAAAGAGAGAGTTATCTTAGGTGGATTACTACATGATATAGGGAAATTTATAGGTAGAAGTGAAAAATATATGTCTCAATGTCATATAGGAAAGAAACATCCACATCTTTCTTGGTGGTTTATAAAATTTTTAGAAGAGAAAAAAGTAATAGAAGAGGATAGAGTTTTAGAAGAGTTGGTTTTAAAACACCACGAGGGGAACTTTTTTTCAGAAGATATAAATGTAGCAGGATTGGAAGATAAGTATCTAAGAAGATTAGCATATATAGTAGCAAGAGCTGACAACTATTCTTCAGCAGAGAGAAATGAAGATGAGATGAAAATGAGACCTTTTACAAAGGTACCTCTAGATTCTATTTTTGGAAATATAGATATAGGAAGAGGGAAGGATAGAGAGAGTAAAAAAAGATATAAGTTAAAAGAGTTTTTATTTGGAAATATTTTTCCTATGGAGTTTGAAGAAAACTCTCAAGAGGAACTAAATCTTTTAATAGAAAAATTTTTAAAAGAGGTAGAGAAGATAGAGACAGAGAGTTTTAAAGTGTTGTACACCACTCTATTAGAATTGATAAGAAAATACTGTTGGAGTATACCGTCAGATACTCAAAAAGAGATTTGTGATTTATCACTATATGACCACTTAAAAACTACTTCGGCTATATCTTTGGCAACTTATAATTATGTTAAAGATCTAAGGGGAAGTATAGAAAAGGCAACAGATGCTGATATAAAAAATGCTAAATTAAAAGATTATTTTCTTTTAATAGCTGGAGATATATCTGGTATTCAGAACTATATTTTTAATCTAGAGAGTACAGAAGGAGCAGGAAAAAGAATAAGATTTCGTTCTTTCTTTATAAAAATTTTTACTAATATGATAGCTTACAAAATAATAGAAGAATTAGACTTAGAAGTTGGAAATATAATAATCTCATCAAGTGGAAAATTCTATATCTTAGCTCAAAATACCCAAGTAACTAGAGAAAAAATTTCTAAATTAAAAAATGAGATTAATAGAGAGTTGTATCAAAAATATTATGGAGAAATTTTCTTCAATATAGAGTATCTAGCTCTTACTGGAGATGATTTAGGATTAAAATTTAGTAAAAAATATGCTGAAATAAATGATTTATTAGCAGAGGGAAAAAGATTAAAATTTTTAAAAGAGGTAGTAGAGTTACCAGTATTAGATGAAGAAATTAATGAGATGAAGAGTGTACAACAGTGTAAAATCTGTGGAAAAAGATTGGTAGAGAAAGGTAATATATGTGAGTATTGTTTGAAAGATTTTCAACTGGGAGAGTTATTACCAAAACTAAGAAAAGTAGCCTTTTATAAAGGGGATAGTGATGTAGTTGGAGATATAGAGATATTAGGAGTAAAGTGTAAATTATATAAAGATGAGGAAATAGAGGGAAAACCATTTTTAGTACAAGAGTATGAAGAGGATATAAGAGGAGATTATCCTTGGGTAAGAGAGTATTACGGTGGATATACTCCTATTGATTCAAAAGGGAACTCTATATCTTTTGAAGAGATAGCTCAATTGTCATCTTCTAAAAATTTAGGAATACTTAAGGGAGATGTAGATAATTTAGGGCTTATAATGGCTTATGGATTAAAGATAGATGATGTAGATGGAGAGGAGAAAAAAGTAAAAGATATAACTTCTATATCAAGAGTAGCCACAGTGAGTAGAATGTTTGATAGTTTTTTCTCATATTGGTTGAAAGAGAAAATAAAATATGAAAATGAAAGCTATATAGTTTATTCTGGGGGAGATGATTTTATGATAGTAGGAGCTTGGGATAAATTAATTGATACAGCTAAAGAGATAAGAGAGAGTTTTAGAAAGTTTGTAAGAGATAATGAAAACATTACTCTTACTTGTGGAGTAGTTCTTACTAAAGCAAAAGCTCCTTTGTTTTATGGGGTAAAAACTGTACAGGAAGCAGAAGAATTTGGAAAAAATTCTGGAAAGAATGGAATAGTTCTATTTGATACCTATATACCTTGGGATAGATTTTATGAGGTAGATAGAGTAATCAATTTTATAGATGAGAATATGAAGAGTGGCTTGTTTAGTCAGAGCTTTGTATATAGACTTTTAAGATATACAGAGATGGCTAGAAAATATAGTGAAAGTAAAAATGGAAAATATTTAAAATATATTTCAGATTTTACTTATGATATAGGTAGAAATATTAGCAAGAAATTAAAAAATCCTAGTAGTGATGAAAGAATTATCTTTTTAAGTAGATATTTTGGAATGGAATCTATACAATCTAGAGAGAAACAAAGGTTTTTATCTGAGTATATGAAAGTAGTATTAAACTATGTAGTAAGAAAAAATAGGGGAGGTTCAGATGTTTAATAATAAGGGATTTGATAATAGAAGTAGAGGAAATAGTAGAGGTTATGATAATCCAGAGCCAGTAGTTTTTGAATTTTCAAAATTAGGGTTTCTTGACAATAAGGGAAATTTAAGAGAAGAGTTAATGACAACAGAAGCTGAAAATATAGCAAAAAGTTTTGAGAGAGTGAGTACAGCTCAGCTTAGAGCTTTCTTTAATGAGATAAAAGCTCTAAAAAATAGATTAGAAAATAATGATAATAATGAGCATTTTGAAAGAATTTATCCATTTATTTTAATGATAAAGTCAAAAGTTCAATATAGAATAGCTAAAGATAAAAAATTAGAACCATTAAAAAATTTCCTTTATGCTGGAATAGAGGAGATACAGAAACAGAATAAAGTTGGAAAAGGAAAGGAAGCTTTTGAAAATTTTGCAATATTTTTTGAAACAATAGTAGGATATGCATATAAAGGATAGGGGGTAAAGAGTTATGAGATTAAAGAGTATAAAAAAGATAGATGGAATAATAGAGTTACTTACTGGAACAAGAGTGGGAGGAAGTTCTGATACGATAGAGATAGGTGGAAATGACTCTCCAATAGTTAGAAATCCATTGAATAATGAGTCATATATTCCTGGTTCTTCTCTAAAAGGAAAGATGAGAATGTTTATGGAATGGGTAGAGGGAAAAATAGATGAAAATGGAAATGTACATAGTTGTACAACACCAGAATGTCCAATATGTAGAGTCTTTGGAAGAGGAGCAGGAGATAGTGAGATAGCAAAATCAGGACCTACTAGAATTTCAGTAAAAGATGCATATTTAACTGAAGAGAGTAGAGAGATATTAGAAAAGTTAAGAGAAAAAGTCGGATTTGATACAGAGTGGAAATATGAGAATAATATCAACAGACTTACTTCAAAGGCAACTCCTAGAAATTCAGAAAGAATACCAGCAGGAATAAAGTTTGAATTTTCAATTTCATATAAAGTATTTGATATGAATGACAATGGAAAATTAGATGAAGAACTTTTTGAAAAAGTTGTACTAAAAGGATTGAAAACTTTATTAATTGAGGGAATTGGTGGAGGAGTATCTCGTGGAAATGGACAGATAAGATTTGTAAAGCTAGATGTAGATGGAGAGTCTTATATAGATAAGATAGAAAATATTTCTATTAGATAGGAGGAGTTATGTATCAAACATATTTGTGGAATATAAAACCTCTCTCTTCATATATGACACCTTGGCAAAGTGATACTATCTATGGACATTTTTTTTGGGGAGTAGCACTTCTTGAGGGAGAAGATGAGCTAAAAAAAATCTTAGCTGAGTTTGAAAAAAATAATCCACCATTTATTGTATCTGATGGATTTGTAGATAATAGGCTTCCTATGATAAGTAAGAGAGTAATAAAAAATAGTGAAGTAGAGAGAATGGCAGTAGAAAAAAATGAAAGTATAATAGATATAGCTACAAAAATAAAGAGATTAAAAAAGGTTTCAACTATATCTTTGGAGTTATTTAATAAACTTAGAAAAAAAGAGAACGATATTGTAGAGTTAGTAGATGAAATATTAGACGACAACAGTAAAAATAGAGGGATTATCTCTATTGAAAATACTCATAATAGGATTGATAGACTCTCTGGAAGTACAGGAGAGAATGCTATATTCTCTTTGAAAGAAAATTTTGTGGCTGAAAATATATTTATCTATATAAAAGTAAGAGGGGATTATCCAATAAATAAATTGGAAAAGATATTAAGGTTTGTAGAAGAGAATGGCTTTGGAAAAAAAGTAAGTATAGGAAAAGGAGCTTTTAAAACAGAAAGTTTTGAGAGATTTGATGGGTTTGAAAAAATAAGTGGAAATGGTTTCATCTCTCTATCAAATTATATTCCTAAAGAGGAAGATTATGAGTATGTAGAAAATTCTCTTGTTTTAATAAAGAGAGGAAAGGTAGCTAATCTCTATGGAGATGAGGGAAATCCTTTTAAAAAACCATTCTCTTGTTTTAGAGCAGGAGCTATATTTAGAGGAAAGAGTAGTGGAATAAAAGGTAGAGTTTTAACTAATCTACATAGAAAAAAGATTATTCAAGTAGGAATACCTTTTATTGTTGAGGTGGAATTATGATAAGAAAAGATATAGAAAAAATAGAGTGTACAATAATGCCACTGACAGATATTCATATAGGAAGTGGAATAGATTTAGCTTCATATGAGTATGTAATAAAAGATGGAGTATTTTATAGAATAGATTTAGGAGAGATATTTTATAATTTTCCTGAGGATATGAGATTAAAACTTACAGAATTGATGGAAGAAAATAACATTATTAAAATAAGAAAATATATTAAGGATAATTACAAGGTAGAATATGGATATTCATATAGTTGTGAAGTAGCTGATGATGTAAATGAGTTATATGAAGAGAAAATTGGTGGAGCTAGGAATTCTAATGATGAAAACTCTTTAACTATATCTGAATTTATAGGAAATTATAGAGGAAAGTATATTCCAGGGAGTAGTATAAAGGGGAGTATAAGAAATGCATATATTGGAGATAACTTTCAAGGTAGTTATGAGATAATGAGAAATAAAAAGATAAATACAGCTCCTTTTATAATTGCAAAGGAAAAAGAGTATTTAGCTAGAAAAATAGAAGCAGAAGCTTTAGGGTTGAAAGAGCTAGAACCTAAATTTGACCCTTTTAAAAATTTGCAAGTTACAGATAGTGAAATTTCAAAAGATATGTTGAAAATTGTAAAAGTTGAGAGGGTAAATTTAAAAAAAGATAAAATAAATGTACCTATGGGAAATCATGAAATGATGAGAGGGTATCTATTAAGTAGAGATAAAAAAAGTTTAAAGTTTAAGATTAATATATCAGAACTTTCTTTTGATAGGGAGAGTGAAATAAAATATAGAAATCTTTCCCAAAATAAAAAAGGAGAGACTATAATAGAAGAACTTAACAAAGAGTTATATGTGGATTCAGTACTTTTTCCAGCTTTGAGGGAAAAATCTAACAAAGTACTTGAAGAGGATTTGAAATTTTTTAAGGAAGCAAAAAATCTTATAGGAATAAAAGCTTGTGAAGAGATAAAAAATTATTCTGCTACTTTAAAAGAGAATGAAGTATTAATAAAGTTTGGAAAGGGAGCAGGATTTAATTCTACTACTTTAAATTTATTTAATAGAAATAAAAAAGATGTTTTTACAAGAGTTATGGCTGAAGGATATCCAGTAGGTTGGGCAGTATTATCTTATAACGAGGAGTAGATATGATTTGTAGTTTTACTATATATTTGAAACCACTATCTTTTGGAGAAAAAATAAAAAAATATAAAAATTATGATTATTTTATTAAAGAATTAAAAATTGAATTTACAGATAAAGAACTTAAAAAGGTAGTGATAACTAATTTTTTAACTAAGGATAATTATATAGAGGATAAAAAATATTCTATAAAAATAAGTGCACTAGATAGTGGAATTTTAATAAAACTATTTCAATTCTTTTTTCTAAAAAAAATAGGAGAAGAGAGAATAAAAATAGGAGAGACGGAGTTTGCTATCTTAAATATTTATAATAGTAATAAATATGCTAGACAACTAAATGAAGAGAGTGATATTGAGATTAGCGAAGATAGATTGAGAGTAAAAATAATAACTCCAATATTTTTTAAGATAGGAAATAGATTTATAGCTACAAATGATATCAATTTAATTTTAAAAAATATAGAAAAAAAGTTAAAAAACAGTAATATTTTAGATATAGAAGATTATTTAGGAATATCAAAATATAGTAGTAAGATAGAGATGTTAGAAGATTATAGTAGAGAAGTAAAAATAGAAAAGGAAGTAGTAGGAAAAGTTGGAGAGATAATATATGATATTTCTTCACTGGATGATAAGGAGAAAAGAGAAGTAATATTTTTATTAAAGTTTGCTTTTTTCTCTGGAATAGGATATATGACAGAAAAAGGTTATGGACAGATAGAAATGATATAAAAATGTTGCTTTTAAAAGAAAAATAAAGTAGAATATAGAAAACGGAATGAGGGGAAAAAGGATAAAATTCCTCTCAATCCCTTTCTAATAGATGATTAGAAAAGACGAAGTAGATATAAAAATAAAGTTTTATAGAATGAAAAAGAGTCGAAAATTAATAAAAATTAAGGGAAATTAACGAAAGAAAAAATAGTTGGAAGTAAGGGAAAAAGATAGATTGAGTTAAAAATATAGGGTTAAAAGATAAGACCAGTAACAATAAGGATTGAAACATTATTCATATTATCACCTTATTTTATATATAGTTCAATGTTAAAAGATAAGACCAGTAACAATAAGGATTGAAACTTCTCTAATTGAGAACTTCCTTTAAGAGCTGTCATATCTGTACGTTAAAAGATAAGACCAGTAACAATAAGGATTGAAACTAAATATGTTTTACTATCTAGATACAAACCTATGCTTATTTCTTGTTAAAAGATAAGACCAGTAACAATAAGGATTGAAACCATCAGTCTTGATATGGAAATACTTAAGTAAGAAATATCTCTCTGTTAAAAGATAAGACCAGTAACAATAAGGATTGAAAATAGGGGGGATAAGAGATGAAAAAAGTGTGGGGGATGTATTTCAGTGGAACTGGAACTACTGAAAAAGTAGTAAAGAGGATAGCTAATACTCTAGGAGAAAAATTGGGAGTAGAGAGAGAAAATATTGATTTTACATCAAAGAGTGCAAGGGAGAAAGAGTATATCTTTTCAAAAGAGGATATAGTAGTTTTTGGTGTGCCAGTTATAGCAGGGAGAGTTCCAAATCTTTTACTAAAATTTTTAGATACAATAAGAGGAGAGGGAGCTTTAGCGGTACCAATAGTACTATTTGGAAATAGAAATTATGATGATGCTCTAATAGAGTTGAGAGATATATTGTTAAAAGATGGATTTTTTGTAGTAGGAGCTGGAGCCTTTGTAGGAGAACATTCATTTTCTAGAGAGTTAGGAAAGGGTAGACCAGATAGAGAAGATTTAGAAATAGCAGATATTTTAGCTGAAAAAGTAATTGAGAATATGGAGAATAAAAAATACCTTTCAGAAAAACTGTATGTAAAAGGGGAGAGTCCATATAGATGGTATTATCAACCGAGAGATTCTAAAGGAAATCCAATAGATATTAGAAAGGTAAAACCAAAAACAAATATGGAGTTATGTAATAATTGTGGATTATGTGTAGAACTTTGTCCACTGGGTTCTATTGAAAAAGAAAGAGTTGATGTAGTCAGTGGTATATGTGTGAAGTGTTGTGCCTGTATAAAAAAATGTCCTCAAGGGGCTAAGTATTTTGATGATAAGAATTTTATATATCATAAAGAGGAGCTAGAACTTGAGTATAGCAGAAGGGCAAAAGTAGAGATATTTTATTAAAAAAGGAACAAGAGTAAATTGTTTAAGAGAGTTTACTCTTGTTTTTTTATTGTAAAACTCAACAAAACATGATATAATACTTGAGTAAAAAAATCAAGAATAAAAAGGAAAATAATGAAAAGAGTTATAATAGGAGTGTTGATAATGATAAATACAATTACAAATAGTTATGGTAAAGAGTTAGCTTATCAAATAATTTCACAAGAAAAAGCAAAAGAGATGATGGAAGAGAATAATAATTATATTATTCTGGATGTGAGAACAGATTGGGAGTATAAAATGGGGCATATAGCTGGAGCTATTAATATTCCCAACGAAGAGATAGGACATCAAGAGATAGAGGAACTCCCAGATAAAAATCAACCTATCTTGGTATATTGTAGAAGTGGACATAGAAGTAAACAAGCTTCAAGTAAATTAGCAGTGTTAGGATATAAAAATATCTATGAGTTTGGTGGAGTAATAACTTGGGAATATGGTTTGGTAGAGTGAAAAAATATTTTCTTAAATAAATAGAATAAAAAATAATTGACCAATTGTATATTATATTGTATAATTAAAAGAAATAATATACAAGGAGTGGGTTATGAAAAAAATAGTAAAATTATTTGTAATAATAATGGTTATAGTATTAGCTGGATGTAGTAATACTGAAACTCAAGAACCACCAAGACAGAGAACAACTGGAGAGAAAGTTGCTTTGGTGACAGAGTTTATTATAGATAACGCTATATACAATGGCTATGATTTAGGATTTGGAAGAGAAATCATAAAAAGTAAATCTGTTAGCCAAAGTGATAGTGTTACTACTACAGGAATAGATGCTTCTGGAAACTTAAATACACATACAACAACAAAAACTACTACTAAAACTAAGAGCAAGGGAGCAGGTTTTGGTATAGGAATAGGAGATTATTAAAAAAACTGAGAAAATTCTCAGTTTTTTTCAATATATTCTTTAAAAGAAAATTTAAAATTTTTCTCTCTAACACAATCTAAAAGAGATTCTAATTCATCACTATTTTTAAAGTTTATTTTCTCTCCGTAATTTTCAAGAGATTTAAAAACTGTTTTAAAAGAGATAGTATCAATATTTTTTATAATCACATAGTTTTTCTCATCTTTATCTCCAATTTCTCCAACTAATTCATCAGAGATAAATATTTCCAAAATATGCTTTACTACTTCATAAGGAATATCATATTTTTTTACAATCTCATTGATACTAAGAGGAGAGAGGTTACTATAATATCTTTCTATTAACTCTTTCATTACAATTACAGCAGTATACTCTTTTATTTTAAAGTTTACATCCTCTGCTCCCTTAGTAAATAGATGTAGCTCTCTGTTTTGTAAAAAATAACAAAGATGAGAACCTAGTATAATAAAAAACCACATTATTTTTAACCAAAAAAGAAAGATAAATATTACAGAGAAACTACCATAAATTTTATTGTAAGCATTTACCATATCTTGTAACAGAAGGAATAGAGATTGAAATCCAGAGAAAAACATAGCTATAAACATAGCAGATATAAGTGCTGGAATAAATCTCACCTTAGTATTTGGGATGAGCATATACATAATTGTAAAAAAGAAAAGTAGAGTTAAGAAAGGAACAAATTTAATAAAGATAGTAAGGATTAAATTTTCCATTCCAATTCTATTTCCAATTATTTTAACAATCCCACTAGAGATAACCATTAAGGTAGGAAATAATATAAAAAATGAGATATAGTCAGTAATTTTTCTTAAAAGCATTCTAGATTTTTCTACTCTCCAAATATCGTTAAAGGCTTTTTCAATAATTGCAAACATAGATATCAGAGTCCAACCTAAAAATAGAAATCCTATCCCTGCTAAAATTCCTGTTCTCGTATTTTCTAAAAAATTTTGAGCAAAGGTAATTAGAAGATTTATAGATTCTTCATTTAGTGGAGAGTACTCTCTTAACTTTACAAGTAGATAGTCAGCAACTCCAAACCAAGTTCCTAAGCTAAAAAGGATAGCAAAAATAGGAACAAGAGATAGTATTGTATAGAAACAAAGAGAGGTAACCCAAAGACCTGAGTTAGCTCTCTTATAACTTTCTAATGCTTTTTTACTGACACTGATTATATTATTTAATTTACCTTGGGATATTATCTCTTTGTATGAATCTATAAGTGAAGTTAATTTCATAATATCCTCCTAAGACTAATTACTATTTTCATCAGCAGGAACACCAGTTCCTTCATCAATATCAGAGATATCTATTTTATCTTGTGTTTTTTCAATAGTTGTTTCTAATTTTTCTTCAGGTAATGATTTATCTCTAAAATTTGATTCAAAATTCTCCTTATCTAAAGTGTAGATACTAGATAAAGTTGTAGGAGAATAAAAATAATCTCCCATTCTTACAATTTTCTTTTCATTATTTGAGTCATAAATATAGAAAGGATTTTCACTATTTCCTAAAATATTCATTACCTCTTTATCAACTTGCATAGCTTTTAGCTCTTGTTTCCCATCATTTGATATATATGTAGGAGCTACATCCATAAGCATAATAAGTCTTTCCATTAAAAAGTATTCTGGGATAATCTCTGCCCCTTGAACTTTTACAGTCAGTAGAGCTATCATTGTAAAAATTCCAATAAAAAATTTTTTCATTAATCCTCCTATTCATATCTCATTTCTTCTAATTTTCTTATTCTATCTTCAGTAGATGGATGTGTACTAAAAAGATTAGCCATTTTACTTCCAGCTAGTGGACTTACAATAAACATATTTTCAGTTGCTGGAGCAGCATTAGGCATAGGAATTCTTCTGCTGTACATATCCAATTTTCTCAAAGCATTAGCTAGATATAGTGGGTTTCCACTGACTTTAGCTCCAAATCTATCTGCTTTATACTCTCTTGTTCTAGAGATAGCCATCTGTACTAACATAGCTGCTAATGGAGCAAAAATTGCTATACCAATTAGAGCTATTGGATTGCTACCACCATCTTCATCATCTCTATGGTTTCCAAAGATAGCTGCCCATTTAGCCATATTTGCTAAAAAGGCAATAGCTCCAGCCATAGTAGCAGCAACTGTACTAATTAGAATATCTTTATTATGTACGTGTCCTAGCTCATGTCCAATTACTCCAGCTAATTCATAGTCATCAACTAAATCCATAAGTCCTCTAGTTACAGCTACTGCTGCGTTTTTAGGATTTCTACCAGTAGCAAAAGCATTTGGTTGAGCTTCATTTATAATATATACTTTTGGCATAGGAAGGTCAGCACTCTTAGCTAATTTCTCTACCAATTGATAAAGATGAGTATTTTTATCCACAGGTTGAGCACCATACATAGATAAAACAATTTTATCACTATACCAGTAAGAGAAAAAGTTCATAAAACCTGCCATTATTAGAGCTATAAATATTCCATTTTGCCCACCAATAGCATTACCAAGTAATAAAAGTATAAATGTCAGTACTCCCATGAGTACAAATGTTTTTAATGTATTCATTATTAATTCACTCCTTAAAAATCTTTCTTAATATTTTTTACAGTTTATAAATTGATATATAGTTATACTGGATAGTAATCGTCCTCCTCAAAGATACTCCTACATATATTATACATTATTTTTAAATTTCTTCAATATATTTATATTGCCATATTATTGTGTCGAGAATATGATAAATTTTATATATTGAAGGAAACAGTTTTTTTAGGTATAATTTATTTTAAAAGAGAGCTAGAAATAAGATAGAGGTGTATTATGAATATAATAGATGTAAAAACTTCAAGTGGAGAGTATCCTATAATTTTAGGATGTAATATAATATCAGAATTAAAAAAATATACAATACCCTATGACAAGATATTGATTTTATCAAATGAAGATATTGGAGATATATATTTTGAAAAACTACTGTGGGAATTGAATGATGAGAGAATAAAAACTTTTACAATACCAGAGGGTGAAAAATTTAAAAATTTAGAAACAGTTTCAACTATTTATGATTTTATGGCAAAAGAAAATTTTTCAAGAAAATCTTTGATTATCTCTCTAGGTGGAGGAGTAGTCTGTGATATGGGAGGATTTGTAGGGGCTACCTATATGAGAGGGATAGATTTTATACAGGTACCAACTTCGCTTCTTGCTCAAGTTGATGCAAGTATAGGAGGGAAGACAGCAGTAGATCATACCAGAGGAAAAAATCTTATAGGGGTATTTAAACAACCTAAAGCTGTATTAATAGATGTAGAATTTTTAAAAACTCTTCCTAAAGAGCAGTTTTCTTCTGGAATGGCTGAGGTAATTAAACACTCTCTTCTATTGGAGAATAGAGATTACTTTAGATTTTTAATGGAGAGAAGAGAGGAAATTTTATCTTTGGAAAGTAGCTCATTAATAGAGATGATAAAAAAATCTTGTGAGATAAAGAGAGAAATTGTAGAAAAAGATGAGTTTGAGTTAGGAGAGAGAGCCTCATTAAATTTAGGACATACTTATGGGCACTCTTTAGAAAAACTTTTTAATTTTGAAAATATAACTCATGGGGAGGCAGTAGCTAAGGGAATAGTTTTTGAGTTGGAGCTATCTAATATTTTAAATGGAATAGAAGATGAATTTATCAATGAGATAAAAGATATTTTTAGAAGTTATGGTTTAAATTCAAATCCGATCTATTATCCTGAGAAAATATTGTTAGACGTTATGAAAAAAGATAAGAAAAACTCTTTTGATAAGATAAACTTTATTCTTTTTGACAAAAATAAAAAAGTGTATAAAGATAGCGTTGAGGTAAAAAATATTTTAGAAGTAAATAATCTATTTTCTTCTAGATATATAAAGGGAATTATTGATATTGGAACTAATTCTTGTAGATTATTTTTAGCACAGGTATATGAAGATAGAGAGATAAAGATAGAAAAAGAGATTTCTAAAGATGTAGAGATAGTAAAATTAGGAGAAGATGTAAATAAAAACGGATATCTAAAAAAAGAAGCTATTAAAAGAACCATAGATTGTTTGAAAAAATATAAGGAGAAGGCTGATAAGTTTGGAGCTAGTAAAGTAATAGCTTTTGCTACTTCTGCTACTAGAGATTCTCAAAATAGAGAGGAGTTTTTATCTCAAGTGAGAGATATAGGAATAGATATAAGATGTATAGCTGGAGAAAGAGAGGCTCAACTTAATTTTTTAGGAAACTCAATAGTCTTCAAAGATAGAATTTTGGTTTTAGATATTGGTGGTGGAAGTACAGAGTTTACTCTAGGAGAAAATGGAAATATAGAGTTTACTAAAAGTATAAATATTGGAGCTGTAAGAGGAACAGAGAGATTTTTTCCAGAGCAAAACTATACAGAAGAGAATATAGAAGAGTGTAGAAATTGGATAAAAGAGATGGTATCTGGGGTAAAATTTTTAAAAGATGATAATTTTACTTTAGTGGGGGTAGCAGGAACAGCTACTACTCAAATCTCTGTACAGAAGCAGATGGAGATTTATGATAGTTCAGAGGTACATCTTTCAAAAATAAATTTAGATGAACTTAGACAAAACCTACAATTATTTTTATCTTGTGATGGTAAAAAAAGAAAGGAGATTGTAGGTTTAGAAGCTAAAAGAGCTGATGTGATAATAGCTGGCACTATAATCTTGATAGCTATTATGGAGGAATTAGGGGTAGATAGTATGGTTGTATCAGAGTCAGATAATCTAAATGGAGCGATGATAAGTAAAGAGATATAAAATATTCTTATAGAATTGTTTGGAAAAATATAGTAAAATATATTAGTTGATAAATAAAGTTTAAAAATATTGGAGGAAATATGACACCTAGATTAGCAAAAATATTAGATGCTTATGATAGTTTTAATAGTACAACAAGAAAGAGATTAGTAGCTGGAAATCTTTATGATTACTTTATGCAAGAGTTCAGAGGAGAGATAGAGATGATATATAACTCTGCTACAAAGGAAGATATAAAAGAGGATGTCAAAGGTATGGCAGAGATAATCTACAAAGAGGAAGAGAAAGAAAAAAGAGATTTTTTAGTGGGTGTACTTGTAGATATAGTAAAAATGATGTAAAGTTATACAGATGAGGTGAGTGAGTTGGATAAATTGCATTTAGATAGATGTTCAATTGGTGGTTGAGCAAGTAAAATAGGACCAGAGGTTCTTTCAGAAATATTACATGATCTTCCGAGTGTGGAGGATAAAAATTTAATAGTAGGATTTGAAAAATCAGATGATGCTGCTGTATATAAATTAACTGAAGATTTAGCAATTATACAGACATTGGATTTTTTTACTCCTATGACAGATGACCCATATATTTTTGGACAGATAGCTGCGGCAAATTCACTAAGTGATGTGTATGCTATGGGGGGACAACCTAAGACAGCTATGAATATAGTATGTTTTCCACAAAAGATGGATATAAAAATATTGGGGGAGATATTGAGAGGTGGAGCTGAAAAGGTAATGGAAGCTGGAGCTGTTCTAAGTGGTGGACACTCTATACATGATCCAGAGGTAAAGTATGGGCTTTCAGTAACAGGAATAGCACACCCAGATAAGATTTTAAAAAATCATGGTTGTGAAAATGGAGATATCTTAATATGTACTAAAAAGCTTGGAACAGGGATAGTTACAACTGCATCAAAGGTAAATCTTGCAAGTAAAGAGGCAATAGATGAGTCTGTAAAACAGATGACAACTTTGAATAAATACGCTGCTGAGATAATTGTAAATTATCCTATTACAGCTTGTACAGATATAACTGGATTTGGTTTTTTAGGACATGCATATGAGATGGCAAAAGGTTCTGATAAAACATTGGTATTTGAGGGAGATTTTATTCCATATATAGCAGATGCTAAAGAGTACGCTAAAGAGTTTTTAATAACTACTGGTGGACAACAAAATAGAAATTTTATAGGTAGAGATATAGATTTTGGAAAAAATCCTCTTTGGTTACAAGAGATAATGTTTGACCCACAAACTTCAGGTGGACTTTTATTCTCTGTAAAAAAAGAGCAAGTGGGAGCTCTTATGAAAGAGTTTCAAGAAAAGAATATAGATGCCTATATAATAGGTTCTGTTGAAGAGAAAAAAGAGAAATATTTAATTGTGAGGTAGAAGATGAATAATCTTTTTCGTAAACTTCCTAAACTAGATATACTTATGAAAAATGAAAAATTAGATGAGTGTAGAGAGAAGTTAAATTATAACACTTTATACACTCTAGTAAAAAATGAGATAGATAGTTTTAGAGAAAAAATAAAAAACAGAGAGATAGAGGATTTTCAAGTAGAAGACATAATAAAAAATATCCTAGATAGAGCAAAATTTGCTGGGAATAATAAGCTAAAAAAAGTAATTAATGGAAGTGGAGTAATTATCCATACAAACCTTGGCCGTTCTGTACTTAATAAAAAAGTAGTAGAGAAGATGGGAGAGGTAGTAAGTAATTATAATAACCTTGAGTATGATTTGGAAACAGGAAAAAGAGGACATAGAAACTCACATGTTGAGGAATTGATATGTAAGATAACAGGAGCAGAGGGAGCTCTAGTAGTTAATAATAATGCTGCTGCTGTAATCATCTGTTTGAATGAATTTGCTAGAGGAAAAAACTCTATTGTATCAAGAGGAGAGTTAGTAGAGATTGGTGGTTCTTTTAGAATACCAGATATAATGGAACTATCTGGTTCAAAATTAAAAGAGGTAGGGACTACAAATAAGACTAATATTTCAGATTATGAAAGAGCTATTGATGAGGAAACTGCACTTATTTTAAAGGTTCATAGGTCAAATTTTAAAATAACAGGATTTACTGACGAGGTAGGAAATAGAGATATATCAAACCTTGGAAAAGAAAATGGAATACTTACTATGGAAGATTTAGGAAGTGGAGTTCTTGTAGATTTTTCAAAATATGGAGTAGTGAAAGAGCCTACTGTACAGGAGAGCATTTCTTCTGGAATAGATATAATTACAATAAGTGGAGATAAACTCTTAGGTGGACCACAGTGTGGTATTATTTTAGCTAAACAAGAGTATATAGCAAGACTTAAGAAAAATCAGTATCTGAGAGCTTTTAGAGTGGATAAACTAGTTTTATCTGCTTTGGAAGGAACACTAAGATACTACCTTGATGAGAGAGAAGCTGTAAGAGAGATACCTACTCTTAGAATGATAACCGAGGATAAAAAGAGGTATTAAAAAGAGCAGAGAAACTTCAAAAAATGCTGATAGAAAAAAATATATCTACAAGTATAATAGAAACTAGAGCAAAAATAGGTGGAGGCTCTATGCCAGAAGAAACTGTACCTAGTTATGCTTTAGTATTTACAGGAGATGCTGTAAAATTAGAAAAGTATTTCCGTACTGGAGATATAAATATAATTGGAAGAGTAGCTGATGACTCATTTATCTTGGATATAAAAACTATAAGAGATGAGGATATGGAAATAATAGTAGAAAAAGCTATTAATATGTAAAAAAATTGAGATAATGAGAAGGGGGTGAGAAGAGTGAGAGATATAGTAGTGGGAATGGCAGGACATATAGATCACGGAAAAACAACAGTAGTAAAATATCTTACAGGAGTGGATACCGATACATTACCAGAGGAAAAATCTAGAGGAATGACAATAAATTTAGGATTTACTCAGATAAAGTTTGACGATGGAAGTAGAGTTGGACTTATAGATGTACCTGGGCATGAAAAATTTATAAAAAATATGAGTGCAGGGGTTTCAGGTGTGGATTATCTGCTTATGGTGATAGCTTGTGATGATGGAATTATGCCACAGACAGAAGAACATTTCCAGATATTAAAACTCTTTGGTGTAAAAAAAGGAATGATACTTCTTACAAAGAGAGATTTAGTAGATGAGAAGAGATATGAAGAGGTAAAAAAACAGTGTAGAGAGTATTTTAAGGGTAGTTTTTTAGAAAACTCTCCTCTTCTCCCTCTTTCAATAACCGATATTGAAAGTTATAACACTCTTAAAAATTTATTGAAAGATGAGTTAAAAAAAATAGATTTAGAAGAGAAAGAGAGATACTTTCGAATGGATATAGATAGGGTATTTTCTGTAAAAGGTTTTGGTTGTGTAGTAACAGGAACAGTAAAAAGTGGAAAGATAAGCGTAGGAGATACTCTTACAATCTATCCTCAAAATAAAATGGTAAAGGTAAAAGGTTTAGAGTCTCACGGAGAAAAAAAGGATAGTATAGGAACAGGAAATAGATGTGCTATAAATCTAGCTGGAATAGAAAGTAGTGAGATAAAAAGAGGGGATATTATAGGAAAATCTCTTTTAACAGGAGATAAAATAGAGTGTAAATTAACTCTTTTAGAGAACTCTCCTAAGATAAAAAATAATCATAGGATAAGATTAAATATTGGAACTGATGAGATAATAGGAAGAGTAAAAATTTATGAAAAAAATTATATTTTAGCTGGAGAAATAGCTTTTGTACAAATAGATTTAGAAGAGATACTAGGGGGAGTATTAAAAGAGAGAGGAGTAGTTAGAAATTACTCTCCAATATCTACAATTGGTGGAATAGAGCTTCTGGATTTTTCTAAAAAAGAGTTTAATAGAAAAGATACAAAGCAGATAGAATTACTTAAGGTGTTATCTCAAGAGGACAATGAAAAAAAAGTAGAAGAGTTAATAAAAATTGATAGAGAGTTAGAGAATATTTTTTCTCTTTTTGGGGAGGAAATTTCCTTAGAAAATCTCATTGAAACTAAGAAGGTTTTTCTTTTGGATAAAAAATATATTCATAGAGATACACTCTTAGAAAAAATTTCTATAATAGTAGATGAGTTAGAAAAATTTTATAGTGAGAATAGATTAGTGAGAGGAATTTTAAAATCTCAAATAAAAGAGAGATATTTTAAAAATTACTCATTAAAATATTATAATAAATTTTTTGATTTAGATTTAGTAAAAGAGAAGATAACAGTAGTAGATGAGCTAGTAGCTTTAAAAGAGTTTAAAATAAGATTAAATAAAGAGGAAAAAAATATGAAAGAGGAGATTTTCTCCTATTATAAAGAGCAAAAATTTAATTTGAAACCTTATTCCTACTACTTGGAAGTTACTAAAGATAAAAATTTATTTGAACAAGTGCATAGATATATGGTTGAAGAGGGATTTATTCAATATTTAGAAGAGGAGTACTATATATTAAATGGATATTTAAAAGAGAGTACAAAGCTTATTACAAATTTTCTTGAAAAAAATAGGAAAATACAAGTGAAAGAGGCAAAAGAGGTATTGAATAATAGTAGAGATAGTAGTATACTTATCTTAAGGAAATTAGATACTCTAAAGGTAACTAAAAATATAGATGGAGTCAGAGTATTGATAAAATAGGAGGGAGCTATGGTAAAAGTAGATGCTATTGGGCAAGTGTGTCCAGTACCAATTATAATGACAAAAAATGCTTTAAAGGATATAGAGGAAGGACAGGTAGAGGTATCTGTTGATAATAGAATCTCATTAGAAAATCTACAGAAGATGTCAAAAGAGATGGGGTATGACTATACAGTAGAAGAGAGTGGAGATATTTTTAAAATTGTAATCAATAAGATGAGAGAGAGCGTAGAGCTAAGAGAGAGTGAAGAAAATACAGTTGTAGTTATAGATTCTTTACATATGGGTAAAGGAGATGTAGAGTTAGGAAGAATACTTATGAAAGGATTTATTTATACACTCTCTGAGATAGAGGAACTACCTAAAACAATTCTTTTCTATAATGAAGGAGTTAAACTTGCAATAGAGGGAGCAGAGAGTTTACAAGATTTAAAATCTTTAGAAGAGAGAGGAGTAGAGATTCTATCTTGTGGAACTTGCTTGAATTTCTATGGAATAACTGAAAAATTAAGAGTAGGAAGTGTTACTAATATGTATACTATCCTTGAAAGACAGATGAAGGCAACAAGGGTGATTAAACCATAATGAAAGTTGAAAAGTTTCTATTATTAGTTTCAGACTCTACTCATTATGTGATGAAATTAGAAAAACTCTTGCAAAATTCTCAAATATGTTGTAGAATAATACCGTTGCCTAGAGAGGTAAGTGCTGGGTGTGGTCTTTCTATTAGGGCAGAGCTTTCTGACAAAGAGATAATTGAAAAAATCTTAAAAGATAATGAGATTGAAGTAACTAAGTATCTTATAGAAAAAGAGGGGCTTAAGAAGAGAGTAGAGAAAATTTAATGGAAGCGGGAGAAAGCTGGTGCTTTCAGCAGTCTTCAAAACTGTAGGGTGGCTTAGGTCATTGGTAGGTTCGATTCCTACACGCTTCCGCCAAAAATAAAAATAATTTTAAATTTATATAGAAGAAAAACTTGCTTTATATTTTAAGTAGGTTTTTCTTTTTTTATTTCTGAAGGTAAAATTATTTTGTAGACATAAATGGTAAAACATATTATAATATATTGTATTTACTTATTTTTAGGAGGAGAAATGAGCAAAGGAGAATTAGCTTTAGAGAGCATTAGAACTACATATAGAAAGAAAATTTGGAGTAAATTTATAAAGGCAGTAAAGGATTTTGAACTGATAGAAGATGGAGATAGAATAGCAGTAGGAGTATCTGGAGGAAAGGACAGTCTACTTCTATGTAAGCTTTTTCAAGAGTTAAAAAAGGATAGAAGTAAAAATTTTGAGGTAGCTTTTATATCAATGAATCCAGGATTTGGAGCTATGGATATGGAGCAATTTAAAAAGAATCTTGAGGAGCTAGATATCCCTTGTGAGATATTTGATGCTAATGTATGGGAAGTAGCTTTTAGAGAGGACCCAGAGGGACCTTGCTTTTTGTGTGCTAAGATGAGAAGAGGAGTACTGTACAATAAAGTGGAGGAGCTAGGATATAATAAGCTTGCTTTGGGACATCATTTTGATGATGTGGTAGAAACTACTATGATAAATATGTTTTATGCAGGAACTGTAAAAACAATGATACCAAAGGTTAGTTCTACAAGTGGAAAGATGGCTGTAATAAGACCTCTTGTCTATATCAAGGAAAAAGATATAATAGCCTATACACAAAGAAATGAGATAAAGGCTATGAGCTGTGGTTGTCCTATTGAATCTGGAAAAGTAGATTCTAAAAGAAAAGAGATAAAAAATCTTTTAGCTGAGATAGAAAAAGCTAATCCCAATGTAAAACAAAGTATATTTAACTCTATGAAAAATATAAATATAGATTATGTAATGGGATATACTAGAGGAAATAAAAATAAAGGAGATATGTAATGGAGAAAGAGAAAAATAACTCTATCTTAAAAAATATCGAGGGAAAAGGATTTGGAAAAACTATCTGGAGTCCAATTGGAAGAGCTATGCACAAATACAATATGGTAGAAGCTGGAGATAGAATAGCAGTGGGAGTGTCTGGTGGAAAGGATAGTATGACTACTTTAAATGCTCTAGTTAGAGTAAAAAAAATAGCTCAGATAGATTTTGAGATTATACCTATTCATATACACCCTAATACTGATAAAGCTTCTTATGAAAAGATTGAAAAATATTGTGAAGAGTTAGATTTAAAATTACAGGTAGAGTCTACTAATCTAAGTGATATGTTATTTGGAGAAAAAGAGGTAAAAAATCCTTGCTTTCTATGTGGAAGAATAAGAAGAGGGATTCTCTATAGAATGATGAAGGAGCAAAATATAAATAAGCTTGCTTTAGGACATCATAAAGATGATATTATAGAAACTTTTCTTATGAATGTATTTTATCAAGGAAATATGAAGATGATGAAACCTAGCTATGTATCTGAAGAGTATGGAGTAAGAGTGATAAGACCTCTTGCCTATGTAGAAGAGGCAGATATCATAAGATATGTAAAGAAACAAGAACTTCCAGTAGTAGCTTCAGATTGTCCATATGAAACAAGTGAGAACTCAAAAAGATTGAGAGTAAAAAATCTTATAAAAGAATTAGCACAGGAAAATAAAGATGTTAGAAGTGTTGTTTTCAACAGTATAAAAGAGATGTTAGATTAATTATTAGATAAAAAGTAAAAAAAATGATATAATTGTATTAGAAAAATTATTTTAATAAAAATATATAAAATAGAATTAAAAAATATAAAGTTGGGGGAAAATAAGATTATATAGGGAGAAAAAATGAATATTCTCGTGGTACAAAGGGAGAAAAAGCAGGCTGAATATGTAGCTAAGGGACTTAAGGAATCTGGATATATAGTGGAATATACTGATAATTTAGAGGAGGCTTATCATCTGTGTGAACTGATCTCCTATGATTTAGCAATAGTTGATACACTCATCTCTAATAAATCAGGATTGGATTTTTGTAAAAATTTAAGAGAGATAAATAAAGATATGGGAGTTATATTTTTATCATCTGATACAGATATTAATATAAAAGTAAAAGCTTTTGAATGTGGAGGAGATGATTATATTACTAAACCTTTTATCTTTATAGAGCTTTTAGCTAGAATTCAAGCTATTGTAAGGAGATTACAAAAAAAAGAGAGCAGCTTAAGTAATATTCTTAAAGTTAGAGATTTAAAATTAGATTATCTTACAAGAGAGGTGTATAGAGGAGAGAAAAAAATAGACTTAACCTCTAAAGAGTTTGCTCTATTGGAATATTTTATGAGAAATAGAAATATTGTACTTACTCGTACAGTTTTAAAAGAGCAGATATGGGGTATAGATTTTATCTCTGATACAAATATTGTGGATGTCTATGTTACATATCTTAGAAATAAAATAGATAGAGGGTATGATAGCAAGTTTTTTTATACAGTAAGAGGTGCAGGTTATATTTTAAAATAATAGATTTAAAAGAAAATTTTATTGTATAAAGAGAGTAAAGGAGAAAAAATGAATTTTTACGAAAAGATGTTAATAAAGGTATTAGAAAAAAGTATGTCAGCACAAGATAGTGAGATACTAAAAAAATTAAAATCTGGTATAGACTTATCAGCAAAAGATAAAAAGGAACTAGAAGAGTTAATAGATAGTCTATAGTTAGGAGGAAAAATGAAATTTATATATGATAGAAATAAAACCGCAGTAATTTTTGGGGATAGAGAGTATAGTTACAAGGAGATAATAAAAGGGGTAAAATATTACTCTACACTTTTAAAAGAGAGTGGAAAAGTAGTAGTAACTATGGAAAATAGACCTGAAATGATATGTTCAATATTTTCTATTTGGGATAAAAAAGAGACAGCAATAGTTTTAGATTCTGGATATACAGGGGAGCAATTTGCTTATGCTTTTTCAGACTCAGAGCCAAGATATATTTTTACCTCTAAAAAGGTGTATGAGAGAGTAAAAGAGGGAGTGGAGTTATCTAAACAGAATATAGATATAATTATAGTAGATGATATTGAGATATCAGAGAATTTTGTTCCAGAAAATTATGAGGTAGAGATAGATGATATGGAGAGGGTAGCACTATTACTTTATACATCAGGAACAACAGGAAATCCTAAGGGAGTTGTATTGACTTTTAATAACTTAGAGTCAAATATCAGAGCTGTAAGAGAGATAGAGTTAGTAAATGACCAAGATAGAGTTTTAGCTATACTACCTTATCATCATATCTTACCATTGAATCTAACTTTACTTATGCCAATGTATTTTGGAACATTTTTAGTAATCTTAGAGGAGCTATCATCAGAAGCACTGAAATTAGCTCTAAAAAAACACCAAATAAGTGTAATAATTGGAGTGCCAAGAGTATGGGAGATGCTACATAAGGCTATAATGGGAAAAATCAATAGTAATTTTGTAGCTAAAAAACTTTTTAATCTTTGTAAAAAAGTAAATAGTTTAGCTCTTAGCAAGAAGGTGTTTAAAAAAGTAGCTGATGAACTAGGTGGAAATATGAGAGTTCTTGTTTCTGGAGGAGCAAAGCTTGACCCAGAGGTTTCTGCTAATTTTAAAGTATTAGGACTTCCTATCATAGAGGGATATGGTCTTACTGAGACATCTCCTATTATAGCTTTTAATCGTCCAAATAATAATGTTATAGGTTCTGCTGGACAACTTATTCCAAATATTGAAGTAAAGATAGCTGAAGATGAGGAGATACTAGTAAGAGGAGCCAATGTAATGAAAGGATATTATAAAAATCCTCAAGCTACCTCTGAAGCTATTGATAGTGATGGTTGGTTTCATACTGGAGATTTAGGAAAATTTGAAGGGGATTCTCTATTTATAATTGGAAGAAAAAAAGAGATGATAGTTTTATCCAATGGTAAAAATATAAATCCAGGGGATATTGAATCAGCTATTTTAAAAGAAACTGATTTAGTAAAAGAGATAGCAGTTATGGAGTACAACAATCATTTGATGGCTGTAGTTTACCCAGATTTTGATTTGATAAAGAGAAGAAAGATAGCTAATATCAAAGAGACTTTAAAATGGGAGATTATAGATAAATACAATGTAACTGCTCCTAAATATAGAAAGATATTAGAAGTAAAAATTGTAAAAGATGAGTTACCAAAAACTAAACTTGGAAAAATCAGAAGATTTATGCTTAAAGATTTCTTAAAGAAATCTGATGAAGAGGAAAAAGAAAATACTCAAGAGAAAAAAGAGACAGTAACTGTTCCTCAAGAGTTAAAATTTGAATATGAAACATTAAAAAAATATTTAGTATCTACTTTTAATTGTGAAGTTGAACCAAATTTTCATTTAGAATTAGACTTAGGATTAGATTCTTTAGATATTGTAGAGATTTTATCATTTATAGAGACAAATTTTGGAGTAAAAATAAGTGAAGAGCAATTTAGTAATCTAAAGAGTATATTGGATATAGCTAAATTTATAAAAGAGAATGGTGGAGAGTATCACGAAGAGGAGATGGATTGGAAAAGTATCCTAAATCAAGATATAGATGTACCTCTTCCAAAATCTAGCTTTGTATTAAGAGCTATAAATATAATTGTAAAACCAATATTTTCTCTATACTTCCGTTTACGTAAAATAGATACAGATAAGCTTGTAGAAAATCCAGCTCTATATATAGGAAACCATCAAAGTTTCTTAGATGCATTGATATTTAGCCAAGCTATACCTCTAAAAAAATTAAAAGATACTTACTTTATAGCAGTGGTTACACATTTTGATACACCACTTAGAAGATATTTAGCTGAGAGAGGAAATATCATCATAATAGATATAAATAAAAATCTAAAAGAAACTCTACAAATTTCAGCTAAAGTTTTAAGAGAGGGGAAAAATCTTGTTATATTCCCAGAGGGAGCAAGAACAAGAGATGGAGAGTTACAGGAGTTCAAAAAAACATTTGCTATTCTTTCTAAGGAGTTAAATATTCCAGTAGTACCATTTGGAATAAGAGGAGCTTATGAATCTATGCCTTATGGAAGTAGCTTCCCTAAATCTTCTCCTATTGATATTAAATTTTTTGATGAGATAGAGCCAGAGGAATTAACTATTGATGAGATAGTACAAGAAGCTAGAAAAGAGATAAATGATTGGTTAAAAGAGGATTAGTATGGAGATATTCATAGATAAAAAAGTCCAAAACTATTATTTACAACATAATTATAAAGGCATTGTATTAAAAAAAGAGATACAATCTTTTGGGTGAGCTGGATGTAGAGATATAATTCAAGGTGAATTTGTAAAAAATAGTGATTTATTAAAAGAAAATAAGATAAAATATGAAGAGAAGGATATAGAAGGGATAAAAGTGTTTATCCCTAAATATCTTAATTTAAATAATATTAAAGAGATTAGAATAACAAGATTATTCAGTGTTTTTAGTAAGGTTATGCTACTGAATATTGAATTGAGTCAAATATAATATTTTAATATTGAGGGGGATTTTGGTGAATTTTGTAAAAGATTATAATAAGACTGCTATTATTTATGATGGAAAGAGAATAAGCTACAGTGAGGTTATCAAAAAAAGTAAATATTTCTCTACTCTTTTTGATATCAAACCTCAGGATAAGGTTATCATCTTTATGGAAAATAGACCAGAATTATTATATAGTTTTTTAGGGACTTGGGATAAGAGAGGAACTTGTGTATGCTTAGATGCTAGTTTTAGTGGGGAAGAGCTAGTATATTATTTAAATGATTCAGATGCTAAGTTTATTTATACATCTAATGGAAGTCAAAAAGCTGTGGTAGAGGGATTGGCTCTATCAGGAAAAACTTCTGAAGTAAAAGTAATAAATGTAGATGAGATAGAAGTAAAAGATATTGAGATAAAAGAGTATATTTTAAAAGCTCCAGAGAGAGATGATATAGCTCTTATGCTATATACCTCAGGAACAACAGGAAATCCTAAAGGGGTAATGCTAAAATTTGATAATATTTTAGTCAATATAGAGGGATTAGATAAATATAAGATGTTTATTTCGGAAGATATAGTTTTAGCTCTACTTCCTATGCATCATATTTTTCCACTTTTAGGAGCAGGAGTAGTTCCTTTAGCTAAGGGAGCAACTATTGTCTTTTTAAAAGAGTTATCATCTCAAGCAATGGTAGAAGCTTTTAAGGAACATAGGGTAACTATGATGATAGGGGTTCCTAGACTCTGGGAGATGTTACATAAAAAGATAATGGAAAAAATTAATTCTAGCAAAGTAACTAAAGCAGTATTTAAATTAGCTGAAAAGATAGAGAGTATAAGTATAAGAAAGAAAATTTTTAAAAAGGTTCACGAAGGTTTTGGTGGGAATGTAAGATTTTTTGTTTCTGGAGGTTCTAAACTAGATCCACAAATATCAAAAGATTTCCTAACTTTAGGAATACAAGTGTGTGAAGGTTATGGAATGACTGAGACATCTCCAATGATATCTTTTACTCCTATCAATGAGATTGTTCCAGGTTCTGCTGGAAAAATTTTGCCAGGGGTAGAGGTAAAAATCTCTGAAGATGGAGAGATTTTAGCTAGAGGTAGAAATGTAATGGCTGGTTACTACAAACGTCCTGAAGCAACAGCAGAGACAATAGATAATGAAGGTTGGATACATACAGGGGATTTAGGAGAATTAAAGAATGAGTATTTATATGTAACAGGGCGTAAAAAAGAGATGATAGTTCTATCTAATGGAAAAAATATAAATCCAGTGGAGATAGAGCAATGGATAATGGCTAATACAAATCTAATTCAAGAAATGGCAGTAGCTGAAGTGGACTCTGTACTTACAGCAGTTGTATATCCTAATTTCCAAAAAATAGTTGAAGAAAAAATAACAAATATAAAGGAAACTCTAAAATGGGGAGTAATAGATAAATATAATGGAAAAGCTCCTAATTATAGAAAAATATTAGATATTAGAATAGTCCAAGAGGAACTACCTAAAACTAAACTTGGAAAAGTAAGAAGATTTATGTTGCACTCTCTTTTAAATAAAAAGGAAGAGGAGAATATAAAGATAGAGGAGCCTAAATTTCAAGAGTATTCAGAATTAAAATCATATTTAGAGAAAGTGAAGAATAAGAAGATTACTCCTATGGCTCATCTTGAATTAGATTTAGGATTAGATTCTTTAGATATGGTTGAACTTCTTACTCATCTAGAAACAAGCTATGGTATTAAGGGAGAAGAGAGTATAATAGTTAATAATCCTACTGTTGAAAAATTAGCTAATTATATAAAAGAGAATAGAGGAGAGAGAAAATTTGAAGAGATAAATTGGAAAGAGTATCTTAATCAAGAGAAAAATATTACTCTTCCAAATTCAAATATAGCTATACATCTAATAAAAGCTCTACTTTGGTTACCTTTAACTCTATATATTAGAGTAAAAAAATCAGGAATAGAAAATATTCCAAACGATAGACCTGTAATTTTTGCTGGAAATCATCAAAGCTTTTTAGATGCTTTTATATTTGGATATGCAACTCCATTTAAATATTTAGTAAACTCCTATTCACTTGCTAAAATAAAACATTTTAATAAAGGATATCTGAAATTTTTAGCAAACCATTCCAATGTTGTATTAGTAGATATAAATAAAAATCTAGGAGAAGTTCTGCAAACTATGGCTAAGGTATTAAAAGAGGGAAAAAATATAGTTATATTCCCAGAGGGAGCAAGAACAAGAGATGGAGAGATGTTGGAATTTAAAAAAGCTTTTGCTATTTTAGCAAAAGAGATGGAGGTAGATATTGTTCCTTTTGGAATAAGAGGAGCTTATGAAGCTTTTCCAGCTAATTCTAAATTACCTAAGCCAGCTCAAGTAGAAATAAAGTATTTTGAACCAATATCTTCAAAGGATAAAAGTTATGAAGAGATTGTTCAAGAAACAAGAGATACTTTGATTAAGTGGGTAGGAAAATAGTTTGAAAATTTAAAAAGTTTGATTAACTAGATTCAAAACTAGATTAATCAAACTTTTTTTATAGAATATATAATATTGTAATTACTTTTCTTAAATTGATTTACTGGCTGAGTAATTACATAATATTTAAAATTTTAGTGATAGTCCTAAGTAATAATTTCTTTCTGGAGCAGGAATAGCTGTTGTTGCAGTTTCAAAATAATTATAGTGTTCATTAAATATGTTATTAACTCCAATTTTAACAGTTAGATAATCTTTTATATTGTATTTTCCATATAAGTCTGTTACTCCAAATCCAGAAATTTTATATTTATTGTAAGATTCTAGTTCTCTTTTTTCATAGCTACTATTATAGACATAAGTTGCTCCTAGAGAAAATTTATCATTAAATTTATAATCAGCTCCTAAAGTGATTTTCCATTTTGAAACAATTGGAACTTTATCTCCTTCCTTTAACCATTCGTTACTATTGACTTTTTTTATTTTAGCATAAGTTATAGACTCACTTAAAGTTAACTTATCAAAATAGTGTTGAGCAAAAATTTCGCTGCCATATCTTCTTGTTTGACCGATATTTTCAAATTTCCATTCCTTTAAAGCTGGATTATTAGCATTTCTGTCTAATGTTGCTATTTCATTATTAGTTTGTGAAAAGAAAATAGATACTGTAATAAAACTATTATCTATAACATCTTTTATTCCGAATTCAATACTATCAATAGTTTCAGATTTTAGATTGCTATTAGTATATTTTTGATTTTCTTTATTAGTTAATTGACTTGGAAGAGGAGAGATAAAACCTCTTTCATATCTAGTATAGATGCTTCCTACTTCACTAAATTTGTAATTAAGTCCAATTTCTCCAGCAAAATTATCTGTACTTTTATCTATAGCGGTATAATCATTTATTAAAATTTTATTTGAATTATTATTAGGGAATAATATTCCGCCTAATATTCCACCATTTTCTAAATTGTAACCTTTTATATTACCAAATGAATTTCTATAACCATTGTATTTTGAATATTCATATCTTAGTCCAGTAGTAAGAGCAAGTTTTTCAGTAAGATTATAATTATTAAGTAAATATAGTGCATGGGTATCTTTACTGATATCAAAACTATTTTTTATAGTAACTATACCTTCAAGAGTTCCAAGAAGGTTAGGTGGAATAGGAAAGTTATCAATACTTACATCTGAAAATTTAAATCTATCCGTTGTAACTAAACTATCTCTTTTAACATTAGTAGTAGTATAATCATATCCCATTACTAAAGTTCCACTATCATAGTCAAATTTAGATTTTAATTTAATCCCTTGAGATTCTTCAATAAATTTTCCATCTAAAGTAGATTTTAAATTTTTTATTAAAGGTGAAAATGGCATATTTGAAGTAAATTTAGGAATAGAAAAATCTCTAGTATCATTTTGTAAAAAGTTTCTTTCATATTTAGTTTTGAAAATATTTGAGTATAAAGTTAGAGAGTTGCTAGCTCTGTATTCATAATCTAGAGAGAAAGAACCTCTTTTACTATCAAAATCAATATTTTCTCCTTTAGCTCGTCTATTTTGTGAAAGTAAGGATTTTTTTATCTCAGTAGATGTTTTACCTTCATCATTAAAATATAATCCTTGAAATTTTATTCTATGTTTTTCATTTATAATATAGTCTAATGTTCCATTAAAACTTTTATTTTCAGAATTTTCATTTTCTCTATATCCATCTTTATTAGAATATTGTGTAGCAAGACTTAGATAAAGATTATCATTTATATTTTGTCCTATTGAAAAATCTAAGTTTTTATTATAATACGAGCCACCTTTGAGATCTGCAGAGATAAAATCTTTTCTACTATCTGCTAAGGTTATAATATTAATTACTCCACCTGTTGTTCCACTTCCATATAAAGCAGCACTACCACCAGGTATTATTTCAATTTTTTCAATAGAACTTACAGGAATAGAATTAAGAGGTAGACTTCCCATAGATTCTTCAAGTGGGGTTAAGTTGATTCCATCTATCATAACTTTTACTCTACTCATTGAACGTTCTCCACTTCCACGAAGATTTATAGTTGGACCAAATTGAGTATTAGTAATGATTATGTTAGGAGTATCTCTTAGAATTGCTTCTACATTATTATATTGTTTTTTTGAGATATCTTCTTTTGTAATTAAAGTAATATTTTTATTAGTTTCAACTAATGGAGTATTTAAACCAGAAGTTGTTGTAATAGTTGTTGAGGATAAATGAATTTCATTTCCTAAAAGAATTGTATTTATAGATAAAATCATAAAAATTATTTTTTTCATTAAAAGTAAACTCCTTTATTTTTTAATTAAAGTTTACTAAAAAAATAAAGATTAGTCGGTAACATATGTTACCGATTTTTAAAGAAAAATATATTATACTAATATTATCTAGTTTTAAGGAGGAAAATAAGATATGTTATCACAAAAAACAATTGATATAGTAAAAGCAACAGTACCAGCTTTAAAAGAAAGAGGAGTAGAGATTACTCAAGTATTTTATAAAAATATGTTAGGAGAAAATCCAGATATAAGAGCTATGTTTGATCCAGAAAAACAAAAAGATGGTTCTCAACCAAAAGCTTTAGCGATGACAGTATTAGCAGCAGCTCAAAATATAGAGAATTTAGCTATTTTAGCTCCTGCTGTACAAAAAATTGCTAAAACACATGTAAATGTAAATGTTAAACCAGAGCATTATCCTATTGTAGGAAAATATCTTTTAGGTGCAATTAAAGAAGTATTAGGAGAAACAGCAACTGAAGAAGTTCTTAATGCTTGGGCAGAAGCTTATGGAGTAATAGCAGATATTTTTATCAAAGTAGAAGCAGATATATACGCTGAACAAAATAGATAATTGAAAAAGGAGCTGAAAACAGCTCCTTAAAATCTATTTATTTTCTTTTTTCTTTCTTTTTGAATTTTCCTTTTTTTCCTTACTTTTATCTTCGTTAGATTTATCCTTAGCTTTTTCAACAAGAGGCTTTTTACCATTTTTATCTTTTTGGAAAGCTTCTAATATAATTTCAGCTTCAGTAAAAGGAACAGACATAAATGAGAAGTTTTCAAAAACCTCAACATTTTTAATTTTTCTATCATCAACTTTAGATTTTTTTATAACATAGTCTACAAGTTTTTTAGGAGTCATAGCATTTTTTCTACCTAGTGCAATAAATAATCTTACTTTACCAGATTTTTCTAACTTAACCTCACTGATTTCATTGTAGTTATTCTCATCTAAGATATCATCATAAGCATGTTTTAATAAAGCAGCAACTAAATCCAAAGCTTGTTCTCCATTTAGAAGTTCCTTTGCAAAATCTTTAAAATTATCATAATTTCCTTCTGCTAAAATATTATTTAGTTCTTCCATAAGTCTGAATTTTTTAGCTTGTATTACATCTTTTATTTCAGGAACTCTCTCTTTTCTTATCTCAGTTTTTACAATTCTTTGAATTTGAAGTAATCTTCTATACTCTTGTGGAGTGATAAAAGTGATAGCAGTTCCTTCTTTTCCAGCTCTTCCTGTTCTTCCTATTCTATGTACATAGCTTTCAGCTTCTTGTGGTATAGAGTAGTTAATAACATGAGATAAATCATTTACATCAATTCCTCTAGCAGCTACGTCAGTTGCTACAAGTACATTTATCTTTTTAGCTTTAAATCTTTTTAAAGTAACCTCTCTATAATTTTGGCTGATATCTCCATGTAGACCTTCAGCATCATATCCTCTATCATTTAATTTTCCTACTAAGTCATTGGCATCATTTTTTGTACGACAGAAAACAATTCCATAGAAATCTCTAGTTAAATCAATAATTCTACAAAGAGCTTCAAACTTATCTTTTTCATGTACTTCAAAATATATTTGATCAGTTAAATCAGTAGTTAATTCTCTAGCTTTTACAGCTAAAACTTCATAATCTTTCATATGATTTTTAGCAATTTTCATAATTTCATTTGGCATAGTTGCTGAAAAGAATAACATTCTCTTATCTTCATTAGTAGCTTCTAATATTTTTTCAATATCCTCTACAAATCCCATATTTAACATTTCATCTGCTTCATCTAAGATAAAATATTTTAAATCTTGTAACTTGATAAGTTTTCTTTCCATTAAGTCAATTACTCTTCCAGGAGTACCAACAATAATATCAGTTCCTTTTTTTAATTGTCTAATTTGAAACTCTATTGATTGCCCACCATATACAGGAGTAATTCTTATTTTTTTACCGTGAGCTAAACTATTCATCTCTTCAGCTACTTGTAGAGCTAATTCTCTAGTAGGAGCTAGAACTATTGCTTGTATAACTTTACTTGGCTCAAAATTTTCTAATATAGGAAGAGAGAAAGCAGCAGTTTTTCCTGTTCCTGTTTGAGCTTGCCCAATTATATCCTTATCTCCATTTAATAGAGCTGGAATTGTTAACGCCTGGATAGGAGTAGGCTGTTCATACCCTTTCTTTGCCAAAGCTTTTAATGTTTTCTCACTCAATCCTAATTCTCTAAATTGTTCTAATTTTTCCATTATTCACATCCTTATAATCTAAAATTCATCATTGTCCACCGTAGTGTCCTATAATATTTATATATCTGTTTTATTATAGGAAACTCTCTGTTCAAATTTTATATAAGCATTTAGCGGTTAAAAAAGAGTAATAAATTTTTTATTAATTTATAATTCAGAGAATAATCCTATATTTTTCTAATACAGTATGATATATTGTACCATACTTTTCAAAGAATTGTAAGCTTTTTTATTTTTTTTACAATTTTTTTACAAAAAAAGTGTTTAAAAATCGTGTGTTTATATTTAGAAATTTATCTCCATTAAAATATTCTCATCTAAATCTTTAATTTGAAATTTAGTTTCATCTAAGATAGCAAAGCTATGATTACTATTATTTTTAGGAAGAGATATGGAACCAGGATTAAAGAAATATCTCTCATCTTTTTTTTCAATCATTGGAATATGGAAATGTCCATATAGTAGTATATCTCCTTCTGACATAGGAAGAGGATTATCAATATTATAAATATGTCCATGAGTTAAAAAAACTCTTTTATTTCCTAAATATATCATAGAATAATCGCTCATAATAGGATAACTCAACACCATTTGGTCTACTTCGCTGTCACAATTTCCTCTTACTGCTATGATTTTATCTTTATATTTATTTAAAATTTCAATTACCTCTTTTGGAGAATAATCCTTAGGAAGAGGATTTCTAGGACCATGATATAATTCATCTCCAAGTATTACAAGTTTATCATAGTTTTCTTTTTCAAAAATTTCCATCACTTTTTTTAAATAGTATAAAGAACCATGAATATCTGATATAATAAATAGTTTCATAAATTTCCTCCTAAATAATATAAAAATAAAATTCAAGAATGATGAAGATTGAAGAGAATAAATAGAGCAAGTCAGCGAAAGCGAATGCTAAAAAACACAACTGTTTGAGTGAAACGAGTTTTGTGTTTTTAGTGAGCTAAGCCATACTTGCTCTTTATTCTTTGAACGAAAGTCATTCTTGAATTATTATCTATACAATTTATTTTTTTGAATAAAATCAGCTACTTTTTGAGGAAGCAGGTCATCAACTTTTTCATTTTTTTTCAACCTCTCTCTCACTAAAGTAGAGGAAATATTGTAGAGTGGAGTATCTAAATAGATTATATTATTATGAGAAACACCACCATTATAACCCTCTCTACGAAAAACAATAACTTTACTTAACTCTAATATTTTTTTATAATCTTTCCATTTAGAAAAGTTATAAGCAGAATCTTCTCCAACTATTTCATAAAATTCATGGTGTCCACCATAAAAAGATATTATTTTTTTTAAGGTATCAATAGTATAAGAGGTTTTTTTACTTTTTATTTCAATATCAGAGATAATTATTTTTTCATTTCCTTCAAAGGCTAATTCACACATTTTTTTTCTAAGTTCTCCACTTAGCATAATATCATCTCTATGAGAAGCTTTTCCAACAGGAATAATAATTATTCTATCTAATTCTAGTTTTTTAAGAATAAATTTTACTATTTCAACATGAGCTTTATGTATGGGATTAAAGCTTCCACCATAAATTCCTATTCTCATTTTAACTCCGCAATAGCTTCTAAAAGCTCTTGATAGTTAGAAGCACAAGTTACAGCTTCTCTTAATTTTTTATTTCTAAAAGTTCTCATAAGTTCAGAAACAAGAGATAGATATTCTCTATTTTTTCCTTTAGGAGCACCTACTAATAAAATAAGATTTACTCCTTCTCCATCTGGAGAATTAAAATCTATTTTATTTTCAACTAATCCAACTGCTACTACTATCTCTTCTATTTTTTCACTTCTAGCATGAGGAATAGCAATTCCTTGACCTATACCAGTACTTCCTAATTCCTCTCTAGCCATTATATTTTCATAGAAATGCTGTTCATCTTTTAAGACATCAGTGTTTTCTCTAATTAAATCTACTAATATTTTTAAAACTTCCTCTTTTGTATGTTTTCCATTAATATAGGTAATCAGTTTGCTATTAAAATACTCTAACATCACTACCTCCTATAAAAAACTCTCCAAAAGTTTTTTTTCTACTTCTCTAAGTGGAGTATAATCTTTTATATTTTCTATCATATATTTTAATTTTCCTAAGACTTTTTTCTTATTAGATATATCTATATTCTCTACTAATTTTAGGGAAGATAAAATTTCCAATCCTTCAAGGCTTTCTAAAAGATTTTTATTAGATTTTAAAATCTCTTTTATCTCCTTAGCTTCTCCTTCATATTCACTAACTTTTTCATATATCTCTGTATTATCTCTAAATTTTACCATATATTGTATGAAAATATAGAAAATATTTTCATTGTATTCAGACATAAGTTTATTTAAAGCTAATACCATAAGAGGTTTTATATTGTTAGTTCCTATTAGAGCAAAATTAGAAGAGATTTTAAAAAATTCTTTCCTATCTCTTAAGAATAGCTCTTTTCCATATCTTTTTGCAAACTCAAGATTTCCATTAAAAAGAGTTTTAATATAGTTAGTCTTTACTTTTTCTATATCCAAACTAGAATATCTTTCAATTTTGTCTAAATTTTGCCTCTCTTTTATATCACAAGAGTATAGTAACTCTTCTACAAAAAGGTTATTATCATTTAAAAAAGCTATTACTGGAAGAGCTATACTTCCTTTTTTTCTTTTTAGATTTCCATTTGTATCAATAGTGATATATGCTCTTTTATCTAAAAATTGAGCACATTCACTCAAAACTTCTATCTTACCTTGACTTTCTAAAAGATTGAAAAGTTCACTGGCTTTCTTTTCTTTTATTATATTTAGCATATCACATTGCATTATTTATATTTCCTCCAATTCCTTTTAAACAATTATCCTCTAAAACTGTAAACTCTATTTTTAAGACAAAGAAATTTTCCATAGGTATATCAGTAGGAAGTTTTACTAAGTCTTTTTCAGTCATTATTATAAATGAAGCTTTCATACTATCAGCACGTCTTTGTATAAGTTCGATATCTTTTCTTTTAAAATTATGATGATCCATAAAATCTACTCTTTCAATATATGAAGGCTCTAATGAGATCACTGTTTTTTCAAAATTTAAAGGGTTAGCTAATCCAGAAAATAGTAAAACTCTTTTTCCTTTTACCCAGAAAAGAGGTTTTTGGTTTCCTTTTAAATCACAAAGAGATGTAACACCATGCTTTGCTATAGAAACCTCTTTTCCTAATTTCTTTTTAAGATATTTTTTTATTCTCTCAACTTCTCTTTCACTTACTAAATCAGATTTTGTTATAATAAATTCAGAAGCTCTTCTTGCTCCTTTTTTAAAATCTTCACGGAGCATTCCTTTAGGAAGAACCTCTCCCCAACCAAATGGATTAGTAGCATCTATTAAAACAATATCTCTATCTCTATAAAGCTTTCTATGTTGAAATCCATCATCTAAAACAATGGTATCTACACCAAAATGTTTTTTAGCAAACATACAACCTTTATATCTATTTGAACTGACAACAATGGGAACTTTTAAATTAAGAGCATGTATAAATGGTTCATCTCCACTCTCTCTAGCAGTAGCAAAAATTTCATATCCATCACTTACTAAAAGAGGCTCTCTTTTTCTCTTTCCTCTATATCCTCTTGAAACAACAGCTACTTTTCTTCCCATTTTTTGTAATCTTTTTACAAAATATTGTACAGCGGGAGTTTTACCAGTTCCTCCTACTGTGATGTTACCTATACAGATAATCTCTACTCCCTCTACCCTCCTTATAGGAAGAATTCTCTTATCATAGAGAAAGTTCCTTAAAGATGTGATGAGGTAATATATATATGCTAATATCCTCATTATTACTCCTCAAATAAAAATGTTCTACTCTATATTTTACCCTTAGTAAAAGTAAAAAGTCAAGGAATTTTCCATTTTTTAATTCTCTTCACACTCTATATTTAAAATTTTACAGGAACAATTTTAGATATTCCAATCTCTTTATTCATAGTTACTCCAAATATACTTTCAGATTCTCTCATAGTATCCTTATTGTGAGTAATCAATATAAATTGAGATTTATCTGTAAATTCTTTTAGTTTACCTATTAATTTTCTAGTATTTTTTTCATCAAGTGCTGCTTCTATCTCATCTAAGAATGTAAATGGACTAGGTTTGAACATAAATATTCCCATAATAAAGGCAATAGCAACCATAGATTTTTCTCCACCAGATAATAAAGATAGAGATTGTCTTTTCTTATTTCTAAATTTAACAAATATCTCTACTCCACACTCATCAAAGTTATCTGGGTTATTTAAAATTAATTTTCCTTCAGCATTATTTATAGTTTCCATACACATCTTATTGAAATTTTCATCAATAGCTTTATAGGCAGTAAAAAATCTACTGTGTATAGTTTCGTCTATCTCTTTTATTAAATCTAAAAGTACATTTTTTCCCTTAACTAAATCCTCTTTTTGTGAAGAAAGGAAAGTATACTTCTCATTTAATTCTTTAAACTCCTCAATAGCTAGAAGGTTTACAGCTTGGAAATTTTTTAATCTGTTATCTAAAGATTTAAATCTCTCTTTACACTCTTTGATATTTTCTATACTAATTTCAACACTCTCTATTTCTTCTAAAGACTCAAGATTTTCTTTTAATCTTTCCAAATCACTTTTTAATCTTTCAATTAAATCATTTAATTTGTTCAGAGCATCTCTTTTATGAAGTAGAAAACTATCTATCTCTTTTCTTTTTTTAATTAATTCTCTTTCCTCTTCACTTAACTTTTCATTTATTTGTTTTTTCTCTGTTATCTCAATATTTTCACTTTCATATTTTTGAAGTCTTTCATCAATCTCTTGAGTAAGAGCACTTTCACTCTTTTCTAATACTTCTACCTCTTTTCTCAATAGGGAGATTTTTTGTTTTATATCCTCTTTTTCACTTAAAAGAATTTTATACTCTTTCTCTTCTCTAGCTTTTTCTCTTTCAATTTGACTTATTCTATCTTGAGCATTTAAGAAAATTATTTTTTTATCAGAGAACTCCTCTCTTTTTTGAGTGATTATACTATTTATTTTTTGAGCTTTTAAAATATCTTCCTCTTCCTCTTTTTTAAGTTCATTAACAATAATTTGTATCTTATCCATCTCGTTGTTAGAGTTTGTAATTTTTTTCTCAAACTCCTCACTGTATTTTATCTCTTCATCTAGCTCTATTTTAATAGTTCTAATCTCTTTACTTACTCTTTCTACTTTAGAGTTACACTCTTCAAAATACTCTGAAGCTAATCTTACTTGTTTTCTAAGCTCCTCTTCAGTACTGTCTATTCTATCTATTTCATTTTCAAAATTTTCCAACTCTTTATTAATTTTATTTTGTTCTTCAACACTCTCTTCAATTCTCTTTTTCAAAATTTCTACTTGCTCTTTAAGTTGTTTTATCTCTCTTTTTCTCTCAAAAAGTTGACTAGCAGTAGAGTTACCAGAATCTCCACCTGTAATTCTACCTCTTGAGCTAAGAAGTTCTCCACTTAAAGTAACTACGTTTCCAGCAAAAAGAGAGTTTTTTATTATCTTAAGAGCTGTATCCATATTTTCAACTACAAGAAGATTTCCTAATATAAATTCTGCTACTATTTTATATCTATCTTGGGTTTCTACTAGGTTAGAAGCTAGTCCAATAACTCCATCTAATTTAATATTTGGCTCTTTTTTAGGAGTTACCTTGATAGTATCCAATGCTAAGAAAGATGCTCTTCCTACTTTTTTCTCTTTTAAAATATTGATAGCTTTTTTTGCTACATCACTTGTTGAAACTATGATATCTTGTATATTTCCAGGGACTCCAGCCTCAATAGCCTTCATATATTTTTCAGGGACATTGACAAGAGAGATAAAAACTCCCTCTACTCCAGGTATCTTACTATTTAATACCTCTTTTACTCCCTTAAAAAATCCCTCATTATTTTCTTCCATTCTAAGTAGAGCTTGTAATTTTGACGAATATCTTTTTTCATCATAATCAGAACTTCTAATTATTTCAGAAAGCTTGTTCATTCTTTGGCTACATCTACTAATCTCTTTTTCTAAAAACTCTCCTCTTCCCTTTATATTTTCGAGACTTAAAGTTTTTTCCTCTTTAGATTTTTTAGCACTAACTAACTCTTTTTCCGCTTCAAAAATCTTTTTATTTGCTGCTTCTAGTTCCTCTTTTAAAGAGTTTATCTTATTAGTGCTTCCCTTTACCCTTCTGTTAGAATTTTCAATCTCATTAATGAGTTTCATTTTTTCTAACTCAAGTTCCATCACTTTTTTCTTTTTTATCTCTCTAGCTGTTTCAAAATCCTCTTTAGATTTCTCTAAATCCTTTATCTCTTTTTCAAAGATTTGATTTTCTTCAGATAGTAACTCTATTTTTTGTGCAACAAGAAGAGATTCTTTATCTAATTCAGCTAAACTTTTTCTTTTCTCCTCAATTTTACTTTCTCCAGCTGTAACTCTACTTTCTCTTTCCTCTATCTCCCTTTTATAGCTAGCACATCTTTCACTTATTCTTACTTTTTCTTTTTCCTTACTTTCAATCTCTCTTTTTAATTCTTGATTTTTATTTCCGTTTTCCTCTATATATTTTTTTAACTCTATTTTTTTTTTATCAATTATTTCTAATCTATTTTCAATTTCTTCAAACTCTGTTTGTAATTTATTATTTTCACTATCTAGGTTTTCTTTACTTTGATTACTTTTATCTAGCTCACTGTTTTTATTATTGTACTCACATTGATATATTCCCTTAGCAAGTGAATCCCTTTCTTTTTTTAACTCTAAATATTCTTGAGCTTTTCCAGCTTGTTTTTCTACTTTATCTCTATTTTCTCCCACTTCATTGAGAATTAAATCTATTTTTTCAAGCTCTGTATCTACATTTTCAAGATTTTTTACAGCTTCATTTTTTTGCCCTTGGAATTTTTTTATTCCAGCAGCTTCCTCTATAATACTTTTAATCTCTTTAGAAGAGGAACTGATTATTCTTTCTACTTTTCCCTGTCCTATTACAGAATAAGCACTTTTTCCAACTCCTGTATCTAAAAATAGATTAGCTATATCTTTTAATCTTGATTTAGAATCATTGATAAAATACTCATTTTCACCAGTAGAGTGCAACTTTCTAGTTATTTTTATCTCATCATTTTCCACTGCTAAAAAACTATCACTGTTATCTATATAGAGGGAAACCTCAGCAAAATTCATAGCTTTTTTATCTTTTCCACCAGAGAAAATCACATCAGAACTCTCTTTAGCTCTAATGTTTTTATAGGATTGCTCCCCTAAAACCCATAATACAGCATCAAGAATATTGGATTTTCCACTTCCATTGGGACCAACTATTGAAGTAAGTCCTCTATTAAACTCTATATA